>NZ_CP059081.1:1662808-1995370 GCF_015602705.1 Acinetobacter lwoffii
TCCATTTAACTGAAAATGCTGCAACTCATATCAGCAATTATTTAAAAAATCGCGGTAAGGGTGAAGGCATTCGCGTTGGTGTGAAAACTTCAGGCTGTTCTGGTCTGGCCTATGTGCTCGAGTTCGTCGATGAAGTCGATGCACATGACCAAGCCTTTGAACAGTTTGGGGTTAAAGTATTCGTTGACCCGAAAAGTCTGGTTTATCTTGAAGGTATGGAGATGGACTATGTTAAAAACGGCTTGAACGAAGGCTTCGAATTTAACAACCCCAACAAAAAAGGCGAATGCGGTTGTGGTGAATCCTTCACTGTATAAACCCGGCAGTTATTCTCTTTTGACATTAAAACAGTGTGTTTCACACTGTTTTAATTGCATTTATACAGTTATTTTTGCACATTAATCGCGGATCCCATCTCCCATGAATCATTTTGAGTTGTTGAACCTTCCTGTAGCACTCGATATTGATTTGGCGGCTTTAAAGACTGAATTTTTAAAGTTGCAGCAACAATATCACCCAGATAAAGCTGAAGACAAAGATCAGGCTCTGATTAAATCAAGTGATATCAATCAGGCATTTAAAGTCTTGTCAGCGGTCGATAGCCGTGCAGCGTATTTATTGTCTCTCAAGAAACAGGACTATCACTTAGATCAGTCGATCAGTGATTTTGAATTCTTGCAGGACGCTCTGGAAATTCGTGAACAACTTGACGATGCAACTTCTGCTGAAGATTTAACTTCACTGAAAGTCGAAGTCCAGCAATGGATTGAGGGCTTGGTTCGCGAGTTCAAAATTGATTATGCGGATGAAGACTGGGCCGAAGCACGCGATACAGTGCGCAAACTACGCTTCTTCGTTAAAGTCATGGCCGATATCGACAAAGCGGAAGACCGCTTCCTGGACGATGACAGCTTTGATCTTGATGATGATTTCTAATTTTTAGTATTTAATATTTAACGTGCAAAGGATGTAACACTATGGCTCTCTTGCAAATTGCAGAACCAGGTCAATCAAGTGCACCACATGAACACCGCATTGCGATTGGTATCGATTTAGGCACCACCCACTCTTTGGTTGCCACGGTTCTTTCAGGTAAAGCCAAAGTACTTAATGACGAACAAGGTCGTGTGCTACTTCCTTCTATCGTGCATTATGCAGAACAACAAACTCAATACGGCAATGAAGCTGCGCCTTTCATTACTACTGACCCTAAAAACACCATCGTTTCTGTAAAACGTTTTATGGGTCGCTCGAAAGCTGACATCAAATTCCAGCACCCTTATGCCTTGGTCGGTGAAGCCAATGAAATGCCAGCTTTTGAAACTGCGCAAGGCCGTAAGACTCCGGTTGAGATTTCTGCAGAAATTTTAAAGCAGTTGAAAGACCGCGCTGAAGCCAGTCTGCAAAATCCGGTTAATGGTGCAGTGATTACTGTTCCGGCGTACTTCGATGAAGCACAGCGTCAGGCAACCCGTGATGCTGCCCAGCTTGCCGGCTTGAATGTTTTACGTTTGTTGAATGAGCCAACCGCTGCTGCTGTAGCTTATGGTCTTGATCAGGAAAGCAACTTAAGTACAGATCGTAACTATGTGATCTACGACTTGGGAGGTGGTACCTTTGACGTTTCGATTCTGCGTTTCTCTCAAGGTGTGTTTGAAGTTTTGGCCACCGGTGGTCATACTGCTCTCGGTGGTGATGACCTAGATCGGTTGATCCTGAAATGGGCCAAAAAACAACTGAATATTGACACTTTAAATGATGCAGAATATGCACATTTTGTGGTTGCGGCACGCAAAGCCAAAGAAGCTTTGTCTGATGCAGATTCAGTTCAACTCGAATTGCTGGATCAGGTATTGACGCTGGATCGTCCGACATTTGAAGAGATCATTAAAGTTGCTTTGGATAAGACCATCAGCGTATGTAAGCGTGTGATGCGTGATGCCAAGCTTGAACTGGATGACATTCAAAATGTCGTTTTGGTCGGTGGCTCAACCCGTTCTTATGCGGTACAAAAAGCCGTGCGTGAAGTGTTCAACCAAGAACCGCTTTGCACCATTAACCCGGATGAAGTGGTTGCGATTGGCGCATCAATTACTGCGAACCAATTGATTGGCAACTCAACTGATGGCTCATTACTATTAGACGTGACGCCTCTGTCTCTTGGTCTTGAAACCATGGGCGGACTGGTTGAACGATTAATTTCGCGTAATACTGCGATTCCAGTCGCTCGTCGTCAGGAATTTACGACTTATCAAGATGGCCAGACTGCCATGTTGATTCATGTGGTGCAAGGTGAACGTGATCTGGTTGAGCATTGCCGTAGTTTAGGGCGTTTTGTCCTGCATGGCATTCCACCAATGACTGCCGGTCAGGCACGTATTGAAGTGACGTTCCAGGTCGATGCAGATGGCTTGCTGACTGTATCTGCCAAAGAAACCACCTCTGGCGTGACGGCTCAAATCGATATCAAACCATCTTATGGTTTATCGGGTGAAGATACTGAACGTCTGTTGCTAGACGGTTATAAGTTCGCTGAAGAAGATAAGAATCTTCGTCATTTGAATGAAACCAAAGTGGAAGCACAGCGTGAGCTGGAAGCACTGGTTCAGGCACTCAAAGCGGATGCCGGTCTGTTGACTGAAGATCAACTTGCAGCACTGCAAACTGCGCAAGCACAACTTGAAACTCAGCTTCAGGGTTCAGATATCAAAGCGATTGAATCTGCCGTTGAACAGCTTAAAATACATAGTGATGCTTTTGCAGCAGCACGTATGAATCAACATATTGATGCAGCTCTTAAGGGCACTAAACTCGACGACTGGTCAAACTCAAACTAATTTAAGGTAACGACTATGCCACGTATTAAAGTTCTTCCACATGCGCAGATTTGCCCCGAAGGTGCTGAGTTTGAAGTCGAACAAAATGCCAATCTTTGCGAAAGCCTGCTAAAAAATGGCATTAAAATCGAACATGCTTGCGATATGTCAGCAGCGTGTACCACCTGCCATGTAGTGGTACGCAAAGGTTTTGACAGCCTGGAAGAAATGGATGATGTTGAAGCTGACTTACTCGATCGTGCCTGGGGTTTAGAACCTGATTCACGTCTTTCTTGTCAGGTTAAACTGGACGATGAAGATCTGGAAATTGAAATTCCAAAATACACCATTAACCATGCGTCAGAAAATCACTAAGATTTTCGTTGCAGGCTAAAATAAAAAACCACGCTCAGGCGTGGTTTTTTCTCTTTATAAGAAACAATTAAAGTAAATTTACATGAACTTTAAATGTGTTCAATTACTTCATCCTCAAGCTTCAATTTGACAATACCTTGTGAATTGGTCATTTTCTGCTGAGTTTCAATACGTTTAATCATTTTTTCCAGCACATGAATCAGCTCGGGATATTCAAAGTTTTGCACTTCATCCAGATTCAGTAATAAATGAAAGCCCTTATATTCATAATCAAACCAGCGCTGATACTCGACTTTCTGAGACGCATATTTTTCCATGACCTGCCAGGTTCTTACAGGTGCTTTAATGCCTTTCAAGAATATCGGCTTTTTCGGTGCACAAAGATAATCATCTTTGATCAGATTATGAGTATCTTCCGAAATCAGGATTTCATCGACTTCCGCTGCACTTTGCAAACGCGCTGCCAGATTGGCATCACGTCCTACAATGGTATAAGCCATACGATGCGTAGCCCCATAATTCCCTACGTGGCAATAACCGGTTGAAATCCCCATGCGGATATGCAGTGGCGGATAACCCATTTTAATCCAGCGTTCCCGCAGCAATTTCATTTGCTGACGCATCGCCAATGCCATTTCCATACAGTTCTTAGCATCCTGTTCCACACCTTCGGAGTTCGGATCACCAAAGAAAATCAGGATGGCATCACCCATGAATTTATCGACAGTCGCTTCATAATTTTTAGCGATTTCGGTCATATGCCGAAGATAGTCATTCAACAGGAATGCTAAATCATCTGGAATCAGAGTTTCAGATAGCTCTGTAAAGCCTTGAATATCAGAGAAAAAGATCGTCAACTTTTTACGTTTATATTCAATTTTGGCTTCAGATTCACCTTTCATAATGGATTGCCATAACTGCACGGGCGCATAGCGACTCAGCTGATTGGCAAATTCCATATAACGGTTCATCTGTTCGAAATAATGGTCTTTTTTCTGGGTCATGTATTGCACACGACCACTTTGATAAAAACTTCCGACACCAAAATAGGTAATCAGACAGATAAAGCCTAAAACGGTCAACTCACTGCTGGTCGGTTCGAAATAATTATTAAACCCAAAGACCAGAATATTGGCCAGATAAAAAAGCGTAATCCCGATCAGGCTGGCTAGAGATGCCATCATAAATGAAATTTTATTGCTGATCGCGGTATAGAGCACTGCGACCAGACCCAGCAAGGACAAGACCAAGTCCAGATGCACCGCCGCCAAAACCACCGAAATGACAATGACATCAATCAGGAAAAGAATATTACGCCGGATGTGATAATCATGACGATAGATCAGCCAGCGAGATAGTTTCGGTGTAATTAGCAAAACCAGAAACAAAAAAAATGGAACAAAAAGCTGATACTGGGTATCTGGTTCAGTGTAATGAAAGACGACCAGAACCACAGACAGCATGATGTATCCCATCATGCGATGGAAATACTCAAACTGATGGGGTTCTTTTTGAATCCAGTCGTCTAATTGCACTCACTCACTTCCTGAAGTCCGCAACTGTTCATGGTTCTCGGAATGCCTTGGCTGATTAGTCCATGCGCCAGTCAAATGGCATGTCTCCCTGACCACGTAAAGCCAGCATTAAGGTTTGACGCATATGTGCCAATACTTCACTGCTATAAGGAACAGCAGGTGTACCCCAAACAGGCTTCGGCCATACAACGTCGTTCTGATAACGAACTACATGATGAAAATGCAATTGCGGCACCATATTACCCAGCGCTGCTACATTCATTTTATCTGCACGGAAAACACGTGCCAGCTGGCTTGATAACCAGCTTGACTCTCTTAAAAACTGCTCTTGGTCAGCTTGACTCAATTCATATAATTCAGAGACACCCGGCACACGTGGAATCAGAATGAGCCAGGGAAATTGCATATCATTCATCAAACGACATGTTGACAAAGGAAAGTCGCCTACAAAAAACGTATCTTGAGCAAGTTGTGGATGCAAACTAAACATATCTTTATAAATGATGCAAAATTAGAATGATGGCTAATACTAACATATCCAACTGAAGCTGAATATTGAAAGCAATGTGTTTAAAGACAAATTCTCATGATTTGTTGCGAAGCACATCACAACAATTACTGTAAACAATTCATTAAAAAATCAAGCCTGTTGTTCCTGCAAACTTCATTGGAAAATGAAATCCAAACTGAATTTTCAGGCTGATTTAATCGAATAAAATCAGTGCAATTCTTTAAGCAGACTGTCCAGTAAATCCTGTATAAACTGAATCCGCTTTTGATAGTCTTCCAGCATGACCATGACTTTTAGACGTTGACCGCCATCCATCCGAAAATAGGTCGGATGTTTCTGCATCATCTGGATAATCGTCATGGCTTGAACCGGAGTATCCGGTGCAAATTCAATATGCCCACCCTGACTGCTGATATCAATTTTAGTAATACCAAGCTGCTCGGCTTTCAATCGAATCTGATGTACAGCAAAGAGCTGTTTGACCGGTTGCGGCGGTATACCAAAACGATCAATCAATTCCATCCGGATATTATCCAGCTTTTCCTGGGTATCGGTATTACTGATGCGTTTATAGAACAACAGACGTTGATGCACATCACCCAGATATTCATCCGGAATCAGTGCTGGCATATGCAGGGTAATTTCGGCAGTCAATGACAATGGTGCGTCGAAGTTTGGCGTTTTACCTTTTTGAATGGCTTTGGTGGCTTTTTCCAGCATTTCCATATACAGGCTATAACCAATCGCCTGCATCGAACCACTCTGCTGTTCACCGAGTAATTCACCTGCGCCGCGAATTTCCAGATCTTCAGTTGCCAGCATAAAACCGGCACCCAAAGTTGAAGCACGCTGAATGGCATCCAGACGTTTTTCTGCATCACCTTTTAAGGCTTTTAATGACGGTACCATCAAATATGCATAAGCCTGATGATGTGAGCGCCCTACACGTCCGCGTAGCTGATGTAATTGCGCCAGGCCCAGTTTGTCGGCACGTTCAATCAGAATGGTGTTGGCATTCGGAACATCAATCCCGGTTTCAATAATGGTCGAACATACCAGAACATTGTATTCCTTGTGATAGAACTGCTGCATCACCTGCTCCAGTTCACGTTCACGCATCTGTCCGTGGGCCACAATCACCCGCGCTTCCGGCACCAGTTTACGGATATGCTCGGCGGCACGATCGATTGTATCAACTTCATTATGCAGAAAATAAACCTGACCACCGCGCAGCAATTCACGCAGAATCGCTTCTTTAATGGTGTCATCGGTATGTTCCTGCACAAAGGTTTTCACCGCAAGACGGCGTGCCGGCGGTGTGGCGATAATCGACAGATCACGCATGCCACTAAAGGCCATATTCAGTGTCCGTGGAATTGGAGTTGCAGTCAGTGTCAGCATGTCGACATCGGCACGCATGGCCTTGATTCGTTCCTTGTCGCGCACCCCGAAACGATGCTCTTCATCGACAATCATCAAGCCAAGATTCTTAAACTGAACATTTTCCTGCAAAATCTTATGTGTACCAATCACAATATCGACTTTACCTTCAATCAGGTCGTCAATGGTCTTGGTATGTGCTTTGGAAGAGCCGAAACGTGACAGCACTTCAATCCGGACTGGCCAGTCGGCGAAGCGGTCTTTGAATGAATCATAATGCTGCTGTGCCAGCAAAGTGGTCGGTACCAGAATCGCCACCTGCCGGTTATTCTGTACTGCAACAAATGCGGCACGCATTGCGACTTCTGTCTTACCGAAACCCACATCACCACACACAAGTCGATCCATCGGCTTGGCCTGCTGCATGTCATGCAACGTCGCTTCAATCGCATTGGCCTGATCCAGTGTTTCTTCATAGGCAAAGCCACTGGCAAATTGCATATACAGGCTTTGATCGACTTCAAAACTGATTCCAGGCTTAGAAGAACGCCGTGCCTGAATATGCAGCAATTCGGCCGCGACATCGTGAATCTGTTCCAGTGCTTTACGTTTGGCTTTATTCCAAGCATCTGTACCGAGCTTATGTAACGGTGCCAGATCCGGATCACCACCACTATACCGGCTGATTAAATGCAGATTGGTCACCGGCACATACACTTTGGCGGCATCCGCATAATCCAGCTGCAAAAATTCGTGATCCTGATCATCAATACTTAAGGTGACCAGACCAGCATAACGTCCGACCCCATAATCGATATGTACCACAGGCGCGCCCATGGTCAGCTCAGTTAGACTTCGGATCAGAAACTCTTCGGAAACTTCCTGTTGACGTTTGCGACGGCGCTGTACCACGCGATGTTCATACAGCTGATTTTCAGAAATTACGCTGACACGATCGGTCAATACCAGACCACGCTCTAAAGGCGCATTGGTAATGGCAATTGCATACAGAGATTGAATAAAACTATCAAAATTTTCAACCGTGGGGATATCACCCAGACTTGGCCTTAAGGCATCTTTAAGACTTTCCCGGCGTCCAGCACTTTCAGCCACTAGCAATACCGGATGATTAGCCTGATCAATATATTTTTTGACTTCATGAAACGGTTTTTCACGTTTCGGATCTACGGGCAGACGCGGTGGCAACTGGGTATCAAGATTCAATACCCCAGCTTTTTGATCAAAAGATGTTTGTGCGGCAATGATGCGTGCAAACTGGTTCAGCTGCTCCAGCACCTGATTGGTCTGAAAAAACAGGCTTTCAGGCGGCATGATCGGTTGGTCGACATTGTGGCGACGATCTTCATAACGGCGCACTACATCTTGCCAAAACTGGCTCAGACTTTCTTCCAAAGCCTTATCTGTAATGACAATGCCATTCTTAGGTAAGTACGAAATGAGCGAACTTTGACCTTGCATGGCTTCAGCGCTGAAAAACAAGGGCAAATAAAACTCGATTCCCGGTGAGACTATGCCATCCATCACATCCTGGTAGATCGGATTTTTCTTCGGATTCGCGGTCGGGAAAAATTCAGCATAGCGGTCACGGAACGTCGCACGACCTTCCTTAAGCGGAAATTCCTGTGCGGACAATACGGTAAACTGCTGCAAACTTTGCGTGGTGCGCTGAGTTTCGGAATCAAAAAATTTCAGGCTTTCAATTTCATCATCAAACAAGTCAATCCGAATCGGTGCTTCCTGCCCCGAGGCATAAATATCCATGATACTGCCGCGTACCGCGAATTCACCCGGATCATAAACGGTGTCGACCAGATGATAACCGGCCTGAATCAGCTTTTTCTTTTGTTGTTCCAGATCAAATTTCTGACCGACATGAATATCGAAATGCTCACCCAGAATCCATGAGGTCGGCGCCACACGTTGTGCCAAAGTTGAGGCGGACAGCAACAGTACGCCAGTTTTTGGCATATTGGATAAGATTGCCAGACGTTCCGAGACAATATCCTGATGGGGGGAGAGACGGTCATAAGGCAAGATTTCCCAATCTGGAAAAATCGTGGGTTTAACCCCATAAAATTCCAGTTCACTTTCCAGTTGACCCAAATGCTGATTATTACGTGCAATCACGATAAATAAACGCGATTGCTGCTGCACGATTTCCTTGAGCAATAATGCAGTTGAGGAACCTTGCAGATTGCCTAACCAGCGTTTCTCGCCTGCTTTGAGCTGTGGTAAATTGAGTTGGGAAATTTCTTGTTGGAACATGGATATAGCTTTAAAGTCTAAATAACCTGAGGCTTATACTAGCACGATGATCTCAGGATATTTTGTTATTTTTATGCAGTCTTGCCAAATCCATATACTTCGATTTTAAGCCACTTTTGCAGCTTATTTTTGATCGCGCAGAAAGTTACGATAATAATCATTTAACTTCTTAAGGATCATTTTAAATTGCAGCAGATTCTCTTCAGTATTGCCTAAAGTCGCATTAAAACGCTGATGGGCAATTTCCAGATCAATTTTTTCATTGATCAGCATCGCGGTATCATATAACGCTTTTAAATCATCAAACTGTTTTAAACGCCGATTCGACAAATACTCTAATCGTGCACCCCACTCCTGATTGAGTTGAATATCATCGACAATATAACCTGTACCTTCTACATACTGAATATTCTGCTCTTCTAGATATAGCTGTGCAGCAGTCGGTTTATTACTTTTAAATAATGCACTGATTTTATCAAACATCGCCATTTACCCAGCCAAATATAGTTCAGGCTCTAGTCTAGATGAAAATACCTCAAATCCACATCCTGAACTTGAGGCAAATTATCAAAATAGCAGCGATTCGCTGTTTCAGACGATTTAATAGATATATGTATGTTAAGAAACCTGTTCGAGCTGATTCTCTGCTGAAGGGATTTCAGACACCAGATTTTCAAATGCAAAAATCTCTTCTAATTGCGCTTCACTCAATAAACCTAACTCTAATACTACTTGCGGCACGGTTTTATTTTCCCGCATACATTGTTTGCCGATTTCATCGCATTTGGCATGTCCCAATATCGGTTCAAGCAAGGTTACGATCCCGACACTGCGCATGACCGAACTTAAACAAATCTGTTCATTGGCCTGAATGCCAGCAATACATTTCTGATTCAGGGTTTGCATGCCTTGGGTCAATAATTGAATCGATTCATTCATCGCCACGGCAATCACAGGCTCCATAACATTCAATTGTAACTGCCCGGCTTCCGCAGCCATAGTAATGGTTAAATCATTACCAATCACCCGAAAGGCAATCTGATTGACCACTTCCGGAATCACCGGATTGATTTTTGCCGGCATGATCGAAGAACCTGCCTGTAACTCAGGTAAACGAATTTCAGCCAGACCTGTACGCGGTCCCGAACTGAGCAGGCGCAGATCATTACAGATTTTGGACAGTTTTACCGCCAGACGTTTTAAACTGCTCGACAAAATAATAAAGACGCCACAATCGCTGGTCGCCTCGACATAATCTGCCGCACCTTTTAAAGGCAAACCCGTCAGATGCGCCAAGATTTCCACCACCCGCTTGGCATAGCCCGGCGGTGTATTGACCCCAGTCCCAATGGCGGTGGCGCCTAAATTGACTTCCAGCAATAACTGTCGCATCTGCCCAATCAGCTTCAGATCTTCTTTTAATAAGGTGGCAAATGCCCGGAACTCCTGTTCCATGGTCATCGGCACGGCATCTTGTAACTGGGTACGTCCCATTTTGATGACATATTCAAATTCGGCAGCTTTATGATCGATACAGTCAATCAATGCTTTAAGCACGCTCAACAATTCATCCAGACTGCTATAGGTCGCCAGACGCAAAGCTGTTGGATAGACATCATTGGTCGATTGCGAGGTATTGACGTGATCATTCGGATGCAGAATGTGATAATCGCCTTTCTGATAACCTGACATTTCAAGTGCAATATTGGCAATTACCTCATTGGCATTCATATTGATGGAAGTTCCGGCACCGCCCTGATAAGGATCGAGTGGAAATGCCGTTTGCCACGCTTCCGGATGCTGAATCAATTCATCACAAGCTTTCTGAATGGCAGTACTGGTCTGCTCGGACAATTTTTGAAAGTGCAGATTGGCTTGTGCCGAAGCTTTTTTCACCTGGGCCAAAGCACGAATAAAGTGCGTTTGTTGCCCCACCGCCAATCCAGAAATCTTAAAATTTTCGATGGCACGTAAGGTATGAATCCCATAATAGCTATACAACGGGATTTGTTTTTCCCCCAATAAATCACGTTCAATGCGGGTCGGTTCGATTTGAAGCATATTGTCCACTAAAAAATACTCTTGGCGATGCACCGTATTTGGTGTGACATTAATATGAGCAAACAAATACAGGCCTAATAGGAAGACTTTAACCTAGATTTGCTACGATTTATTACCAATACGCTAAGGCTGTGAGTTTTGTAAGATTGTGTAAGCAGTTAGCTAAAATTCAAATATTTTCATTATTTATTCAAAATTTCCACTTTTCCCCTGAATTCGACGTCATATTGCCTTTTATCCGCTTTAGTTATTCCTAATTCAATTTCAGTGAATTACTACTCTATTTACAATAGGTATACATAAAAGCTGTGTAATTGTTACAGAGTGTAATTTTTAAACCATGCTTGAATCACCTCCTTGCAATCTCAGTACAAAAAATCATCTTGGACGATGATTTCCATATTTACAGGATGACCTGCCCATGACTTCTTTAAACCCCACCCTGATTACTTTCATGTTTTATATTATCGCCATGATTGCAATCGGCTTATATGCTTATCGTGCCACCTCCAATTTTGACGAATATATTCTAGGTGGACGGAGTCTGGGCAGTGTCGTTACTGCACTTTCGGCGGGCGCATCGGATATGAGTGGCTGGCTGTTGATGGGTCTTCCGGGAGCCATTTACCTGTCTGGCCTGTCAGAAGCCTGGATTGCGATCGGTTTGATTATCGGCGCGTGGCTGAACTGGTTACTGGTGGCAGGTCGACTGCGTGCCCATACCGAATATCAGAACAATGCCCTGACCTTGCCGGATTATTTCACCAGCCGTTTTTCCGATCGTAAACGTATTTTACGGGTCTTGTCTGCCTTGGTGATTCTGGTGTTCTTTGCAATTTATTGTGCCTCAGGTATGGTCGCAGGTGCACGACTGTTTGAAAGCCTGTTTGGCTGGGATTACACCACAGCGCTTGTGATTGGTGCGATGGCGACGATTCTTTATGTTTGTATTGGTGGCTTTTTGGCGATCAGCTGGACAGATACATTCCAAGCCGGTTTAATGATTTTTGCCTTATTGCTGACTCCGATCATTACCTTCTTGGCTCTGGGCGACAACAGCCAGCAAGTGAGTGTCATCCTTGAATCGGCTCGCCCACATGCTTCAAGCATGCTTGAAGGTTTAAGCACTGTTGCGATTATTTCCAGTCTGGCTTGGGGCTTGGGTTATTTTGGTCAGCCGCATATTCTGGTGCGTTTTATGGCAGCAGATTCGGTCAAAACCATTCCTGCTGCACGCCGTATTGGCATGACCTGGATGATTCTATGCCTAGGCGGTGCAGTGGCTGCCGGTTATATCGGTATTGCCTACTTCAGTGTCAATCCCGCATTGGCTTTGGTGGTGAATCAAAACCCTGAAACTGTATTTATGGAGTTGACCAAAATCCTGTTTAATCCATGGATTGCCGGAATCATTCTGGCTGCTATCTTGGCGGCAATTATGAGCACCTTGAGCTGTCAGCTTCTGGTCTGCTCAACCACCCTGACCGAAGATTTATATAAGAGTTTCCTGCGTAAAAATGCTTCACAAAAAGAACTGATCTGGGTCGGTCGCGGCATGGTCGTGGTGATTGCCCTGATTGCCATTTCACTGGCAATTAATCCGAACAGTAAGGTTTTGGGTCTGGTGGCTTATGCCTGGGCCGGCTTTGGTGCTGCATTTGGCCCACTGATTATCTTGTCGCTATTCTGGAAACGAATGACCCTCAACGGCGCAATTGTGGGTATGGTGGTTGGTGCCATGACTGTAATTGTCTGGAAAAATTATATGGGTGATACCGGTCTGTATGAGATCATTCCAGGCTTTATTCTGGCCACCCTCAGCATTATCATCGTCAGCCTGCTGGATAAAGCACCGAGTGCTGATGTGGTCAAACGCTTTGAAATGGCTAAAGCCGAGTATCAAAAAGAAATGGCAGAAATGAAAAAATAATCACCTTTTTTCTTGCACATAAAAGGGACTTAATCGTCCCTTTTATGTTTCTTAGATTCACAAATGAAGTTCTTGAAAATTACTTGGCTTTTCCCGGCATTTTCAGATGGATCTGCTGACTTTCTTTAATCACTTCCATCACCGGATAACTGCGCGTTTCTTTAATTCCGGGCAATTGCCACAAGATCTGACCAGAGATTTTCCGGAACTCATCCATATTGGCACAGCGGATTTTTACCACGAAATCAAACCCGCCACTGATCATATGACACTCGATAATTTCAGGAATCTGCCGCACAGCATGGGAAAATTCATCTAAAACATTCGGCGTGGTTTTATCCAATAAAATTTCAACAAAGACCACAAAACCATTATTCAACATGACTGGATTGAGGCGCGCTTCATAGCCCACAATAAAACCTTCCCGGGTCAGCTTTTGTACACGCGCCAAGGCTGCTGTAGGCGACAAATTGACCAGTTCAGCCAGTTTGATATTGGATAGCTTGGCATCGGATTGCAATAAACCCAGTATACTAATATCTATACGGTCAAGGTTCAAATAAGGACTTGGCATTAGAATTATTCTCTAAAAAAAGCGAAAACTATAGTGAGATATTCGTCAAATATTCTGTGATTATAGATTAAAACTCATTCACCTCAAAGAACTGATTGACGCAGTACAGGAATTCACTATGCCAACCACTCTCCGCCCAGATTCAATTTTAGATTCAGCCCAGCACTCAAATTATATTGCTGAATTTAAACACAAAAACCAATACGAAGAACGTATTAATACGGCATGGCGTCGTGCAGAAACTGAATGCGTCGAAGAGTTATTGGCCCATAGTGAAATTTCTTCCGAGATGAGTGACAAGATTCAGGCGCTTGCCTTTGATCTCGCACATTCCTTACGTGAACGCAAAAGTTCCACTGGGAAAGCCGGTATTGTCCAAGGCTTATTGCAGGAATTTTCTTTATCTTCTCAGGAAGGCATTGCCCTGATGTGTCTGGCAGAAGCCTTGCTGCGGATTCCGGACAAAGCCACACGTGACTTGCTGATCCGTGACAAAATCAATCAAGGTAACTGGAAAGAACATTTGGGCCAGAGCCAATTGATGTTTGTGAATGCAGCAGCCTGGGGACTGATGCTGACCGGCAAGCTGATGGAAACCCCACAGCAAAAAAGCCTGTCTAGCTTATTGACCGGTCTTTTGGCACGCAGTGGTCGCGGGATTATCCGTAAGGCCGTCGATGTTGCCATGCGCATGATGGGCGAGCAGTTTGTTACGGGTGAAACCATTGATGAAGCCCTGAAAAATGCGGAGCCGCTGGAAGAAAAAGGCTTTCGCTATTCCTATGACATGCTGGGTGAAGCGGCACTGACCGATCCGGATGCTGAACGTTATTATCAGGATTATCAGCAAGCCATTCATGCTATTGGTCAAGCATCACAGGATAAAGATGTTTATGACGGGCCTGGAATTTCTATCAAGCTCTCTGCGCTGCACCCACGTTATCAGCGTTCCCAAATGGATCGCGTGCATGATGAGCTCTATGCAAAAGTACTTAAACTCGCAGTCTTGGCCAAGCAGTACAATATTGGTTTAAATATCGATGCTGAAGAAAGCGATCGCCTTGAGATTTCATTGGAACTGTTAGAACGCCTGTGTTTTGAACCGCAACTGCAGGACTGGAAAGGCATTGGCTTTGTGATTCAAGCCTATCAAAAACGCTGCTTCTATGTGGTGGATTACATCATTGATCTGGCGAAGCGCAGTCAGAAACGCCTGATGATTCGTCTGGTCAAAGGCGCGTATTGGGATAGCGAAATCAAAAAAGCCCAGATTGATGGAATGTCGGATTATCCGGTATTTACCCGTAAAGTACATACCGATCTGTCTTATATCGCCTGTGCACGTAAGCTTTTGGCTGAACCGGACTATATCTATCCGCAATTTGCCACTCACAATGCACAAACGGTAGCGACGATCTATCAACTGGCGCAACCTGAGCAATACTATGCCGGTCAATATGAGTTTCAATGTCTGCATGGCATGGGCGAACCGCTGTATGAAAATGTTGTGGGCGATCCATCGAAAAATAAACTGGGTATACCCTGCCGGATCTATGCGCCAGTCGGTAATCATGAAACTTTGCTGGCTTATCTGGTGCGCCGTTTACTGGAAAATGGTGCTAATACCTCCTTCGTCAATCGTATTGCCGACAAGACTTTAAACATTGAGGATTTGATTGAAAATCCTCAACAAACGATTTTAAAGGCATCAAAACAGGAAAACGTATTGGGAGCCAAGCATCCTCATATTCCATATCCGCAAGATCTTTATGCCGATGCACGCATTAACTCTTCAGGACTCGATTTGGCCAATGATGCTGAACTCCGTGTTTTAAATGAAGTCGCCTCCAGTCTGGCAAATACGCAATTTCAGGCAGCTGCTATGGGAACGGCGTTTACAGTTATCGATACAAGCAACGTAGTGCAAATCATTAATCCAGCACACCATCAGGATGTGGTCGGTACGGTCTATGAAGCAACTTCTGAACAGGCCGAAATTGCACTCACCCAAGCAGTTAATGCACAAAGTTTCTGGGCCAATCTGTCAAAAAATGAGCGTGCTGCCTGCCTGAATAGAGCCGCAGAACTGATGGAACAGCGCCTGCTACCGCTCATGGTTCTTCTTTCTCGCGAAGCAGGTAAAACCTATGCCAATGCCATTGCCGAAGTGCGTGAAGCGGTAGATTTCATGCGTTATTATTCAGCTCAAGTTTTGGATCTCAGTGACAATGTACAGATCCAGCCTTTAGGCACCGTGCTATGTATCAGTCCATGGAACTTCCCGCTGGCGATTTTTACCGGTCAGATTGCAGCAGCGCTGGTCGCTGGCAATACTGTGATTGCCAAACCGGCTGAACAAACACCGCTGATTGCAGCACAAGCCGTGCAGATTTTATGGGAAGCCGGCATTCCGCAGGATGTATTACAGCTGTTGCCGGGCCGTGGTGAAACTATTGGTGCACAGCTCAGTGCAGATTCGCGTATTCAAGGCATCATGTTTACCGGTTCCACCGAGGTCGCACAAATTCTGCAAAAAACCGTCGCAGAACGAATAAACCAGTTTGGAGAAAGCGTCAACCTGATTGCTGAAACCGGTGGTCAGAATGCCATGATTGTGGATTCATCCGCCCTGACTGAACAGGTGGTGCTGGATGTGGTGAGCTCTGCCTATGACAGTGCCGGTCAACGTTGTTCTGCCCTGCGTGTCCTCTGTGTGCAAGAGGATAATCTGGAGGCTGTTCGCAACATGCTCAAAGGTGCCATGCAACAGTTGCGCGTTGGCAATCCGGTCTTGCTGAAAACCGATATTGGTCCAGTGATTGATGCAGAAGCCCAGCAAAATATCCAAAAGCATATTGAGCAGATGCGCAGCAAAGGTCATACAGTTCATCAGTTGATGTTTAATCAGGACCAGACTGAATTAACTCCAGGAACATTCATTGCACCAACCCTGATTGAACTGCCAAATCTGGATGATCTGGAACGTGAAGTGTTTGGCCCGGTACTGCATCTGATCAGCTATAAATATGGCGAACTGGAACAGTTGTTAGATCAGATCAACAGCAAGGGTTATGGCCTGACCATGGGCTTGCACACGCGTATTGATGAAACCATGCAAACCGTGATTGCACGAGCGGAAGTCGGCAACCTGTATATCAACCGCAATATCGTTGGTGCGGTCGTGGGCGTCCAGCCCTTTGGTGGCGAAGGTCTGTCTGGCACCGGCCCGAAAGCAGGTGGCCCGTTGTATATCTACCGTTTAATGCATCAAGTATCCGAGAAAAAACTGGCGCAGGCTTATGCAGTTCAAGCGGGTCCAGCACTTGTTGAAAATAAACTTGTTCAGGAGTTTAAAGTCTGGGTAGCTAAAACTTTCCCAACTTTATCTTTAAAAGCACCTATGCAAATTGCGACTGGTCAAAGCTTTAGCCTGCAAGGTCCAACCGGTGAGGAAAATCAGTACCTAATCTTGCCACGAGAAAGTCTTCTATCTTTGGCACACACGGAGCAAGACCAGATTCAGCAAATTCTGGCAATTTTATCGGTCGGCAGTCGTCCTGCATTCCTAGCTGACAATACTTTTATTCTGAAATATTTACCAACCATGCCAGCCGCGATCAGCAAGCAATTTAAAGTGGTCCGGGATATTGAAACAGGCGCGTTTGATGCCGTCATGCATCATGGTGATTCTTCTGAACTGATTGATTTGCAAAAACGCATTGCAGGCCGAAAAGGTGCAATTATTGGTATCACCCATTTAAGTTCGGGCAACTATGATATTCCGGTCGAGCGATTTGTGATTGAACGCGCGATCAGTATCAATACGGCGGCGGCAGGCGGCAATGCCAGCTTGATGACGATGGATAATCTCTAAATCAGTCCAATCATCTCAGCATTTTTAGCTTAAATCTTTCCTCTTTATGGCCAAACCTCTCTCCTCAGAAGGTTTGGTCTTTTTTATGCAGCTTTTAAAGCGGCTTGACTACAATAGGCTTAGGCAGATCGGCAATTTTTTGCTACCATTTGCGCTTTAAAATATTTGCGATTTCTTACTGCATATGACTTCATCTTATCAGCAACAACTTGAAGCCAAAATTGAACGCATCAGCGCTCAGTTTGCCGAATATCAACCACCTGCTTTAGAAGTATTCCAGTCTCCTGAAAAATATTTCCGCATGCGTGCTGAATTCCGGATCTGGCATACTGAAGATGATCTGTTTTATGCCATGTTCGAACGTGACGCAAACAACAATAAAAAAGTGATTCGTATTGATGAGTTTCCAATTGCAGACCGCAGTATTAATGACTTGATGCCGCAACTACTGGCAGCATTCAAGGCAGATGCCAATCTGGGTCATCGTTTATTTGAAGTCCATTTTCTGGCGACGTTAAGTGGTCAGGTTCTGGTATCCCTGATTTATCACCGCAAGCTGGATGAAAGCTGGGAACCTGCAGCAAAAGCACTGGCGGAAAAACTGAATATTAAACTGATTGGCCGAAGCCGTGGCCAGAAATTCGTCCTGACTGATGAATATGTGGTGGAAGAGCTATCGGTCTTTGATCGTCGCTATAAATACAAGCAGATCGAAAGCAGCTTCACTCAGCCGAATGCACAAGTTTGTCAAAAAATGCTGGAATGGGCATGTGATGCAGCGGAACAATCAGATAAAGATTTGCTGGAACTCTACTGTGGCAATGGGAACTTTACCCTGCCGCTTTCGACCAAATTCCGCCGTGTTTTGGCCACTGAATTAGCCAAATCTTCAGTTTATGCAGCTGAGTGGAATATTGAGCAGAACCAGATTGAAAATATTCAGGTTGCGCGTCTGTCTGCCGAAGAATTCACTCAAGCCTATAATGGCGAACGTGTTTTCCGTCGTTTGCAGGAAGCACAAATTGACATTTCGACTTATGATTTTGATACGGTATTTGTCGATCCACCGCGTGCTGGTATTGATGATGAAACGCTGAAACTGTTACAGCGTTTCCAGCGTATTATTTACATTTCTTGTAATCCAGATACCTTATATGACAATCTGAAACAGTTGTCTCAAACGCATAGAATCAGCAAGTTCGCCATGTTTGACCAGTTCCCGTATACACATCATGTTGAAACGGGTGTATTGTTGGAAAAAGTATAAAGAATTTGTTTCAATTTATTATATTGTTACAAAAATGGAGCTTTTTAAAGCTCCATTTTTTATATTAAAAATCATGTATTTAATAATAAATATTGACTTGTACAGCAAGAAATATCGTTAGACCTTCGGGCTTCAATCGGAAATTTTCAAGACCAACTGCTGCTTTTATCACATAGGTCCTATTGCTTTATTTATTTAATTGGCTATATTTCACTCTATGTTAGGTTGTTGTATGAAGGCTCTATGAGTTTTTGGCAAAAGTTGTTTTCTAATGAACAACACAATGAACACAAGAATCAAATTGCTTGTGTTGAAAATGATTGCTCTTGCAAGACAAATGAACAGCTTCTTGAAGCACTTTCTAAAGCCACTGATGAAGAAATCATCATCGGAATTAAAAAGGTTCTGGTATCTCGCGGCTATAGCCGTAAAGAACTGAATGAACTTCAGCACTTGCCATTGCAGTAATCGGCCAAGGTTACAGCCGTATAAAGAAAGCACTTGCGTAGTCAGGTGCTTTTTTTATGCTTGAAAGTTTATAGTTGAAGGGTTTGGTCTTCTCTATTTCAGCATAGTTTATTAACTCCAACTTTAAAACTTCAGAGATCAGGCAGGAAAACTCTAAACAACTCATTTGATCCCCTTTGATTTGAAGAAATGTTAAGGCTTGCTTAGGCTATTTAAAACCTTTATCAGAAGAATATGTTCTAAATTCTGCTTTCTTTAAATCCCTTTAAATTTGGCTTAATAACTCTTCAATTCTGATCTGAAACTCAGGCAAGGCATCGATTAATTTAGCAAAACACAGTACACTTCCTATTAAACGACAATGCTTTTTAAATGGCTTAATTCTGATATGCAACAGACTAAACGGTTTCCCATAGGCGCACACCTTATGGTTAAACATTTCGGTTATACCCATCATGGGATTTACGCCGGACGTGGTCGTGTCATTCATTATTCCGGCTTTGCGCATTTATTCAAGAAACGCCCCATTGAAATCACCTCGATTGAAAAATTCAGTCATGGCAAACCGATTCATATGCAGCATTATGACTCGGCAAAATATAAAGGTCGTAAAGTGGTGCGCCGCATGCGGTCCAGAATGCATGAAAATAACTATCATCTGATTATTAATAATTGCGAACATTTGTGTACTTGGGCGATTACCGGTGTGGAAAGCAGCCCGCAAGTGATTTATATGATGAATCGTCTGACCACGATTGGTTATATCAGCTCGATGATGAGTTTTATGAACAGCATGTTCCTGACCCTGACCACGACCAGTTTCGCATTGGCGCTGTACATCAAGAAGAAACTCAGAGATAAAGCCAATTTACGTTTGCAACAATACCGTGAATTCCAAGATCAGGCTAAAACCAAAGTGTCAGACCTGACCAATCTTAAACATCGTTAATTTAAAGCTCAGCCTGCCGATGATTTTTTATTAGCAAGAAATTTTAAGTTCGTGTTTACATTTTGATGATATCGATAAGGAATCAGGTTAAATGGCCTTTTCTGGCTTGAATCGCTTCAGGCAGTGCTTTACCCAAAGAGCTTAAGGTTTCTCGCTCTACCAGTCGTACAATTGAATCTAGCGGCAGATCATTGTCTTGTAGACCAAAGGGTTCTTCCAGCTCCGCACTAAGCTCATCCAGCCCGAGTAGCATATAAGCAATCAATCCCACTAAAATTGGTGTCCACAGTCCCAAATTCGCCTGTAAACTGAAAGGTAAGATAAAGCAAAAAGAATAAACCGCACGATGCAACAGCACCGAATAAGAAAATGGTAATGGCGTTGACAAAATCCGGTCACAACCGGCCTGAATATCTCCCAAGGCCACAGTATGCTGATTCAGGTTATTATAAATAATATCGCTGATCTTGCCCTGTTTATATTGCTGTACCAGTTCTTTTTGCATCTGTTCCAGCACCCATTGTGATGGATTGATTTGCATGGGCAATTGCTCAAATGACTTGGGTGCAAAACCGGTCGTGGCTTTATAAGCCTGAATGCTAGGCGTTTGCTGTCTCAGCCGGTCCCGCAACAGATAAGTAAACAGCATCATGCGATACAATAAGATTTCACGGGTTTGCTCATCTAGCACATGGCTGTCACGGCATAAATGACGCGTGGTTGCAATCAACGCACCCCAAAGCTTGCGCCCTTCCCACCAGCGATCATAGCAGGCCGTATTTCTAAAACTCAGAAAGATCGAGAGAATCACACCAAAAATGGTAAAACCAATTGCCGGGACGGCAGGAAGGCTGACCAAATGCGCCTGACTCAAATACACCAGCAAAGCGGAAATAAAAACCACCAAGATTAATGCTGGCAGCACCTTGGGCAGAATCGTTCCCTGCCAGGCAAACAGTAAACCCAAACTATTATTCTTATCACGCACAATCATGCAATTTTCCCTGTTGTATTGAAAAAGCCCAACCAGAGTTGGGCTTTTTACATTCTGACTTAAACCAGCTTATTTACCTGGTTTAAAGCTGTCCTTAAGATCCAGAATACGGTTAAATACCGGTTTTTCGCTGGAATGATCATATTGATCTGCCACGAAATAACCTTCACGCTCAAACTGGAAACGATCCTCCGGCTGAGCTTGCGCTAATGCAGGCTCAATCACGGCCTGAACCACCTTCAATGATTCAGGGTTCAGGTTTGCCAAGAAGTCATCACCCACTTCTGGATCAGACTCCGTAAACAGACGGTCGTAAATACGCACTTCTGCAGGAACGCCTTTTGTCGCAGATACCCAGTGAATCACACCTTTGACCTTACGACCTTCAGGATTTTTACCTAAAGTTTCAGGATCAATCGAACATTTCAGTTCAACCACTTCACCATTTTCATCTTTAATGACTTCGTCACATTTGATGACATAGGCATGACGTAAACGGACTTCACCGCCTGGAATCAGACGTTTAAAGCCTTTTGGTGGCTCTTCTTCAAAGTCTTTACGATCAATAAACAGCTCGGTCGTCAATGGAATAACGCGCTCGCCCATATCGACATTCGGATGACGTGAATGGGTCAGGTCCATATCAGCTGGCAAGTTGGTTAAAGTCACTTTTAATGGATTTAACACGGCCATACCACGAGCGGCGGTATTTTCCAAAGATTGACGAATACAGTATTCCAGCATGGCTACATCGACGATACTGCCATCAACTTTCGATACACCAACACGTTGACAGAAATCACGCAGACCTTCAGGCGTGAAACCACGACGGCGCATACCCACTACAGTTGGCATACGTGGATCATCCCAGCCCTGAACATAGCCACCTTCAACCAGCTTACGCAATTTGCGTTTTGAGGTGATGGTATAGTCCACATTTAAACGGCTAGATTCGTACTGACGTGGCACGGATGGTGATTTAACTTTTGCCACTACCCAGTCATAGAACGGACGGTGATCCTGGAATTCCAAAGTACACAGTGAATGCGTAATGCCTTCAATCGCATCAGAAAGTGGATGCGCATAGTCATACATTGGATAAATTTTCCATTTATCGCCAGTCTGATGGTGTTCAGAATGCAGGATACGATACAGAATCGGATCACGCATATGCACGTTCGGTGACGTCATATCGATCTTGGCACGTAAAACGGCCTGACCTTCTGCATATTCACCGCTGCGCATTTTCTCAAAACGTTCCAGGTTTTCTGCAACCTTTGCATCACGTTGTGGCGAGTTCTTACCTGGCTCAACGAAATTACCGCGGTTTAAACGGATCTCTTCTGGACTTTGCAAATCCACATAGGCATCACCCTGCTCAATCAGCTGAACTGCCCAGGTATAAAGTTGATCAAAATAGCTTGATGCATAACGCGGCTCACCTTCCCACTGGAAACCCAGCCATTTCACATCATTGGCAATACCATCCACATACTCCTGCTCTTCGGCATCTGGGTTGGTATCATCAAAACGCAGGTTACACACACCTTTAAATTCTTCAGCAATACCAAAGTTCAAGCAAATTGCTTTCACATGGCCAATATGTAAATAGCCATTCGGCTCAGGCGGAAAACGCGTCACCACCTGTTGAGTACGACCAGCGGCTAAATCATCAGTAATGACCTGACGTACAAAGTCCAAGCCTGGTTGTTGTTCTTGCTGCTGCACTGAATCGACTGCATTGTTCTTTTGGGTCGGGTTCTCGGGCAGAGATGTCACAACATCATTTGGCTTCATGATCAATCATTCACTTCTAAAGTTAAAAAGGGATTAACAAATATTTCATCGTACAAGTTGTACGTATATTCATTGTCAAAGTTCCTTAGTTTAACTATAGGTGATTAATCTCTCAACCGCTAACTACGGTATTTGATTTCAATTCACTCATTTTAAAAAGTGAAAATACAGCAAGCTGCCCAAAACTAAAATATCAACACTTTACGAAACTGGAAAATGATTCAATTCGTGCCTGTCCGAAATATAACGCCCTGTCTGGCTGCATTTGAAATGCCTTGATAAATCAACGTATAAATAAGGTATTATTTTTATGCTTTTAACAAAGAAAATAATGTTTTTACTTGCCTTGTCGAATGTAGTTTGCTTATGCTTCACTCATTCAGAAAAAACCATGGCACTCGTCCATGATCAGGAGATTACACAATGAGTTTTCCTCAAGTCGAATTAAACACCAATAAAGGTCGTATTGTTCTAGAACTCAATGCTGAAAAAGCACCTAAAACCGTAGCTAACTTTTTAGAATACGTACGTGACGGTTTTTATGACGGCGTAATTTTCCACCGTGTTATTGATGGTTTCATGATCCAAGGCGGCGGCATGGATGAAAACTTCAAAGAAAAAGCAACACGTGATGCAATCGAAAACGAAGCAGACAACGGCTTGACCAATGACGAAGGTACGATTGCAATGGCGCGTACTCAGGCACCGCACTCTGCTTCTGCTCAATTCTTCATTAACGTGAAAAACAACTCATTCCTTAACCACTCTGGCAAAACTGCTCAAGGTTGGGGTTATGCCGTATTTGGTAAAGTGGTTGAAGGTATGGACGTTGTGAACGAAATCAAAAACGTACGTACTGGCAACCGTGGCTACCACGCTGACGTTCCTCTAGAAAATGTAGTGATCGAATCTGCAAAAATCATTTCTGAATAAGTTTAAATCCTCCCTAACCCTCCTTTAATAAAGGAGGGAATCACCTTTTATCAAAATAAGGTTTTCCTCCCTTTTTCAAAGGGAGGTCGGGAGGGATTAAATTAAACAAGGAAAAGATTCGTGATCTATCTGTTTATCTCAGATTTACATTTGTCACCTGATCACCCTCGACTTGTTCGGGGGTTTTTAGATTTATTAACTGAGTATCAAGATCAAAATACCCAACTGTATATTTTGGGCGACTGGTTCAATGCCTGGATTGGTGATGACTATACCTCTCCGTGGCTGGACGAGATTGTCACTGCATTAAAACAGTTTACTCAGGCTGGGAATCAAGTCTATTTTCAGGCCGGCAACCGGGATTTTGTCTTAGGAAGTAAATTTTTAGCTCGATTTGGCGGGCAGCTTCTTCCCGAAATCGATCAGCTAATCATTGCCGGAACACATTTTCGCCTGGAACATGGCGATGCCCTATGTACCGATGACGTCTCCTATCAGCGTTTTAAAAAGATTATTCGTCATCCCTGGCTACTTGGCTTCTTAAGAAAAACCCCTCTCTCATTTCGAACCAGACTAGCCAACCGCTTTCGTCAACAAAGCCATCAGGCACAACAGTTTAAAAGCTATGAAGTGATGGATGTCAACCCGCATGCAGTTGAGCTGGCATTACAGCATGTAGATGTACTGATCCATGGTCATACGCATCGCGCAGCCATTCATGAACTGGGTCAAAAGAGAAGAATTGTGCTGGGCGACTGGAAAGAAGACAGCGCAGAGATTCTGGAAATTCAGGAAGATCAGAGTTTTGATACCCTGAAACTAAAAAAGTGGCGATATTAATCAGCCACTTTTTTACGATATTGATCTGCTTAACACAGACGATAAAGCTGGTTTACCCCAGTATAGAAACTTTTACCATCGAGATTGAACTGAAATTCCTCACCCGTTGGCAATTGAATCATTTTACCGACTTCAACCCAGATAAAACCGTCCATTGTATTTTGCTTACGCTTTAATGGAACCAGTTTCACGTTAATTTCATTGCCATCAGCGGCAGTGGCAATATGCCATTCATTGATTTTGATCAAAATATTTACTCACACGATATGAGCTTTTTGTGACTATATGGAGAGAGATTAATAACAACCTAGTTTACATAATAGTTCTATGGTTAGTAGATCTTATTTGAGTTCAAATACTTGAACTGAAAAGTACATCACAATCAGCTTAAAATAATAATAGAAGCAAGAACAGTACTTGCTTGAAGTGCAACCAGTGTAAGCTATTTATTTACTAAAAGCAAAATTACATTGTAATGACAATAGAATGGGATTTTTAAGAACTTTTTTCATGCTTTGTTAATTATTAGGCTTTTGATTTTTATGATCTAAAATTCATTTTAACGTTATTTCATTTCCGTTGATAAACAAAACCTGTCTTTAAATACCTTAAAATCAATATTAGAGACATGAAACTCAGCCCGAGGTACAGCAAGTTCCACTCTCCCGTCTTTTGATAATTTAGGATCAAGAGAATAGCATTTAAGGCTACAAACAGTACGTGAATCATAAAAAAGGCTTGTTGCACTCGTCTAGTTTTTTGCTGACGTTGGTTCTCTAAGATGTTCTGCTGTTCTTGTAAAAATTGTTCTGCATCTTGAAGGTTCATTATGATTTTCTTATGGCTGAATGAATAGCTCATCTAAAGAATTTCCGGTTAAAAATAAACTAAAAATCTAAGCAAGCTATTCATTCAGAATCTCTTGTTGATTAATAACCGCTAGTCGGATTAATCACATTGATATCCTTTTTATATTTCCCCAATAGATCACGCAAGGAATTCATCAAAACACTGGTATCTACGCCCACTGCTACAAACTCAGTGCCAAGTTCGATATATTTTTGCGTCACTTCATGCTGGGTTGACAGAATTCCTGCAGCTTTGCCTGCAGAACGAATCCGCTGGATTGCATCAATTACAGCTTTTTGTACTTCAGGATGATTCGGATCACCTTGATAACCCATAGTGGCAGATAGATCAACGGCGCCAATAAACACGCCATCAATCCCGTCGATCTGAAGAATAGCATCCAGATTTTCAAGTCCTGTGACCGATTCAATCTGGATTAATAAACAGATTTCTTCATGTGCCGTCTGATAATAATTTGGAATGCTGTTCCAGCGGGTGGCACGTGCCAGTGCAGCACCAACGCCACGAATTCCTTCAGGCGGATAACGGACTGCCCTGACCATGAGTTCGGCCTGTTCCACGGTTTCTACCATCGGAATCAACAGCGTTTGTGCACCGATATCAAGGAGTTGCTTGATCAGTTGTACGCTACCAATGGGTGGTCGTACCACTGCTTGCGAGGGATAAGCAGCAATACTTTGCAGTTGCGACAAAGTCGTTCTCAAATCACTGGGTGCATGCTCACCATCAATCAGCAGCCAGTCATAACCTGCATTTGCCGCAATCTCGGTTCCATAGGCATCTGCCAATCCAATCCATAAGCCGATTTGCTGCTGGGTTTTCAGTTTGTGTTTAAAGTAATTGGTCACTTGCATCCGCTAACCTATTTGCATGTTGCTGGCGATGCCTCTTATTAAACGCTTCTCGCTTAAAAGTGCCAATAGACAAAAACTGGATTTTAATCTGATTTAACTCTAAGTTTTGCTTGAATCCAGCTCAAGATCATCTCAAAACAGGCTTTGCCTGATGCTTTTTTATTGTAATAATCAGGGGATGTGAAAAATGTATATATTTAAAACTTCTACTCGCTGTTTATTTAAAAAGATTGGAGTCCATTGATGGATTTACTCAAGATCACACAGACCCGCTATACCACTAAAGCCTATGATCCTAGCAAGAAAATCCCAGCAGAACAGTTTGAACGCTTGTTAGAAATTTTGCGTCTGGCACCCTCTTCGATCAATATTCAGCCTTGGCATTTTTTTATTGCCGATCATGATGCCGCCAAACAGCGCATTGCCAAAGCCTTGGTTGGTACTTATGCCTACAATGCACCCAAAGTTCTGGATTCTTCACATACCATTTTATTCTGCACCAAAGCCGATATTAATGAGTTGCATCTGGAAAACTTATTGAACCGCGATGATCTCAGTGGCCGATTTAAAGATGAATCCGCCAAGGAAGGTCAGAAAAACACCCGTGCAGGTTATATTCATTATTATCGTAATGAAAAAGGTGATATTCAGCGTTGGGCTGAAAACCAGACCTTTATTGCACTCGGTCAAATGCTCTTGACTGCCGGAATTGAAGGTGTCGATGCCACACCAATTGGCGGCTTTGATGAAGAGATAATTAGTGAAGAATTACAACTCGCAGAACAGGGCTTGATCCCCTCTGTATTGCTGACTTTAGGCTATCGTAGTGAAAATGATTTCAATGCCAAACTGCCTAAATCACGTCTTGCCGCTGAAGATATTTTCACCAAACTGTAAGGAATTTGTGCTATAAAAGGGGGCAAGCGCCCCTTTCCATATCAATTCGGGCCTATTTTTTGCTTTATTTAATTTACCATCTAATAGAATAACAATAGAGGTCATCTATGTCGCTCCTTACATCCAAATCCCTGAAATTTGAATGCCATCATTGCGATAAAATTTATCTCCAGCACTATAAAGATCAGCAGCATCGTTATCCGCATTGTCCAGACTGCCAACAGGCCGGTTTATTGCTTGGACTGGCCGAAGCAGGCGACCTGCTCCGACATCCGATTGAATTTGCATCTTCTTATGTCAAACAGACATTGCATAAGCTAGGCAAATCACACTAGTCAAGCCTAGCAGCAACCCTACAGTACTTGCAGGTTTGAGCCGCTCTTTAAAGAATACCAGACCTGCTATCACACCAAATACCACCACCAGAATATTCATGCCGGCAAAGACGATCGCCGGTGAATCCTTGAGCAGCATATGGGCTTTGACATAGAACGCAATATTGGCAAAATTCAGGATACCCAATAACAGACCAGCGCCGATATTCTGCATCGAGCCCAAGCTTTTATATTTGAGTAACAGATAGCCCATCGAAATGATCAGAGCGCAAACAAACATCAGATTCAGCGCCACCGCGAATTGCAGGCCAAGACTGGTTGTATATTTCAACAATACATCTATCAGTGCATAACCGACCCAGACCAAGCCCAGATATAACATTCCCTGACTGCCCTGTCCTGTACTTTGTCGATGTGAAAACAGGATGCACAGCACTGCGCCAATACCTAAAGCGATCCCGAGTATTTTCAGCTGATTAAACTGTTCCTGAAAAATAAAATAGGCCGCAGCCAGTGATAAGACTACAGAAAGTCGCTGGGCAATTTCGGTTTTTAAAATTCCAGCCGTTTGTAAGGCTTTAGCCAAAAACAAAAATACACTTGGAAGTAAAATACCCAGAGCCAGAATAAGCAACCAAGGCGTCTGAGACATTGAAATATGCTGAATATCAGGCTTAAACCAGAAAAAACACAAGAGACTGGCTGTCATATAGTTCCAGCTAATCATGTGTATCGGACTCAAGCCCTTATTTTTGGCGACTTTTAATAATATTGAGACCGCAACGCTGCATAGCGCTGCTGCGAAAATCAGTTCCATATGCTGCTCTTATTCTTGATATTTATGAGTCTACAAAAAAGCCCACATTTGCAGTGGGCTTTTTTTATAAATGATTCACTGGGAATTATTTATAGTGTGACACCATTTTCTCTAAAGAGATTGGGCGAATCTTGTCTGCATTGCCTGCAGTACCAAAAGCTTCGTAACGATCGATACAGATTTGCTTCATTGCGTCTACAGTTGCGCTGAAGAATTTACGAGGATCGAATTCGCTTGGTTTTTCTGCCATCATACGACGCATTGCACCGGTAGATGCCAAACGCAAGTCAGTATCGATGTTGATTTTGCGCACACCGTGTTTGATTGCTTCAACCAGCTGCTCAACCGGAACACCGTAAGTTTCCTTAATGTCGCCGCCATACTGATTGATCACTGCCAACCATTCTTGTGGCACAGAGCTTGAACCGTGCATGACAAGATGCGTGTTTGGAAGTGCTGCGTGAATTTCCTTAATGCGGTCAATCGCAAGAATATCACCTGTAGGTGGACGCGTGAACTTGTACGCACCGTGTGAAGTGCCTACTGCAATTGCAAGCGCATCAACATTGGTATCAGCAACGAAGCTACGTGCTTCTTCAACTGAAGTCAGGAGTTGGGAATGATCCAGTACGCCTTCTGCGCCTACGCCATCTTCTTCACCCGCCATACCTGTTTCAAGGCTACCTAAACAACCGATTTCACCTTCAACAGATACGCCACACGCATGTGCCATTTGAACTGTACGGCGAGTCACATCAACGTTATATTCATATGAAGTTGGTGTTTTACCGTCTTCACCGAGTGAACCGTCCATCATCACTGATGAAAAGCCTAACTGGATTGAACGTTGACAAATGTCAGGGCTCGTACCGTGGTCTTGATGCATTACCACTGGAATATGTGGCCATTCTTCAATTGCAGCCAAAATTAGGTGACGCAAGAACGGAGCGCCTGCATATTTACGCGCACCCGCAGATGCTTGTACGATAACAGGTGAATTGGTTGCATCTGCTGCAAGCATAATTGCACGCATTTGTTCTAAGTTGTTTACGTTAAATGCTGGTACGCCGTAAGCATGTTCGCCGGCGTGATCCAAGAGCTGGCGCAATGAAATAAGAGCCATAATATCCTCCCAGTGAATGCCCCATATTCTACATGTTCAAAGGTTTCAATTCAGCAACAAATAACACTATTTAAAAAAAATCCCTGCATTTGCAGGGATTTTGTGTCACATCAGCCAGATTAAGGTGCTACAGGCTCTGAAGTCGCAGTAACTGACTCGTCTGCAGTCGCTTCATCGGCTGGCGCATTGGCAACTTCAGCTGGAATATCGGTATTTTTTTCATCTAAAATTGGCTGATCAATGGCGTCAATGGCGGCTTGCTGTTCTGGAGTTACAGTCTGATCCGCCACTGCTGCCGAGCTTTCTGCTTCAGCTTCTGGTGCGCTTTCCTGTTTTGCACATGCAGTCAGTGCCAGAGATGCTGCTAATAATACTGCCGTAGTTAACTGTTTTTTCATCACGTATTCTCTTCATTTGGTGATTTAATGACTGCATCTTATGACAGATTTATTGCATTTTAATGACGAAGCCATGAAGGGTAAATTTTCACTGTCAAAAAAATGACATAAAAAAAGCTGGCACTGGGCCAGCTTTTTAGCTTAGGACATACAATTAAGCACGTTCTAGAAGTACTGCAACAGCAGGAAGGGTTTTACCTTCAACGAATTCAAGGAATGCACCGCCACCCGTCGAGATATAACCAATTTTGTCAGCCACTTCATATTTATCAATCGCAGCAAGTGTATCCCCACCGCCCGCAATCGAAAAACCTTCAGATTCAGCAATCGCTAAAGATAAAGTTTTAGTACCTTCACCGAATTGATCTACTTCAAATACGCCGACTGGGCCATTCCAAAGAATGGTTTTAGAGGTTTTCAGGATTTCTGCAAATGCTTTCGCAGTTTCCGGGCCTACATCTAGGATCATGTCGTTGTCAGCAACATCTGCAACGTTTTTCACCGTCGCTTTCGCAGCAGCCAATGAACCCAAGAAATCTTCAAAGTTAATTTCAGAGGCATCTGTAACGACTACGTCAGTTGGAAGTGGAACTGATACTTTTGCAGCAATGGCTTTTGCTGTATCGATTAGATCCTTTTCACACAGTGATTTGCCCACGTTATAGCCTGCCGCAGCAAGGAAAGTGTTGGCAATACCGCCACCAACGATCAATTGATCACAGATATCAGAAAGTGAGGTCAAAACGTCAAGTTTGGTTGAAACTTTAGAACCTGCAACAATCGCCACCATTGGTTTTTCTGGAGTTTTCAGTGCACGGCCAAGCGCATCCAGTTCAGCTGCCAATAAAGGACCTGCTGCTGCAACTTTCGCTAAACGCGCTACACCTTCAGTAGAGGCTTCTGCACGGTGCGCTGTACCAAAGGCATCCATTACAAATACATCACACAGCGCTGCATATTTTGCTGCAAGTTCAGGATTGTTTTTCTTCTCGCCGACGTTAAAACGACAGTTTTCAAGCAGAACGACCTGACCTGGCTGAACATCAACGCCATCTAAATAGTCAGTAAACAGTTTTACTTCTTGGCCCAAAGCTTCAGTCAAGTAAGCCGCTACAGGAGCAAGTGACTGTTCAGCTTTAGGCTCACCTTCAACCGGACGACCCAGATGAGAATACACCATGACTGCAGCGCCTTTTTCTAGTGCTGCTTTAATCGTTGGCAATGCTGCACGAAGACGCGCATCGCTGGTGATCACACCATTTTTAACAGGAACGTTTAAATCTTCACGGATCAGAACACGTTTACCTGCTAAATCGAGGTCAGTCATACGCTGAAAGTTCATGTAGAGCTCACTTTATAGATATTAAAACCAGGCGATTTTAAATGATTATGCAGAAAAAGGTTAGCATCTTTTGCAGAAAACATTATGAATGCCAAAGTTTTGTTATGATAGAAAAAAGCCTCTTTTAGATTCAGTCCCTATGTCGATACATCCTGATCCAAATCTTAACCGTTTGAACGTGTTAGGTGAGCCTTTGTCCAGCTGTTGCTTCGATCCGATTACCGGTTATTTCCGCAATGGCTTTTGCCATACTGCGACCACTGATCTGGGCCAGCACACGGTTTGCGCGCAAATGACTTCAGAATTTCTGAATTTTTCTCAAAAAGTCGGTAATGACCTGATTACGCCTTTGCCTGAACTGGATTTCCCCGGCCTGCAACCTGGCGATTTCTGGTGTATCTGCGTAACGCGCTGGGTCGAAGCCTATGAAGCAGGTCAAGCACCTCCAATCAAGCTGCAAGCCTGTCACAAAGCTGTTCTGGCTTATGTGCCGTTAAATATTCTTGAGGAATATGCTGTCTAATGAATTCTGTACAGATTATTTTGGCATCATCCAGTCAAACCCGCAAAGCGCTGATGGATCGTCTGCATATTAATTATATTTCCATGGTACCGGATATTGATGAATCTCATCGCGGGGAAAATCACGCAGATGATCTGGCACAACGACTGGCTTTTGAGAAAGCCAGATATATTGCTGAACAAAATCCAGAAGCGATTGTGATCGGCTCAGATCAGGTGGCATGGCGTGAAGGTGCGCCGGATATTTTTATTGGTAAACCGTTAACGACTGAAAAGGCCATTCGCCAGCTACAAGCCAACTCGGACAAGATTGTCTATTTTAGTACTGCGCTCAGTGTGCAGCAGCTATCGACCGGTTTTGAACAAAGTCTGGTTGAACACTATAAAGTCAAGTTCCGCAAACTGTCTCAGGTCGAAATCGAGCGTTATGTCGAAATTGAACAACCTTTGCATTGTGCAGGCAGTTTCAAATGTGAAAGCCTCGGTATCAGCTTGTTTGAAGAAATGATCGGACAAGATCAGACCACGTTGATGGGCATGCCAATGATCAAGCTCTGTCATATTCTTCGTGAATTAAAAATTTTGGTTCCTTAATCTCCCATTTAAATTCAGGCTGTAATCTATGTCTCAACCTTTAGACGTATTAGGCGGTATTACCGCTGAACAATTCCTTAGCGAATACTGGCAAAAGAAACCTTTACTGGTGCGTAATGCAATGCCTGAAATCGCCAGTTTGCTTGAACCCAATGATGTGATGGAACTTGCGCTTGAAGAGCATGTCACTGCCCGTCTCATCAAGCAAAAAGATCGTGATCCGAATCAATGGAGCGTGAAATCTTCACCTTTGCTCAAAGCAGATTTCCAGAAAATGCCCAAGCTCTGGACGCTTTTGGTTCAGGCTGTAGATCACTATTCATTTGACCTGTCGGCACTTTGGAAAAAATTCCCATTTATTCCACAATGGCGTCGCGATGACATCATGGTGTCTTATGCACCGCAAGGCGGTTCAGTCGGCAAGCATTTCGATTTCTATGATGTGTTTCTGGTACAAGGCTACGGCCATCGTCGCTGGCAGCTTGGGCAAATGTGTGATGCCGAAACGGCATTCGTTCCAGGTCAACCACTTAAATTATTACCTGAAATAGAAGTGAACTTTGATGAAGTCCTGGCACCTGGCGACTTGCTCTATGTACCGCCCGGTCTAGCTCACTACGGCGTAGCTGAAGATGACTGCCTGACTTATTCATTCGGTTTCCGTATGCCAAATGTCAGTGACATGATGGATCGTGTCGGGGATAAATTCTCTGAAAATGAAACGCTGCGTAACCCATTGCTGGATATCATCCGTGATCAAGTCGGTGCTATCGGTGAAGTGAGCAGCAATGAGCTGGAATATCTGAAAGAACACATCATGCAGCAACTGCATAACTCGAACGTTCTCGAAGATGCCATCATGAGCTTGATGTCCGAACCTAAATATCCTGAAAACCTGCCTGAAGCAGAAGAAATCGGTACAGGTGATCTGGAAGAAGCACTCGATCAGGGCTATAGCCTGATGCTCGAACCTGCGTCACGCCTGCTTTATACTGAAACGGACGGCGACGTTCTGTTCTGGGCAAATGGTGAGGGTGTGTGCATCTCTGGGACATTTACCGCAAAACTCAAACAGCTTGCAGATGGTGAAGCGCTGTTATTCGGTGAAGACTTCGCTGATGAAGAAATTCTGGAAGATGTTGCTGCATTATTAAATGAAGCCGTGTTGATGCTGGTTCCACCGCCAGAAGACGAGTAATCTTTCCACGGTTCTATTTAGGCAATAATTTTAAGAGGATCACATGATCCATTGCTGTCCCACAATTTTTCACAAGAGGAAGCTCATTTGAGCTTCCTCTTGTTTTATGGGTATTTTATCGGGTGAAAATAAAGCTTTTAAAGTTCTTCTTTCAAACAAATTCACTTGAATTATTCTGAGTAAACGTTGAACTGTCCAACCTGTTTTCCCTAAATGTTGAGCGAAACTCACCAATAAATAGGCGATCATCGCAATCCAGATTTGTGTCTGAATTGCGTTCCTGCTGCGGCCTAGAAACGCTTTTAATTTGAGATTCTGCTTAATCGCCTTAAAGAACAGCTCAACTTTCCAACGATCTTTATAAATCGCCGCAATGGTCCTGTCGCACAACAGGTTTAATTAGCTCATGAAATACGGTATTCTGATGTGACAAAACCTGAATCCTGGTCGTTAAAGTGTTTGTTTGCACTCATATTTTAACTGTTAGGACTCAGGTTTTTTTATTTAAAGCAAACTATGGGACAGCAGTGTCACATGATCCTCTTTTTTATTTTTAGAGTCTAGAATTCTAACTAATTAAGGCTGATACAGCTCTAATACAACACGAATCAGCGTATCTCCTTGTTCAGATTCAATCTGGAACAATCCTCCCATGCGCTCAACCCGCATTTTCATGCTGCGCATTCCAATACTCAGGCCATTTTTTTGCACCATTTCAGCATCGAAACCGATGCCATTATCCTGAATGCTTAAGCTAAGCTGATGCGGCTGGGAATATTCCAGACTGACTTTTACCTGATTGGCCTGACTATGCTTAATGATATTGGTCAGACTTTCTTCAACCACCCGGATCAGGGTCAAACACTGTAATGCCGTCGGTTCACGCTGCCAGACTTTTGGAAATGACCATTCAACTTCAATCTCCATTTCTTCCATCAGCTGGGTAAAACGATAGCGTACCGGTGCAATCCAGAGTACCGGCGTTTGTGGGACTTTATTTTCAATAGATGAACCACTGTCAATGATTTGTCTGAGATCATCTCTAAGCAATTTCAGCATGGATAGAAACTGCTGTTTAGAAACTGTTTCGCTACTTTGATCCACCAGAATCATAGAACGGACAATAGACCCTCCCAACCCGTCATGCAGTTCATGTGACAGATTAATCCGCTCTTGCAGACGAACATTCGTCAGCTCCAGTTGATGTTTATCGCTCAGGCTTTTATTCAGGTCGGCACTGACCTGCTGGACTTTACGTTCTAACTGGGTATTAAATTTTTCGATTTTCCTAACATTACGATTCAAGCGTGTGCCCATAATCAGCACGACAAACAAGGTAATAATCGGTGAGGTATAGGGAGATAAAGGTGAAAATTCATTGATCTTGGTTTGGTTCAACATGATCAGGTCGATGACTACACACAGCAGAATTCCCCAGAGACACAGCATCAGGAAGAGATATTCTCCATTTCGGGTTTTGATGGCCTGATAGCTGATATACACAGTACAACTAACAAAGAACAATACATAGAAGATAAACACTCCACCTAGCACATGCTCCAGATAATTCAAGGGACTGATCATCACCAGTAGGCTGGACAGAACGCTGACCAGAATAAATCCTCGCTCCAACTGCTTAAATTTCTGTTTTACAAAGCGGATCAGATACAGACAGAAACAATGGATATAAGCAATAAAAAAAGCATATCGGCTTTAGCTGCCGAAATCGTGGAGCGAAATGGAAAATTTTCTGTAGTCAAGACATTGGAAATAAACAGAATCCACAACAGTGAACTGAGTGCCAGCCAGCCAAAAGTGGTTTCTGAACGCCGGAATAACCAGATAATGAAACAGATCAGCCCAATCGTGGCAGAGAAAATCATATTAATCTGGAATACAGTACGGCGATCCCAGATTTTGCCTAGATACTGCTGGCTATTCACCAGCACATTATTAAATTGAATGTTGCCCAGGCCCGCGCTTTGGAAACTGTAGCCATTTACATAAATCAGGATTTCATTACTGTCTTTACGCAAACCGCTAATCGGGAAAACCCAGTAACGCGGCATATTCCAGCTTTTCGACAAGGGTTCTTGCAAGTTCCGGTCAGACCAAAGCAAGTCACCATTCAGGAATACGGCACCTGCCGAATTAATATAATCAATAGAAAAGGCAACTGGTTCTGCAAGGCGGATGTTGTCTTGGCATGACCAGCGCCAGACAATCTTGTACCAGGCACCCCCATGATAATTCTTCCAGTTGTTCTGCCAGTTATCCGGCAAACGTACGCTTTGCCAGCCCGATGTCGGCATCTCGGTAGGACCCTGAGCCTGAACCTTCTGAATATAGTCGATCTTCACCTGACAAAGATCATTAATCTGAAAATGGCTTTGTGCCTGACTCATCCTACAGAACAGACAGAGCCAGATGCACAGGACAAAAACGCCCATCCATTTCAGTCGCTGCTGCTTGCTACTTCTGGAACAGCCAGATGACATTACAGAATTCCCAAGTACCGTGCGGTACTGACTGCCTTAGTACGTTTACTGACCGAAAGTTTCCGGTAAATATGCTTGATATGACTTTCGACGGTATAGCGCGACACATAGAGCTGCTCGGCAATTTCACGATTACTCAGACCTTGCGCAACCAAGGACAGGATTTCCTGCTCACGCTGTGTCAGCATTTCCTGATCCGCAGCTGACCTGTTTTGCTCTATTGTTGCTGAAATGGTGGGAATAGAAATCTGTTTTAAAATTTCACGAGCAACAAAGGGATCAATCGGTGCACCGCCACGCAAAATACTGCGAATAGCCAAGGCGACTTCCACATCATCGCGCTCTTTAAGCACATAACCGGTCGCACCAGCCTGAATTGCGCTAAACAGACTATCCTGTGTACTCCAGGCAGACACCACTAGAATCAGCGCTTGTGCGTCCTGTTCGCGGATTTTTTCAATAATTGAAATGCCACTTCCATCCGGTAAACCCAAATCTATTAAGGCCAGTGCAATCGGCTGTTGCTGCAAAACGGCATATGCTTCTTTCACCGTATTGGCAAATAACAGAACGTCATCCTGATAACCTAGATTGCTTAATATGATTTTTAAACGGCGCTGGATGACATATTCATCTTCAACGATTAATACTGGTACTGGCAAGACTGCCTCCGATGCTGTCATAAGCACGCCCCTTATATTTATTTTTATATATCCCCTTTAAGATTAAAATATAAACAAAATCACACTAAAAATCATGATTTATTTATTTTTTATTATCTGAAGTTTTAAGCAGCGAGAAACGCTTACGCCCGTTTTCCATATCATAGACATAAAAAATGCCATCTGTTTAGCAGATGGCAGTTCAAGATAGAAAATCTTTTGAAGTTATACGAGCTGTCTACTTTAAGCAGTACCGTATTGCTGTTTTAAATATTTCACAATCTCAGCCGATTCAAACATTTTGGTATCTGTATTTGGATCGACCAGATAGGGAAGCTGAATATTATTTCCCATTATTTCAAACAAATGTTCACGCTTACCGCCTGGTAGTGGTTCATATTTTCCCGGTTTTAAACGCAATTTGGCCGGTCCATAATCTTGCCAGCGCTCTTTAGCAACATTATGAAAAACAAACGGCACTTCCAGTTCACTCAAAGCGGCGCGTACAATTCGGGTATAAGGACTGGCCTCAAAGCCCCATAATTCTAATAACAGTTCAGGTGTTGGCCGATCCTTAATCTTGGGATTCACCATTCCGCCGCGTAAACCATTGAGGACGGTTCCCGCAATTGCAGCCACTGGAATTTTAGGATAGTGAGCATATTTCTTGGGAGTTTTGCCGGTTTTGCCATAATGCTTGAACAGATGATCGATAATATCCTGAGACTCATAGAGTCGATCACCGGTATTTTCATCAACTAAAAAAGGAAATTGCAGTTTTCCACCCAATTGCTGCACCTCAGGACGGAAATGAGTACCCCCTCGTGGACATGGATAAACTTCATAATCCAGATTGAGTAAGGTCATGACTTCACGCACCCGACGACAAAATGGTGAACCCTCGTATTCATAGAGCTTCAAGGCTTTTTCAGGCTGATTTGGAAACGGTGTACCCACCATCCCACGTCCACCTTCAGCGATTGAAGAGGCCAAAGCTTGTACAACTTTAATTTGATGACTCAACATAGTATTTTCCTATTTTTGTTTTATATGAATGAAAGACAGAATCTAGGCATCCTGTCTTTCAGGGTACAGATAAGTTTTGTTGTTATTCTTTCATGCAGAAATGCAGATTCCGGCCGATTAAGCCACTAATGCTGTTTTAGACACCACAATACCATTATTGTCTGCATAGACATACTCGCCTGCATTAAACGTGACACCACTAAAACAGAGAGAAATATCAACTTCACCTACACCCTTGCGATTGCTCTTCTGTGGAATAGCCCCCAATGCATGCACACCAAGATCAAGTTCAGCAATTGCATCGACATCACGAACGCAACCGTAAATAATCACGCCATTCCAGTGATTTTTTACCGCTGATTCTGCAATCAGGTCACCCATCAAGGCACAGCGCATGGATGCACCGCCATCTACGACCAGGACCTTGCCTGTTCCATCTGTGGCCAACAACTCTTTCACCCGCGAGTTATCTTCAAAACATTTTACTGTCACAATCTGACCGCCAAAGGTTTTGCGCGCCCCATAACTCTTAAAAAATTTACCGTCCAGGCAAGGTGTCACCACCTGAAGCTCTAATTCTGGATGATCATCTAACAAGTCACAGGTAACAAATGCTGCTGTAGGCACGGTGTTTTCCCCTCATTTCATTTTTTGTATGCGTAAATTATCATAAATTTCAAATTTTACCGTCTGAGTTAGCGCGGCCTCGACCATAGTATGAGCCACCTGCTCGGCTGTCACTGGCTTATACGCAAAACTATCTGGAATAAAACGCGATACTTTGTGGTAAACCTGCTGCGCGATATCTTCCAAAAAACGCTGCTCTGGACGTTCACCAATGAGCAATGAAGGTCGAATCAAACTGATTCTGTCCAAGGACAATGTTTGTATATATTCTTCCAGTTCACCTTTGACCCGATTATAGTAAAAATGAGATTGTGGATCGGCACCCATTGCACTCAGCAACAGGTAATGCGCTGAAGTTTGTTGTAACAGTTCTGCAAAGTGAGCATTTATGGTATAGTCAATACTATAAAATGCCTGTTTGGATCCGGCCTTTTTCATGGTGCTGCCCAGGCAGCTAAAACCATGGCTATGCTTGCTGACATCCTGATCATTCAACATCAGGAAATCTTCCAGTACCAGTTGTTGAACTTTATCCAAAGCATCCAGATCATTTTGATGTTTTCTGACCACTGCAGTAATCTGCTGGCAAGTCGGCTCATCTTGCAAACGTTTTATCAGTTGTTTTCCCACCAAGCCGGTGGCACCTATCACGATGGGATGAGTCAGTGATTTAGTCATTTTTTATACGATCTCCTAGGTGGAATACTAATCTAACGTTTTCTTTAGAATTTTTCTGCATCTAAAATGTTGTCAAAGCATGTCAAGACTTGACTTCGGTGCTTAGTTTAATCAAAATATGGCACTTGTTTACGGGCTGGTGATAATTCCTCTGATGTTGGTTTTCAGTTGAGTTTCAGCCCGCCCAGACCAATCTATTTCAAGGAGTGCACGAGTGGCAAACTCTGCTCAAGCTAAAAAACGTGCTCGTCAAAACGTTAAAGCACGCAAACACAACGCAAGCTTGCGTTCTATGGTTCGTACCTATCTTAAACGCACATTAGCTGCTATCAGCACTAATGACTATGCAGTTGCTACTGAAGCGTACAAATCGCTTGTTCCAGTAATCGACCGTATGGCTGACAAAGGCATCATCCATAAAAACAAAGCAGCTCGTCATAAGAGCCGCTTGAACGCGCAAGTTAAAGCATTAGCTTCTAACTAATCGCAAATGAAAAAAGCCCTTTTTTAGGGCTTTTTTTGTGCCTGAAATTTCAAGAAATCAGAAAAACAATCCGTTTAGATGCCCCTCATCCTGCCAATACGATGAGATAAAAAAATAAGTCGCACCTCCCTTTTTAGATTATTGATCTTTATCCATAGAGGATGGCGAAGTAGTCTTATCCTGTTTCGTATTGTCAGTATCCCGCTTTTGACATGCGGTTAAACCCAAAATCGCGATCAGGCTAAAAATTGTGATAATTTTCATGGTTTTTCCTCAAGATGAATATTTCTATATTTATTAAGCATAGATAATTTTTATACTTACATTATTGAATTTTCACCCTATAAATGTAAAAGAAGCAGTTTAGAATTTATTTTTATCGTTTTAGCCTGACTTTTATTGAATGATCAATATGAAAGGCCACATCCTTTTTATAATTTTTAACTCCCCAATAAAAAAACTCAATTGCTTCGAACAATTGAGTTTTGAATAGATCAACTTGATTTAAGAAAGTTGGGAACGTTTAAAATCGGCAATATCCAGTTCGTGTACCTGTCCGCGCCAGATCCATTTCAGTTTGGATTCCAGGAATACATCACCTTCAAACCAAACAAACAGACCTTCCATCATTTTTGGCCAGTCTTCCCGACTGACATCCTGACGCCCTGACATCACTGCAATCATCGCTGCCAAAATGGTGTCGTGACTAACGGCCAAACTTAGCCCATATTTATTTTGTGGATGGGTGTTGTAAATCAGTTCTAGTACATCCACTACGCCATGAATCGGCTGTTTCATCCCCGGCAAGGCATTATTGACAAAACTGTTGATGAAACCGAGCGCACCCTGCTTGGCAAAATAAGGTCCGGCTTTTTGAATATCCAGCACAAAGCTGCCAGGCTCCACCAGAAGTCCCTGTTCGATAATTTCAATACGATGGGTATTCTGCTCAGGGGTAACCGCATCTGCCCCTTCAATCATCAATGCAGCGGTATCAATACACCGCTGGATCGGACTTGAAATACAGTGATGAATCACGCGATCGGTTTGATCAGCCAGATAAGCACCCCATTCGTGCGCCAGATCGCGTCCCTGACTGGTCAGTTGCAGATCATAGCCTGCCAAACCCTGCCCCGGAACATCTTCACGAATCGAATGCCGTGTGAATAAGGTGACAGGCGTTTGTACATCGGGCAATAAATCAATTGCACTCAACATACTCGGTGGAAGCAGTTTCAGGGACACGTTACAGCCAACTCTGGATTGGTAATAGGTTAAGTACCACTATAACACGCTCAGAATTTTGCTCAATGCTCGGCCTGCATGTCAGACACCGCCTGCAATGCAATAATTTTCATATCATTATTTTTATAGGCAATGAATCCACCATTCAGCAAGGTATCCCGATGATTATAAATAAATGGACGGCCTTCTAAATCGACCAGGCCACCACCAATCCGTTCGAGCATACATTGACCAGCGCTGGTATCCCATTCCGAGGTCGGATGAAAACGTGGATAGATATCAACCTGATCTTCCAGCATCATGCAAAATTTATAGGCACTGCCCGCTTTAAATTCGGTGTATTCCGTGAGCTTGGCCAAACTTTGCAAATACTCCAGATATTTCGGTTTCTGCTGGCTACTTTGGCTCAGCCCTACAGCAATCATTTTAGATGTCGAAGACATTGCATAAGCAAACCATGTTCTAGTTTGAATATCATATTTATAAGGCAAGCCTTGCTCAGGACAGAAATAAATCAGTTGCTGCTCCGGAACCGCCAATATGGCAAAAGTGGTTAAACTGCCTCTGACCAGACTTAAATTAATAGTGAATTCGGGGCGTTGGCGCAAAAACTCTTTAGTGCCATCCAACGGATCCAGTAACCAGAATTCTGACCATGAGCGGCGTTCATGCTCCTGTCCTTCTTCAGACAGTAAAGGCAAACTTGAAATCTCTGCCAAAGCTTGGGTCAGATAAGTATTGACCCGAAAATCTGCCTGAGTCACCGGAGAATTATCATTTTTTTTGATGACATCAAAAGCCGCACCAGAACAATAACGCTGATATTCTTCTCGCAAAATTTCACAGGCTTGTGTCAAAATGGGCACAAACTGCAAAATCATTGGATCTTGTGGTGCTGCTGTTGCTTTAAACATAGAAAACCTAAATATGTCAAAATGCTCTGAAAAACCTACCATAATTTTCGATATGGATGGTACTTTACTTGATCTTGCCTACGATGATTTCATCTGGAACGAGTTATTGCCTGTGCGTTATGCTGCCACACATGGCTGTAGCCTGGAACACAGCCAGGCGACACTCTATGCATTCTATCAGGAACATAATCATACCTTAAACTGGTACTCTTCACGCTTCTGGACGGCTAAAGTCGAAGTCGATGTTCTGGCGATGCAAATTGAACATAAAGATAAAGTCGCTTTACGCACTCATTGTCTCAAATTGCTCGATTATCTTAAAAATAATGGCTATCCGATCTGGCTGGCCACCAATGCTGACTGTGCTGGCTTGGCCTTTAAACTGGATCACTTAAATTTAAGAGATTATTTCGATGTGATTGTCAGTTCAGAAACGATTGGGCATGCCAAAGAATTTATCGAATTCTGGCAAGGCCTGAATGCGTTGCATCCATTTGACCCTGCACATGCTTATTTTATTGATGATACCGAAAAAGTTCTGAATGGTGCCAAAGCCTATGGCATTCAGAACCTGTTCAGCATCCAGCAACCCTCTTCAGCCAAAGTAGCACGCCAGACTTGTAATTACCCGATGCTGCACCAATTAACAGATTTAATCACTCATTTAAATCAGGCTGAGGTAGAAAAAAAATATGCGTAAATCGTCTTTACCCGAAGATGCGGTAGGCATGCGTATAGACAAATGGCTGTGGGCAGCACGGTTTTTTAAAACCCGCTCGATTGCCAAACATGCGATTGAAGGTGGCAAAGTCCATCACAATGGTGAACGTGTCAAGGTATCGCGCGAAGTCCGTGTTGGTATGGAACTGACGATTCAGCAAGGCATCGACAAAAAAACCGTGTTGGTTAAGGAACTTTCTGATGTTCGTGGACCTGCACCCGTGGCACAAAAACTGTATGAAGAAACCGAAGTCAGTATTGCGCGCCGGGAATTGATTACGTCACAAAGAAAGTTGCATAATCTAGCTCGTCCCGACCATCGTCCAAGCAAGAAAGATCGTCGTGATATCAGTAGATTTAAAAATGAAAATAGTCAGAATTTCGATCAGTCATGGTCCTATAATGACGATTAAATTTAAGCGTCAGAATATGTCGTACATGCGCTGACTTTTATAGAACACTAGGGAAAATTCTGTCACTATACACCTGTGGAACAAAGCTCTAATTTAAGACATCCACTTGAGTACTAACTTAGTGACATCGTATTGAGGTTGTAAGATGGATGAGAATAAAAACAAGGCGCTCAACGCTGCCTTAAGCCAGATTGAAAAACAGTTTGGTAAAAATACAGTTATGCGTCTTGGTGACAATACCGTTCAGGCAGTTGAAGCTGTGTCTACAGGCTCTTTAACGCTGGATATTGCACTCGGTATTGGTGGTTTACCTAAAGGTCGTATCGTCGAGATCTATGGTCCTGAATCTTCAGGTAAAACCACAATGACATTGCAAGCAATTGCAGAGTGTCAAAAAGCAGGCGGTACATGTGCATTCATCGATGCCGAACACGCGCTTGACCCTCAATATGCACGCAAGCTGGGTGTAGATATCGACAATCTACTGGTATCGCAACCGGACCACGGTGAACAGGCACTTGAAATCGCAGACATGCTGGTACGCTCTGGTGCGATCGACATGATCGTTGTCGACTCTGTTGCTGCATTGACACCACGTGCCGAAATTGAAGGCGAAATGGGTGACTCGCATATGGGTCTGCAAGCCCGTTTGATGAGCCAGGCACTGCGTAAAATTACTGGTAATGCTAAGCGTTCCAACTGTATGGTGATCTTCATTAACCAGATTCGTATGAAGATTGGCGTCATGTTTGGCAGCCCTGAAACCACAACTGGTGGTAATGCACTGAAATTCTATGCCTCTGTTCGCTTGGACATCCGTCGTATTGGCCAAGTGAAAGAAGGCGACGAGATTGTTGGTTCTGAAACTAAAGTCAAAGTCGTGAAAAACAAAATGGCGCCTCCGTTTAAAGAAGCATTATTCCAGATTCTTTATGGCAAAGGTGTTAACCATCTAGGTGAATTGATCGACCTTGCTGTACAGCAAGAAATCGTGCAGAAAGCTGGTGCGTGGTATTCTTATCAAGGCGACAAAATTGGCCAAGGTAAGAACAACACCATCCGTTATCTGGAAGAGCATAAAGAAATGGCTCAGACGATTGAAAAGCTGATTCGCGACCAGCTTCTCACCAAAGCAGTGGTTGTTGAAGAAGACGATAGCAAGGAAGAACCTGACTTTTTAGATGCGTGATCTTATTAGGTGCATCATCTTTAAACGTCAATACACAGCGCCCTCCGGGGCGTTTTGTTATTATATAGGGAATGTAAAATCCGAGAGAATCATGTCAGACGCGAAATTCAGCAAACTGCTCGATTATGAAACTTTAAAACAGCAATTTGGTGATGCTGAAGATCAAGCTCAACCTGCAAAAACAGCGCTGCAAGACACTCCTGAATTTGATCCCGAAGAGCGTTTGTTTTCCTCTACCCCAACTCAGGATGAGAAAAAACTGGGACTGACAGGCTCACGCTTACGTTCTTATGCCTTTGCCGTACTGACGCGCAAGGAATATTCCAAAGCCGAACTGATCGAGAAATTAGCCCTCTATGCAGAGCATCGTGATGAAGTTATTAACCTGGTTGAAGAGCTATCCCGTGAGAACTATCAAAGTGATCAGCGCTTGGCGGAAACCATGCTGTCGAGTCAAAAGCGTAAAGGCAAAGGTCCCAATCAAATTAAAATGAAACTCAAGAGCAAAAAGATTGATGCCGCGCTTATTTCGGAAGAACTTAAAGAAACTGACTGGGTTCAACAAGCCTATGAACTTAAAGTTAAAAAATATGGGACTGAAGCTACCAAAGACCCGAAGCTCAAAGCCAAACAGATCCGTTTTCTAATGTATCGTGGTTTTGAAATGGATGCGATTATCAAAGCGATTAACCGTAAAGCAGAAGATTAATTCTTATCTTCTTTGAAAGCCTTAATACACGTATAAGTATATTGGTTATTTATCCAATATTAGCTGCAAAATAAAATAAAGCACGGCAAAATATAATGATGATTTAATCATTAAAACAATAAGATAATGCTATTTGACGATATTGAAAAAGGAATGATATTTGAGAATAGAAAACTGCGAATTTGTATTGTTATTATAATAAGAAGAATATGGTGGCAACCCTACCAGCAAAGCTCCGGCACATCATAGTTCTATTACCGTTGCTACCTTCCGGTCCTGGCGGGGTTCATAGAGTACAATTGCGAAGTAACCAGCAGGGCTACCATTACAAAAACAGAGTATAGAGATTTTTAATCAAGTTGCAAGCCTTGTTTCCTAAAATCATCCTTCAAGCTATCCGTTTGATTATTTTAAAAACAATATTGATATTTCTGCTGATTTTTAAGGGATCTTCATAATCAATCCATCAATACTCAGATTCACATGATCTTTGTAAAACCTTGTTGCATTTTCTAAAAATGCCGTTTTTAATGTGTGCAATGTATATGAATGATCTACTTTGAAAAGATGAGCAGCGGATCCGCATCTCACAAAGAATTATGGAAATTTTATGATGTTTAAAAAGACCGTATTGTGTGCAGTGACAGCACTCTTTACCACGCCTCTATTTGCCAATATTCCGATTGAATCGCGTGGCTTGAGCCAAGCTTCTAGTCAGACCGCAGTAAATACCCCAGCGGCAATTACGGCGGGCGCAACTCCAACCGTTCAAACCAATACTAGCTGGCAAATCATGCAAAAGAACCAGCAACTCGAGAATGACCTACGGATTTTGCGCGGCAAAATGGAAGAACAGGAAAATGAAATTGCCCAACTGAAAAGCGAACTGACCAATCGCTATGCCGATCTCGATCAGCGCCTGGAACTGTTACAGCAAAAAATTGAACCAAGCGAAGACACCGTAGCGGAGGAAAACCCACAGGATACTGCGCCCAGCCTAGACGCAAATAAGGTCAATACAGCAAGCAGCGGACAGCAACCTGCTGAGCTGGAAAAAGCAGCTTATACCGTGGCTTTAGATGCTTATAAAAATGGCGGTGCAGCCAAAGCCATTGCACCGATGCAAAACTTTATTAAAAACAATCCGAATAGCGTTTATATCAGCAATGCCTATTTCTGGTTAGCGGAATTCAATCTGGCGATTGACCCGCCAAAATTTACTGAAGCGAAACGTAATTATCTGATTGTCGTTGACCGTTACCCAAATTCTGCGAAAGCCTCCACTGCCCTGTATCAGCTTTATAACATCAGCAAAGATGTTGAAAAGAATACTACGCTTGCATCGCAATACAAAACAAAGCTATTGAAGAATTATCCGAAAGCTGAGGAAATTAAATTTCTTAAGTAAAATAGAAGTTCCCAAAATAAAAAAGACACCTTAAATAAGGTGTCTTTTTTATTATCTTAAACTTTTAGCGCACAATACCGCGCTTCGACTGTTCAAGAGAATCAATGAGACGCTGTACTTCAGCCACTTCCGGCAAAATTCCTGTACGGATCTGCTCGATTGCTTCCTGAGTCGTTAAACCTGATTTATAAATCAGTTTAAAGGCATCACGTAAACCGCTGATTACGGTCTTCGACCAGCCTTTACGACGCATGCCTTCAATATTCATGGCAAATGCATGCGCAGGATTACCTGAAACCATCACATAAGCCGGCACATCTTTCAAAATCAGTGATGCACCACCAATCATGCTATAAGAATCAATCTTACAGAACTGATGAATGCCCGAGTTTCCGCCAATGACGACGTAGTCCCCGACATGGACATGTCCAGCCACACCGACGTTATTGGCAAAGATATTATAATCTCCAACCATACAGTCATGTGCAATATGAGTATTGACCATGAGCAGGTTATGACTACCGATCTTGGTCAGGCTCTGGTCCTGAACCGTACCACGATGCAGACTGCAATGCTCACGAATCTTGTTGTGATCGCCAATCTCAAGCCACGTTTCTTCACCAGCATACTTAAGATCCTGACACACCTCGCCTACACTGGCGAACTGGAAAATTTCATTATATTCACCTATACGCGTATAGCCACCCACCACCACGTGTGAATGAAGTTTGCTACCCGCACCAATAGTGACATTTGGCCCGATAATACAATATGGGCCAATTTCTACATCAGCAGCAATGACTGCTGACGGGTCAATAATGGCAGTTGGATGAATAAGGGGATTATTGCTCATGCCTGCTCGACTTTTTGATGCGAAACCATAATTTCCGCGGTTGTTGCGATGACGCCATCTACAGTGGCAATACAATTATATTTGTAAATGCCCCGCTTTTGCATCACTAATTCAGATTTTAAAACCAATTGGTCACCTGCAACCACCTGTTTTTTAAATCTAACTTTTTCGGCACCGGCAAACAGGAACAAAGAACCCTCACTTGGCACTTCGTTATTCATCACAAAACCCAGAATTCCAGAGATTTGTGCCAGCGCTTCAACAATCAGTACACCCGGCATAATTGGATAATTCGGAAAATGGCCTTGTAAAAACTCTTCATTAATTGAGACGTTTTTATAACCAACAATGCCATTATCGGTAATTTCGACGACGCGATCAACCAATAAAAATGGATAGCGATGGGGCAAATATTCACGAATCTTTTGAATATTCATTGGCAATTCAGGCTTCGTGAATGTAGGCAAATTCGACTCTGTCATCATAATTATTTACGCAACTTAAATGTTGATTCAATGGACTCAATCTGAGATTGCATATGATCTAGTCGTTTGATCACCTGGGTCAATGGCACATCTGCTAATTGTCTGAGGCGAACCACAGTACGTTTCCATTTCTGGTTTTCAAACAGACCAATCCCCGATGAATATTTTCCAGCTTCAGAAATATTATTTGTCACCATTGACATTCCGGTCAACGTCACATTATCGGCAATATTTAAGTGTCCAGAAATCGCAGAGGCACCACCAATGATACAGTTTTTGCCAATTGAAACACTTCCTGCAACGGCAGTTTTTGCAGCAATGGCGGTATGTGCACCAATTTTAACGTTATGCGCGATTTGCACAAGATTATCAATGATCACACCCTGTTGCAAAATCGTATCATCCAGTGCACCACGGTCTACGCTACAATTTGACCCAATACGTACATCATCCTCAATGCGTACAGAACCTAATTGCGCAATACGGTGCCATTTCCCTTGATAAGGCGCAAAACCAAACCCTTCGCTGCCAATCACGCTATTGGCATGAATACGCACCCGATTACCAATTTTTGCTGCGCCGGTGAGGGTCACATGTGAGTCAATAAAACAGTCCTGACCGATCTCGACATCATCATCGATCTGCACATGCGCCTGAACAATCGTATTCGCACCCACGACACAATGCTCACCAATCACCACATAATGACCAATATAAGCATCGTCCGCAATCACTGCCGACGGGTGAATTTGGGCAGTACTTTCAATGCCGCGCTGGCGATGTTTTTTCTCAAATACATGTGTCAGAATCGCAAAAGCCAGATAGGGATTTGCCACAACAATAAAGTTTTGATGTGAAGTTATCTGTTGTTTTAGTTCAGCCGTGACAATTAAAGCACCTGCCTGACTTTGATTGGCCTGCTCTACATATTTATCGGCATTTACAAATGCAAGATCTTGTGAGGTCGCTTGCTCAAGACTGGCCAAAGCGCTCAAACGCAAATCTGTCTGACCTATGCACTCGCCCTGAACCAGGCGAGCGAGATCAGCTAACTGAAGCTGTTGATGATTCATTGATTATTTAATTGCATTAACCTTTTGAATCATTTTATCAGTTAAATCATATTTAGCATCATAAGCAAGTGCTGAATTTTTATTTAAAACCACATCCAAGTTGTTTTCTCTACGCAATTGTTCAGCAATTTGCTTTACTCGTGCATCAAATACAATTCGGATCTGCTGAATCGAGCTTTGAACATTAGTCTGTACAGATTGTTGTAACTGATTCAATTCTTGCAGCTTAGCCTGATATTGCGCAGACATTTTCTGTTTTTCAGTCTCACTGAGCTTAGTATTGGATTGAGCACGTTGCTGCAAAGCTTCCAGCTCTTTGCTGAGTTGCTCAATCTTGGTGGTTTGTGGCTGAATTTTTTGCTGAAATGCCGTGTTTTGTTGTTTCAGATAAGTACTACCTTCAACCACACGCTCCAAGTCAATTACCCCCATACTGGCCGCTTGAGTTAAAGGTGCAACACTTGCCAAAGCCAGGCTCATTGCCATAATCATTTTTTTCATATTCTTACTCATTCAAAAAAATTTGCTCACAAAACCTGCAGGCTTTATGAGCAAAATTTAGTTTCTAGGTCAAAACGATTTTAGAAAGTACGTCCAATTTCGAACTGGATGTTTTTAGTATCATCACCGTCTTTTTTATTCAACGGATAAGCATAGCTGAGAGACAATGGCCCAATCATGGTGATCCAGGTGAAACCAGCACCCACGCTATAACGCATATTATCTGCATCAAAACCGAAGTTATCTTTACAGTATTGGCGCGCATTATATGTAGTACTACCTACAATAATATCGCTACCTGAAGCTGGTATATCACAATTAGTATCAAATACTTGTGCGCCTTCAGCAAAAATCACTGGACGTACCTGACGTGCCCAATCCCCTTTAAATGGCACCGGAAGTACCAGTTCAGTACCAAATTGCACTAAAGCATTACCACCAACCTCTTCAGGTGAAGGGTCAGGCTCACCTCTTTCACTAAAAAATACACCATCATATTTCGGACCTAATGTACTATTTTCATAGCCACGAACTGAACCGAAACCACCAGCATAGAAATTCTTATAGAATGGCAGGTCATTACCATAACCCAACTTACCATAACCACGCAGGACAAAATCTTTGCCTAATGGGAAAAAGGCTTGAGCATCATAAGTGACTTTCTGATACTCGACATCACTACCTGGTAATGCAATTTCCGCATTCACACGATGTGACATACCCGTTGTCGGGAACATAGGACGGTTTAAAGTATTATACGACCAACCCAAATTCAGATTATATGTTAAAAAATCACCTTTAAATTCATCAAAGAATTGAGCAGGCTGACTACACTCTCTTGTGGTCGCATTCCAGAACTCTGGTGGGCAATAAGTATCTATTCGCCCTGTCTCTTTACCACCATTCGCTAATAAATAATCACGAACATAAGTAGATACTCCAGAACCAGTTGTTACTTCAGTCTGATCGACATTCAATCCTAAACTAACACTCTGGTTTTCATCGATTGGATAACCAAAGTTAATCCCACCTCCAAAACTGTCTGTTACATAGTTATTGACGTTATAGTCATCATCAAGCTTGGTTTTACGGTAGTACATATTATAGCCGCGACGCACACCATCAATGGTGAAGTACGGGTCCATCACGCTCAAGTTATAGTAATCTTGAGTTTCAGAACGCGACAAATCGATTGAAACACTATTACCTGTACCCAGGAAGTTGGTCTGACTTAAACCTGCCTGGAAAGTTACACCACCGCTTTGCGAGAAACCAACTGCTAAAGTACTGGTCCCTGAATGCTGCTCTTCAACGGCAACATTCAAGTCCACCTGATCTGGCGCACCCGGAATACGTGCAGGTTTGATATCGACAGTTTTAAAGAACCCGGTACGTTCCAGACGGACCTTAGACAGGTCAATTTTTTCATTACTGGCAAGCGCACCTTCCATTTGGCGCATTTCACGACGTAATACTTCATCTGCAGTTTTAGTATTACCAGTGAAATTAATACGTCTTACCGTAACTTGCTGACCTGGATTGATATAGTAATTTAGATCAACCAGTTTGGTTTCGTTGTTAATTTGAGGAACAATGTTGACTTCTGCATAGTAATAACCAGCATTACCATATTTACGCTGTAATAACTGCTTAACCGCGTTAACTTTTTCCTGCGAATAAATTTCACCTTCTTTGAAGATTTGTAAAGCCTGCAATTCTTCAGTTTTATAAAGCGCATCACCTAAGTATTTGGTTTGACCAAATTTAAATTGCTCGCCCTCATCCACAGAAACTTCGATGAAGACATTCTTTTTATCTTCACTCAAGTTCAGGCTGGAATTGGTAATATTAAAGTTGATATAGCCGCGATTGAGATACATGGCACGCAAAGCTTCCAGGCTTGCCGCCATCTTTTCACGTGCATAACGGTCATTACGCGAAATAACCGAACTCCAACCGCTTTCTTTTACTGCAAAGGCCTGCTTGATATCAGATTCTTTAAATACAGTATTCCCGATAATATTGATATCGAAAACTTTGGCCGCTTTACCTTCAATAAAATCAATTAGCAATTCAACACGGTTATTTGGTCGAGGCGTCGTAGTGACCGTAATATCGGCATCATAACGACCTTGCTGCATGTATTGCTGTTCAAGTTCAGTTTCAATGGTTTGCAGCGCTGATTTTTTCAGCACTTCACCTTCAGCCAGACCCATTTTTTTCAGGCCATCTTCAAGTGCTTCCTTAGGAATCAGCTTATTGCCTTTCAATTCGATTTTCGAAATGACCGGGCGTTCAACAACTTGGAAAACCAAGGTATTGCCCTGCTGAACGGCTTTAATGTCATCAAACAGGCCTGATGCATACATGCTACGAATTGCATTGGCAATGATTGGATCATTGACCCGATCACCACTGTTAATCGGCACTAGGCCATACACATTGTCAGGAGTTAAACGTACTAATCCATCAAATTTTATATCTTGTACAATGAATTCATCTGCTGCATATACTTGTTGTGCTACTGCCATTGCACTAACGAGTGCCAGAGGCATAAATAAATGTGTGTGCTGCATGCCAGTCTTTTCCGCTGTTAATTTATTCCATTTACGTTGTTATAAACGCATAAAATCATTAAATAATGCCAGAAGCATCATACTGCCGAGCAGTACCATACCAATTTTTAGTCCAACCAATTGTATTTGTTCGGAAACAGGTTTACCACGAATTAATTCAACAAAATAGTAAACCAGATGTCCGCCATCAAGCATTGGAATAGGCAGTAGATTTAATATTCCTAAACTTACACTCATTAGCGCCATAAAGGAAATAAAAGTTTCCCAGCCCATTTCTGCGCTTTGTCCTGCCACTTTGGCAATGGTAATTGGACCTGATAAATTATCCAGGCCAATCAGGCCACGTACCATTTTGACAATCGAGTTCAGAATCATCGAAGATAAATGTGCTGTTTTATCAAATGCCATCACCAGTGCTTCGCCTGGCGAGTAATGAATGGTCTGTTTATATTCTGCAGGAATATTCAGTTTACCCGGATCGCTTTGTACGCCCAGCATACCGGTCACATTGCCCATATTGTCACGTTTGCCTTGCGGCATGACTTCTAGCTGAACCACCTGATTTTCGCGTAGAACATCCATTTTGAGTAATTTTTCTGGAGATGCCTGTACCACCTGCACCACATCAAACCAGTCTTTCATCTGAACGCCGTCAATAGCCAGGATCTTGTCGCCTTCTTTCAAACCTTGACGGATGGCTGCACCATCTTCACTCAGCTTGCTGATCACTGCCGGAATTTCTGGCCGATAAGGCAAGAACCCCAGGCTTTCTAGCGGCGATTGACTTTGATCTTTTAAATAGTTTTGAATCGGCAACTGGAACAGTTTGTTTTCACCAGCGCGATCTGCCTGAATAGAAACTACGCCAGTTTCACCAACACGATCTACCAAGGCATAACTGAGTTTTTCCCAAGTTTCCACCTGGGTACCATCCACAGCTATAATTTTGTCACCCGGCTGCATTTGTACGGTGGCAGCAGGCGTATTTGGTAAAACTTTACCCACACGGGTATTCAGCTGTTCTTGAGCTGGTAAAAATAACACCCAGAACAGAAGGACTGCAAAAATCAGGTTAATTAATGGTCCCGCTGCCACGATGGCAATCCGTTTCCACGGATGCTGACGATTGAAAGCTTTGGGTAAGTCTTCTTCAGCAACATTACCTTCACGTTCATCCAGCATCTTGACATAGCCACCCAAAGGCAAGGCAGACAATTGATACTGAATTCCGGATTTTTTCGAGGTCCATTTTAATAATGTTGGCCCAAATCCAATCGAATAGACCAATACTTTAACGCCCAGTTTACGCGCCACAATATAGTGACCGAACTCGTGAATCGCAATTAAGGGACCGAGTAAGAGAATTGCAGCGGCAATCATAAACAAGGCATTCATATCTTAACTTCCTTTATTCACAACGTATTGCTGTGATAAACCTCGTGCCATTTGATCTGCTTGCAAGATAGCTTCCAGATCATGTGCAGGTTGATTGTCCATCTGATTTAGGACGTGCTCAACTACCTGAGGAATTTGGGTAAATCTGATCTGTTGATTTAAAAATGCAGCAACTGCAATTTCATTGGCCGCATTTAAAATCGCAGGTGCAATTCCGCCACTCTGCATGGCCTGACGGGCCAATTTTAATGCAGGGAAACGGAGCATATCCGGTTCTTGAAAATTAAGTTGTGAATGCATAAACAGATCCAGTGGCGCCACATGCGTACTAATACGCTCAGGCCATGCCAATGCATGTGCAATAGGCGTGCCCATATCCGGATTACCCATTTGTGCCAAAGTCGAACCATCAACGTATTGAACCATGGAGTGAATAATACTCTGTGGATGCACAACAACTGTAACAAATTGTTCTTGAACTGCAAACAAATGACACGCTTCGATCAATTCTAAACCTTTATTCATCAAGGTAGCAGAATCAACTGAAATTTTTTGACCCATGGACCAATTGGGATGCTTGCAAGCTTGGGCAGGTGTGACCTCTTCAAGTTGCTGCATACTGTGGTTCAGAAATGGGCCACCTGAAGCGGTCAGTAGAATCTGGGACACACCCAGTTTGGGCTTGCCATGACGCTCTGCTTCAAAATAATGCTGTGGCAGACATTGGAAAATCGCATTGTGTTCGGAATCCACGGGAAGCAGTAATGCCCCATGATCGCGCGCTGCCTGCATCATGATGTCACCTGACATCACTAAGGCTTCTTTATTGGCCAGCAATACTCGCTTACCTGCTTTCACTGCAGCCAGTGTCGACAACAAGCCTGCTGCACCAACGATTGCCGCCATGACGATATCAACATCAGCGTGTTCAGCCACAGCAATTAAACCGGCTTCATCTTGCAGAATTTCAATATCAGATAAATGATGTTGCTGAAGTAGTTTTGAAAGTTCATCTACTTTTTCAGCCGGTACCACCGCCACTTTAGGACGGTATTGCTGGCAAATTTCGACCAGCTCATCAATACGACTTTGCGCGGTCACAGCAAAAACCGAGTATGCTTCAGGATGTCGCTGCAAGATTTTTAAAGTACTTTGACCAATGGAACCTGTAGCACCCAGTATACAAACTGCTTGTGACATTTATAAATCTACACCAATAAGTTTTAAAACAGCCATACCTGCTGCAAAGATTGGAGCTGCAGCAAGCAAAGAATCAATACGATCCAGTACTCCGCCATGTCCTGGCAAAATTCGACCTGAATCCTTAATACCGGCACGACGTTTGATCATGGATTCAAACAGGTCACCCAGTACCGAACTAAATACTGTAACGACAGATAGAATCAGAAATAAAATCAGTTCTGGCCAAGTCATATCCAGATAAAGCAAGGCAACTGCCGTCACGATCAGCATTGAAGTAACGATACCGCCATACAGCCCTTCTACGGATTTATTAGGACTAACATTCGGCGCCAACTTTTTCTTGCCAAATTTACGACCCACAAAATATGCACCACTATCTGCGCCCCATACCAGTAAAAACAGGTACATCAGCCACCACGGTGAACTTTGCCAGACAGAGAAAATTGCAGTAACCGCAGCAGAGATCAGAACTACGCCGATTCCGTGCAGGCTGGCGTTGTACCAGCCATCATATTCAGGATAGGTTTTAACCCAGTAAATACTGAGCAACCAGGTAATTATAGAAGCTACCCATAACAATAAGGCAACTTCGGCAAAATACAATGCCAAAGCTGAAAGTGCCGCAGTGAGCACTCCATATCCCCAAGCAACAGGTTTGATGACATGTTTAAATTTTCGCGGCATGAGTTTGAACCACTCATAGCCGGCCACCCCAGCAGCAAGAACCATCAATACAAACATTGGATAATGTGATTCGGTAGCAAACATACAGCTCAGTACAACTGCTACCAACACCAATGCGGTTATAATCCGCTCAAACATGTATTAATTCTCAAGTTTTTCCTGATGAATCTGTTCTGATGTTTTACCAAAACGACGTTCACGCCCACCAAATACGGCAAGTGCATCATCAAGTTCTTCAACGGTAAATTCTGGCCATAGCGTCTCAGTGAAATAAAGCTCTGCATAGGCTGCCTGCCACAACAGGAAATTCGAAAGACGGAAATCTCCACCCGTACGAATCAGCAGATCAACTGCAGGTAAATCACCGAGGCTGACATATTGACCAAATACATCAGTATTAATTGCATCAAGATCTAATTTATTTGTTAAAACATCGCTGGCAATTCGCTGTGCAGCTTGTGCCATATCCCACATACCACCATAACTGATTGCAATAGTGAGTGTCATACTATTGAAATTAGCAGTCCTTTCTTCGGCATGCAACATAAGTCCCTGTAATTCTGGGGACAAACGGCTGCGATCACCGATAAAGCGTAAGGCAATATTGAATTTTTCCATGCGGGGCAATTGTTCATGAATGGTATCAACCAGCAATTTCATGAGCAATTCAACTTCAAACTGTGGACGATTCCAGTTTTCACTTGAAAAGGCAAATACAGTTAAAGCCTGGATATTTCTTTTTTTACAGTGTTCAACAATCGGATCCAGAACCGTTTTTCCTTCACGGTGTCCATCACCTTTTTGCATCTGATTTTTTTTGGCAAAACGATTGTTGCCATCCATGATGATGGCAACATGTTTCGGAAGACGGGGATTTTCTTCAGCAACGGTCATCGATGAATTAGACCTTCATCAATTCAGCTTCTTTCGCAGCCAAGCGCTTGTCAACTTCAGCAACAAATTTGTCGGTAATTTTCTGGATTTCGTCAGCAGCACGACGCTCTTCATCTTCAGAAATTTCTTTTTCTTTCAACAAAGCTTTGATATCGCCCAATACATCACGACGAATGTTACGGATCGCTACTTTGGCATTTTCTGCTTCATTACGCGCAACTTTTTGCATGTCACGACGCGTTTCTTCAGTCAACGCAGCCATCGGTACACGAATCGCATCTGCTGTAATTGGGTTTAGACCCAAATCAGATTCACGAATCGCTTTATCAATTGCAGAAACCATTGAACGTTCGAAAGGCTGGATTAACAAAGTACGTGAATCTTCAACACCTACGTTTGCCACCTGGTTTAATGGAACGTCTGAACCATAGTAAGAAACCATCACGTTATTTAAAATTGATGGATGCGCACGACCGGTACGAACTTTTGCAAAACCATGCTCTAGAGATTCTAGAGTTTTGTTCATACGGTCTTCGCTGTCTTTTTTAAGATCGTTAATCATATGATCTTCCTTACTTAATTCTTGAAAAGAGGTTATTACTAAATTAGCGTGTAGTATAAAGTGCTTTGGTGCTCACGTCATTAATTGGTAACGTGAGTCCCTTCTTTTTCACCCATCACAACGGAAAGCAATGCGCCAGATTTATTCATATCGAATACTTGTAGCGGCACGTTGTGATCACGACATAAACAGATTGCAGTTAAGTCCATTACACCCAGCTTTTCGTCCAGAACCTGGTCAAAAGTCAATGTGTCATATTTAACCGCATCATCATATTTGCTTGGATCTTTGTTATATACGCCATCAACTTTGGTCGCTTTCAAGATCAAGTCTGATTCGATTTCAATACCACGTAAACAGGCAGCTGTATCTGTCGTAAAGAACGGATTACCTGTACCTGCCACGAATACACACACTTCACCCTGAGTCAGGTGACGGATTGCATCACGGCTTGAGTAAGACTCAACCACGGCACCAATTGGCAATGCAGACATTAAACGGGTTTTAATATTACGGCGCACCAAAGCGTCGCGAAGTGCCAAACCGTTCATGACTGTTGCTAGCATACCCATCTGGTCGCCAGTTACACGACCAACTAGACCATCTTTTTGTAGCTGGCTACCGCGATACAGGTTACCACCACCCACAACAATACCTACTTGTACGCCTAAACCCACGAGGTGCGCAATAGAAAGTGACATCTGATCGAGCACTTGTGCATCGATCCCCATGTCTTTATTGCCTGCCAGCGCTTCACCAGAAAGCTTTAACAGGATGCGACCAAAGCGTGGCTTTTTAGAATCCAACATCATCAAACTCCAAAGTATTCAATTTAAATTTTTTTAATTCAAAATCTTAAGCAGACTTGATTGAAATGAGTTTTGCGTACAGATCGTATTCATCTGCATCGGTAATCTCGACTTCAAGTAAATCCCCTGCCTTAATGACGCTTTTATCGATATCTTCAACAAAAACATTGCCATCAATTTCAGGTGCATCTGCATAAGAACGCGCAACCGCTACCGGGAATTCGTCTTCCAGGTCATCTACCAGCACAGTCATGGTCTGACCGATACGTTTTTGGAGTTTGGCTGCCGAGATTTCTTGCTGAACCTGCATGAAACGCTCATAACGCTCTTGTTTAATTTCTTCAGGAACGTGATCTGGCAAATCATTTGCTGTCGCACCTTCAACTGGCGAATAGGTAAAACATCCCACACGATCCAGCTGGGCTTCTTTCAACCAGTCCAGTAACATCTGGAAGTCTTCTTCGGTTTCACCCGGGAAGCCCACCACAAATGTTGAACGCAACACCAGATCAGGACATTTCTCACGCCAGATTTTCAAACGCTCCAGTGTATTTTCACTGTGCGCAGGTCGTTTCATTAGTTTGAGAATTTTTGGACTTGCGTGCTGGAATGGAATATCCAGATAAGGCAGGATTTTGCCTTGTGCCATCAGGTCAATTACTGCATCTACATGCGGATACGGGTAAACATAGTGCAAACGCACCCAGATTCCCAACTGACCTAATGCTTCACACATGTCATAGAATTTGGTTTTAACCGGCTGGCCATTCCAGAAATCCAGCTTGTATTTCGTGTCCAGGCCATAAGCAGAAGTATCCTGGGAGATGACGAGTACTTCTTTTACACCGGCACGTTTCAGCGCTGCAGCTTCATCAAGCACAGAACCGACTGGACGTGAAACCAGATCGCCACGCATGCTTGGAATAATACAGAAAGTACAACGATGGTTGCAGCCTTCGGATATTTTCAGATAAGCATAATGTTTTGGCGTCAGGCGGATGCCTTGTTCTGGAACCAGATCAATAAATGGATTGTGTTTTGGCGGCTCAGGCACGTATTGATGAACCGCATCCATAACTTCTTTATATGCCGCTGCACCTGTCACTTTCAGGACATTGGGATGCATTTGGCGAATCTTGTCTTCGTCTTTACCTAGACAACCTGTTACGATCACGCGACCATTCGCGCTCATCGCCTCACCAATCGCATCTAGCGATTCTTGCACTGCGGATTCAATGAAACCACAGGTATTTACTACAACTAAATCAGCACCGTCATAATCCGAAGCGACGTCATAACCTTCAGTCTTTAACTGGGTTAAAATACGTTCAGAATCTACCAATGCCTTAGGACAACCTAAAGATACAAAACCGACTTTGGGGGACTTCATGAATTTTCGCTCTACTAGAATGCGCGTATTGTATGTCTTTTCGCATCATAAAAATAGTTGAAAACCTGACTCTTTGCATCATGCACTAAAATATTGCCATAAAATATTCAACATACCCACTCATGCACCAAAATGAATCATTTTAGATTTACAGCCTCAATTTAATCCGCTATATCTAAGATGAATTGTGTTGCTCTGTCACATTTCTGCATTTCATCGCAATAAATAATCTCTCGTCATAAAAGTTGGCGTGCATCTTGCATCAAATCAGAACTTAAAATTGATTAAATTGCTTTATGAAGATGCCATTGCGCCATTTTAATACAGGAACAAACCCGCGAATGGATCAAATTATTCCGATCGACTATCGTGCTTTAGTGGACAATATGACCACGTGTATCTTATTGATAGACCGCGATCTTAATATTTATTATCTGAATTCTGCCTGTGAAGCCTTATTTGATGTGAGCTTATTCCGCGCGAGCGGCACATCCGTGCTCAATATTTTGCAAAACCCGACAGATGAGTTTAATACCGAAGAAGCCCTGAATAATACTTTAACTACGGGACAGCCTTATACACGCCGCGAAGCCACTATTCTGGTCAACTTTAAAGACATTCATGTTGACTACACTGTTTCTCAGCTAAATCTGGGCAAACCTTATCATCCGCTACTGCTCATCGAACTCAATCCTCGCGATCGCATGTTAAAAATCTCTCGTGAAGAAAATCTGCTGCAACAGCATCAGGTAGCGCGTCAGCTGATTCGCGGTGTCGCGCATGAAATCAAGAATCCCTTGGGTGGCATTCGTGGCGCGACTCAATTACTGGCACGTAGTTTGAATGATCCACAATACAAAGAATTTACCGACATTATCATTAGCGAAGTCGATCGACTGAGAAATCTGGCCGATACCATGCTCGGTTCACGCCAGCTTCCAAGCTATGAACTGGTCAATGTCCATGAACCATTGGAACGTGTACGTTCACTGATTGCCAACCAGACCAAAAAGAAAATCAAGATTATCCGGGATTACGACTTGTCCTTACCGGAAGTTCTGGCAGACCGTGACCAATTGATTCAGGTCATTTTGAATATTTGCGCCAATGCCGTACAGGCCATGACCGAAAACAAGGAATTCTTTGTCGAACATCAACCGGAACTGATTTTAAGAACCCGGATCCAGCGTCTTTTTACTATTAACGGGGTGATTCACCGCTCTGTGGTACGGATTGATATTGAAGACAATGGCCCAGGTGTGCCGGAAGAGATTATCGAATCGGTGTTTTATCCGCTGGTCACCAGCCGTGCCAAAGGGACCGGACTGGGCCTCAGTATTGCTCAAAATATTATTCATCAGCACAACGGCATGATCGAGTGTCAGTCGGTAGCTGGAAAAACCGTCTTTAGCTTATATTTACCTTGGGAGTCAAATCATGTCGCGAAATAAAATATGGGTGATTGATGACGATCGCGCCATGCGCTGGGTACTGGAAAAGACCTTTAAAGAGGAAGGTCTGGACGTTACCAGTTTTGAAGAAGCACAATCTGCACTAGACCAACTGAGTCTGGAAGCACCCGATGTGATTTTGACCGATATCCGCATGCCGGGTATTGATGGACTTACCTTCCTGGGCAAGGTTAAACACAGTTATCCTGACCTACCTGTCATTATTATGACGGCGCATTCAGACTTAGAATCGGCTGTTTCTAGCTATCAAACTGGTGCTTTTGAATATCTGCCTAAGCCTTTTGATATTGATGAAGCACTGGCGCTGGTAAATCGTGCAATTTTACATATCACCAAGCTACAGCAACAAGAATCAGCAAAAGCGGCTCCACCAATTCAATCTACCGAAATTATTGGTGAATCGCCTGCCATGCAGGAAGTGTTTCGTGCCATTGGCCGTTTATCACAATCGCATATTACCGTATTGATTAATGGTGAGTCTGGTACAGGTAAGGAACTGGTGGCACATGCCCTGCATCGTCATTCACCACGCAGTTCAAAACCTTTTATTGCACTGAATATGGCGGCGATTCCAAAAGACCTGATCGAAACCGAACTGTTCGGCCATGAGAAAGGTGCATTTACCGGCGCTAACACTCAGCGTCAGGGTCGTTTTGAACAGGCAAATGGCGGCACGCTGTTTTTAGATGAAATTGGCGATATGCCATTTGAGACCCAGACCCGTTTATTGCGTGTCCTAGCCGATGGAGAGTTCTACCGAGTTGGCGGTCATATTCCGGTTAAGGTCGATGTACGTATCGTGGCTGCAACACATCAGGATCTGGAAAAACTGGTTCATGATGGTCGCTTCCGTGAAGACTTGTATCACCGCCTGAATGTAATTCGTATTCATATTCCAAAACTGGCACATCGCAGTGAAGATATTCCAATGCTGGCACAGCATTTTCTGGCACGTGCCGGGAAGGAACTTGGGGTCAATCCAAAGATTCTGCGTCCTGAAACCCAAGAATATATGCAGAAATTGCCATGGCAAGGTAATGTGCGTCAACTTGAAAATACCTGTCGTTGGTTGACTGTCATGATCACAGGTCGTGAAGTCTATCCGGAAGACTTGCCACCTGAGCTGAAACAGATTCCAATTCATCAGCAGGATCCGGGCGCGCCAATTCCAACGCTGAACCAGATCGCACCACATCACTGGGATGAATTGCTGGGTCAATGGGCGATGCAGAAACTCAAAAATGGTGAAATGAAACTTCTGGATGTTGCAACGCCGATGTTTGAACGCACCTTAATTAATGCAGCCTTGCAACAAACCCGTGGCCGTAAACGTCATGCCGCAGAACTTCTAGGTTGGGGTCGCAATACTTTAACGCGCAAGCTTAAAGAACTGGGCATGGATACTACGGATGATGAAATCGAAGAAGAAATAGAAAGTTAATCTTTCCATATAAAAAAGCGCCGATTGGCGCTTTTTTGTTAATGATAATTTATGCAGTAAAACCCACATAGCGGAAATACCCATCTATGCCCAGATCAGACTTATAGATCACATAATTTGAATAAGTCGCTTGGGTGATTTCATCCAGCATATTCACCTGATCATCATTGGCATGCAGATCATCTACAGAACGCGGCATGCTGTGCTCGAATTCATCGGTCATATATTCAAAGCCAATATCCATGGCAATAAACAGGGTATGTTCACAAGGTTGCACATATTGCTCTTCTGCCCAATCAATCACGTTGTGCTGACAATGCGGACAAGCAATATTATCGGTGGCCTGAATCGAGAGTGGAATAAGTTGATAAGCCATATAAAAATCAATCTGTTTGCTATTCGTATATTTTAGCAAATTTTATGGACTGACTTTATTCAATTAAAAGTCTCGACGATAAAAAAGGGATTTTTCAGATTCCCTTTTTGTATTGATAGATCTCAATGATTAATTACTTATGAGCAGCCTTATAACGTGATAGTGCAGTGACGGCTACTGCCGATACGACCACTGCTGGTAAACTTGCCACAAGAATACCTGTGGTGCCCAAACCTAATGCCAGAATTTTTCCAGTTAATAATGGTCCAGTCATCGCCCCTAAACGCCCTAAAGAGATCGCACTGCCCACGCCTGTCACTTTGCCTGCGCCTGAGTAAAAAATCGGTGAGATCCCATATAGAATAGATTGACCACCCGTAGAGAAAATGCCACCCATGACTCCCGCCAAAATTAATAACGGAATAGAAGTTGTGGTGAATAACAATACCAAGGCAACAAACAAGCCACTATAAATGATGGTCGCCATTTGCCAAAGCTTTAAACGATCCAGTAAATAACCTAGGCTCAGGGTTCCAATAACCGCGCCCACCTGGAACACCAACATCACCAGAAATGCCTGTTGTTTCTGCAAACCTTGTTCCATAAGTAAGTTAGGTAACCAGCTGATCAAAATATAATTGATCATTAAGGTAAAAAAGAAACCGACCCAAAGAGGTACTGTATTTTTATACTGGCGCTGCTTGAACAAAACTTCAGCCATGCCCGGCACAGCTTCACCAGAGACCTGTACCTCCGCATTTACCTTAAGCTTATCTTTAAGAATAAACGCCATCAATGGAATCAGTGCTAAAGGTGTTAATCCCCCAATCAGGAACAAGGTTTGCCATTGAATCTCCGGAAGCAGCATGGCCAGACCAGCAACAAAGATCGCCCCTACCGGTAAACCACAATACATCAAACTATTCAACTTGCCACGGTTGGCTTCGGTTGCTTCATCACCGACGACTGAAATCATGGTTGGCATTGCCACGCCTAAACCCAGACCGGTAAAGAAACGCGCTGCATATAAAACTTCGATGCTGGGCGCAATTGCAGTCAGCGACATAAACAGACCAAAAATAGTCACAGAGAGCATCAGGACTTTCTTTTGTCCCAAATAGTCCGCGATACGTCCGCCAAAGAATGCGCCAAATAGCATTCCAAAGACACCCAGACTAAATACATAGCTCATTTGGATTTGATCTAAAGCAAAGCTTGCTGCAATTCCTTTCGCTGCAATCCCGGGAGCTTGAAGATCAAAACCTTCAAAAAATGCAACCCAGAAACACAAGATTATAGTTAATATTTTTTGGGCTTTTCCGCTGTATGGCTGTGCCATGACTGATCTCCATCAATAATTCACAAACCGTTTGATAGTCTGACGATCCGTTACATTATTCTTAACCTAATCTTAATAGAGAAATAGCACGACAATAGTCGGGTTTAAGCACATTAGCATGTGTAAATATCATCTAAATTAGACCTAAAAGATTGTATTTATAGACTTAATACATCTTAATAATATTTATTATATGTATTTATCAATAACTTAATTTAATAGTAGTTATTTTTAATTCAACGATAGTCAAAACTTATACAAAACTACAAGCCGATAAAAAGCCCGCTTAACGCGGGCTTTTTTAGCTCAAAATCTTAAGCAGATTTCTTTGCTTGTGCATTCTTACGAATTGTAATCATCACCAGTTGAACTGCTGCAGGCGTCACACCCGGAATACGACTGGCTTGCGCCAATGTTTCAGGACGAACATCTTTCAGTTTCAGAGTAATTTCACGGGAAAGACCCGACACGATGTCATAATCAAAATCCGCAGGAATACGGGTTTCTTCCAGACGTTTCATTTGTGCGACGTCTTCATGCTGACGGTTAATATAACCCGCATATTTCACTGCAATTTCAATTTGCTCACCAACAAATGGGGAGACTTCAGAATTGGTTAATTCTGCAATTTGAGCGAATGAAATGTTTGGACGTTTCAACAAGTCAATCGCAGAACACTCTTTAGACAGATCTGCACCTGTCATTTCAACGAATTTTTTGCCCATTGGATTATTTGGTGCAGCCCACAGGTGTTGTAAACGACCCGTTTCTTTTTCCACTGCTTCCATTTTCTCACAGTACACTGCCCAACGCGCGTCATCCACCAGACCCATTTCACGACCAATTGCTGTTAAACGCTGATCTGCATTATCTTCACGCAGCATCAAACGGTATTCGGCACGTGAGGTGAACATACGGTATGGTTCTTTGGTACCGAGTGTAATCAGGTCATCAACCAGTACGCCCATGTAAGCTTCATCACGTTTCGGTGTCCACTGCTCCTGATCCCAGGCACGGCGTGCAGCGTTCAAGCCTGCAAGCAAACCCTGCGCACCCGCTTCTTCATAACCGGTTGTGCCGTTGATTTGACCGGCGAAATACAAGTTATTAATTGCTTTGGTTTCAAGGGTAAATTTCAACGCTTGTGGGTTGAAGTAATCGTATTCAATGGCATAGCCCGGACGAAGAATGTGCGCATTTTCCATACCACGGATCGAGCGAACCAGTTCAAACTGAACGTCGAACGGTAAAGAAGTCGAAATACCATTTGGATAAAGCTCATGTGTATCCAAGCCTTCAGGCTCCAAGAAGACTTGGTGAGAATCTTTATCGGCAAAACGGTGAATCTTATCTTCAATCGATGGGCAATAACGTGGTCCAACACCTTCGATCACACCCGTGTACATCGGTGAACGGTCTAAACCGCCACGAATGATTTCATGCGTGCGTTCATTGGTATGCGTGATATAGCAATTTACCTGCTCAGGATGCATAGACACATCCCCCATGAATGACATGGTCGGAGATGGGAAATCACCCGGCTGTGGTGTCATCACAGAGAAATCCACTGAACGCGCGTCAATACGTGGTGGTGTACCTGTTTTTAAACGACCTACTGGCAAGTTTAATTCACGCAAACGATGTGCAAGTGAAATAGATGGCGGATCACCAGCACGACCACCGCTAGATTTCTCCAGACCAACGTGGATGACACCACCTAAGAATGTACCTGCTGTCAGCACCACAGTTTTCGCATCAAAACGGATACCCATTTGGGTAACCACACCTTTAACGGTATCGCCTTCAACAATCAGGTCATCTGCGGCTTGCTGAAAAATATCAAGGTTTGCTTGGTTTTCTAATGTTTCGCGAATAGCCGCTTTATAACGTACACGGTCCGCCTGCGCACGTGTTGCACGTACTGCAGCACCTTTACGCGAGTTCAAAATACGGAATTGAATACCGCCTTTATCGGCAGCCAGTGCCATCGCACCGCCCAAGGCATCAATTTCACGCACCAAATGCGATTTACCAATACCACCGATGGCCGGGTTACAGCTCATCTGCCCTAAAGTCTCAATGTTATGAGTTAAGAGTAAAGTCTGTCGACCCATACGCGCTGCAGCCAGAGCCGCTTCCGTACCGGCGTGACCGCCACCGATAACAATGACATCGTATACTTTAGGATAATGCATAGTGGTAATTGAGAGATAAAAAAGAATAGCTGAGTATTATAGCAAATTTCACTCTAAAGTAGACAAATTCAGTTGAATTTATCCTGAGATAAATCGCACTTAACTCGCATAACAATAAAGCACTGTAATTTAACTTTGCAGAGGGACTATATAAATTAAACATATAAACTGAGAAATTTACTCGATTTGCATTGTTTATTCTGGCGCATTTTTTAATCTATATGTTGGTTACATTACAAACAAAGGTATAAAAGATGAATAAGAATATTTTCCTCTCAACCGTTCTATGTGGTTTATGTTTTGCGCCATTTGCTGCATCAGCGAATGATAAGGTCGAAACCATTTATAATGCACAAAAGTACCAACAGGTTTGTAAAGGCAAATCCCAAGGTGCACAAGTCAGTTTTGCCTATCGCGGCATTATCTGGAATGGTACCTGTGAGCCGCAGTTTTTCGCTTCATCCAAAAATGCTTCAATCAAAGGCGATGAAGCCGAACTCATGAGTACCTGTAGTGGCAACAGTGGTGCGACTACTGCCACCATCAATGGTGCCGAAGTCAAAGGTAAATGTGCATTAGGCTTTATGCCACCACGCCCTCAGGGACAATCTCAGATGCAAAGCCAACCGATGCAGCCACATATGCAAAACCAGCCTATGCAGCATCAGATGAACCAGCCAGCACAGCCTGATTCACCAATGCAAGGCCAGCCAGGTATGTAGCCGATATATATCTAAATAGTTTAGATTTCAAGTAAAAGCTTTGACGGGCAAAGTGACTGCATTTTGCCCGTTTTTTATTGCTTATTTATTCATCTAGGCTAAACTGGAAATATACCTATAAATGTATAATAAAAAGGCAAATTCATGGATTCGGGGTTTTTTAGCGTTTTTTTGCCAATTACATTGGCAATTATGATGATGGGGCTGGGGCTAGAACTCACTATCAAAGATTTCCTGCGCTTAAGTCGCTATCCTAAAGTCATTTTTATTACTTTATTTGCGCAGTTAGTCCTATTACCCAGCGTTGCTTTTTTTATTTGTCTGATTTTGGACTTGCCCGCTTTGCTTGCTGTAGGTCTGATGTTGCTAGCCGCCTCACCTGGTGGCCCAACCGCGAACCTATTTAGCTACATATATAAAGGTGATGTGGCACTGAATATTACTCTAACCGCCATTAATACCATCATCTCTATTTTTACCTTGCCCTTTATTGTCAATCTGTCCTTACACTACTTTATGAGTCATGACTCAAACGTGACTTTTCCAGTTGAAAAGATTGTACAAGTGTTTTTAATTACCTTGATTCCCGTGATCATGGGTATGCTGCTTCGAGCCAAATTTCCAAACCTGTCGATTACTGTCAGCAGGCCCATGCGCTTACTCTCTATCGGTTTTCTAACCATCCTATTCATATTCGCCATTTTCAGAGAACGTTCGAATTTGGTCGAATACTTTGCCAATATTGGTACAGCAACTGCGATTTTATGTTTTTCCAGCCTGTTTATTGGCTATTGCATCCCTCTACTCATGGGCATTCCAGAGAAAATGGCACGTGCTTGTACCTTTGAAATCGGCATTCATAACACTGCCATTGCCCTGACCATTGCGATATCGGTTCTGAATAATGTCACGATGGCCATCCCAGCAGGCATTTATACGATTTTCATGTACAGTTTCGCCACCATTTTCGGTGTGCTGATTAGCCGCCAGCAAGTGGTATATAGTAATAAAAGTCGTTTATCAGATTTGTAATTTATTTGGCTGATTTTGCTATAAGGCTGTATGCTTTTCCAAAGAAAATCAGAAGTATTAAAACAATTTTCGACAAGGAGCATACAGATGGATTCTGGCCTTATAACGATATTACTGCCGCTGGCACTTGCAATCATCATGATGGGACTTGGCCTTGAACTGACACCTCGGGACTTTAGCCGTGTCACTCGTCACCCCAAAGCCGTATTTATAGCATTGTTCTGCCAACTGGTTATTCTGGTTGGCATTGCCTTTTTGCTTTGCAAGCTATTCGCTTTAACCCCATTACTCTCAGTCGGATTGATGCTCTTGGCGGCTTCGCCAGGAGGTGCAACGGCCAACCTGTTTAGCTATCTGTTTAAAGGTGACTTAGCCCTCAATATCACTTTGACTGCAATCAATTCAGTCATCGCAGCGATTACCTTACCTTTAATTATTAATTTTTCGATCATGCATTTTATGCAGGATAGCCAGCAAGTCGGCTTGCAAGTTGGCAAAATCCTGCAAGTCTTTGCCATCATCCTGATTCCAGTAGGAATTGGCATGTTGATTCGGCGCTATGCTCCAGGCGTGACAGCAAAACTGAATCGGCCGCTGCGGATTTTTTCCATTGGCTTTTTGGTGCTGATTATTATTGCCACACTCATTAAAGAAAGAACAAATATCGGCGAATACTTAACCCAAGTGGGTCTGGCGACTGCCTTATTCTGCATCCTGAGCCTGAGTATTGGTTATCTGATTCCGCGATTACTCAATATTAATAGCGCTCAAGCCCGCGCCAGTGCATTTGAAATCGGCATTCATAACAGCACCCTCGCCATGACCATTGCCCTAACTGTGATTGGCAGTGCTGCTGTGGCGATGCCAGCCGCGGTTTATTCTATTTTTATGTATATCTTTGCTGCAATTTTTGGCAGCTTGTTGAATCGGCTTGCACCACTCCCGGCGCAAACACCACTAACGAATCTGGATTAGACAACATCTGGAACGATTAAAAGGATGCTTCATGCATTCTTTTTTATTTTTGGAATGGATTAAGAAGATAGCAGCGTTGAGTCTGAACTTCCGTTACAATAGCTTTTTGAAAAATGTATAAAGGTTATTTCTGTGAAGTGGTTACAAATTCATATTACGGTTGAACAGGCTCAGGTTGATTTTACTGAGACATTACTCAGCTCACTAGGCGCAGTGAGTGTGACTTTGGATGATGCTGAAAACCAGGATTTGCTGGAACCACTTCCAGGTGAAACGCCACTTTGGAATAAAGTGATTGTGACCGGTATTTATGCGCAGGAAGAAGGCGAAGAAATCGATGTTGCCGCACTAGAAACCTTTATTCGTGCACAAATGCCAGATGCTCCGATCCGTCATGAGTTGATTGAAGATCAGGCTTGGGAACGTACCTGGATGGATGCCTATGAGCCCATTCAGATTGCTGATAAATACTGGATCGTACCGGAGTGGATGGAAGCACCTGATGCCGAGGCGGTGAACATCAAGCTTGATCCAGGTCTGGCTTTCGGAACAGGCAACCACGCTTCAACTTTCCTGTGCTTACAATGGCTCGGAAAGATTGATGTGAAAGATAAAATTGTCATCGATTATGGCTGTGGCTCAGGCATTCTCGGGGTAGCTGCACTTCTCTTAGGTGCGAAAAAAGCATATGCCACTGATATCGATCCACAAGCTGTACTGGCGACTCAGCAAAATGCTGAACTGAATGGCGTACTGGACAAGCTTTATGTAGGACTGCCAGAAGAATTTAGAGATGAGCTCGGCAATACCAAAGCTGACGTATTTGTTGCCAATATTCTGGCGGCACCACTAATGATGCTAGCTCCCGAGTTCGCAACTTTAATTAAATCTGAGGGACAGTTCGCACTTGCCGGAGTAATTGAAGAGCAAGTTGCTGATGTTACTAGCATTTACTCAAATTATTTTGATATATTAGAAGTAGAAAAACGAGATGAGCACTGGTGCCGTATCTCGGGTAAACGCCATAAGAATGAATGAGCCTATAAATAATCCATGAGTGACAAAAGAACCCATTGCCCTACCTGTTCCACCACCTATAAGGTCACAGTTGCTCAACTCACCGTTGCGCAGGGTATGGTTTGCTGTCCCAAATGTACCACCTCATTTAATGCCTTATCGCATTTGGTGACCGAAACCCGGAATTCGGTCACCGCCTCAATGTCTCACGCTCAGTCGAGCTCCAGCGAATTCAGCAAAACTGATGCTCAAAATAGACCAGGTGTTTATCACACGGATCAGCAGCATCGTCATAGCCTGCTACAGATTTTTGACCAAAAAGTTGAACATTCCAATATTGATCTGGAAACCTATTTAAATAACTTGAATTATTTCAGTACCGAACCGATTTCAGTCCTACCGAGCATGAACTGGGAAGATCAGGCAGAAAAGCAGGCTAAGCGCGGGCCAATGTACTATATAGGCTGGAGTTTACTCAATCTGTCGCTGTTTAGCCTGCTGCTGTTTCAATTTTTTTGGTTCAATCCGCAATACATCAAAAACAGTCACGTCATGAGTCTGGCCTTTAACAGTGCTTGTGAAGTGTTTAATTGTTCCAATCTGGAAAAATACTACACACTAATTCAGGTTAATAAAGTCAAAATCAAGGCAACCGGTAATAATGAAGCTGAGTTTAGCGGTGAGCTGATTAATTTTCATGACCGTAGTCTGGCTTTACCAATTTTAAGAATCAATCTGGAACATCGCGGTGAAGTGATTGCAACTTATAACCTGTCCTCCGAAGAGTACTTGATTGAAAGTTTAGTCAATATTCAGCGCATTCCGAAAAACAGCCCGTTTAAATTCAAATTTAAGCTTCCAGTCGATCGCAAAAGCTTTGATCGCTATACTTTGGAAATAATTCGCCCCTAATCTACTGAGAAAGCATTAAAAAATTAAAAAAAGTTAAAAAAAATGCAGTTTTCTTGCTCACTTTTGCTTAGACAATGGTATGATACGCGCCACGAAAGCTATGTGCTGCAACTCCTCGCGACTTTTTCACAACAAATACAGTCTTGCCTAATGCGCTATAAAATTTATTGCGTATCGTGCAGATTTTTTTGTTTTGATTTTGGTCAGTAACAAAACTTTAACTATTGTTACGCTTATTTTTCGACCAAATCGCAGAGATGTGTCAAGCTACAGGCTCAATGTAATGACTAAGTTTTAGAACTTCCGTTTTAGGATCTAAAATGGAGTTCATTTCAATTTCTAGACCACTTTTATATATCACTTTACCCAAGTGATATTTGTTTTTCGGATTAATTCGCATGAATAGCAAATCTCCTATTTTTACTGCACAATCTGATGTTGCTTTACGTATCCACGTAGATCGCGCAGTTCGCCACTATTTTGCACAACTGCAGGGCGAGCAACCATCTCAGGTATACGACATGGTGCTAGCAGAAATGGAGAAACCTCTTCTATCTGTAGTTCTAGAATATACACGTGGTAACCAAACACGTGCTGCCGAGATCCTCGGACTCAACCGTGGTACTTTACGTAAAAAGTTAAAAGCTCACGGTTTAATGAGTGAATAAATGATAAAATGCTTGCGGCTTCCGCAGGCATTTTTTTTAACCTGTAAATTGCTGATTTTGTTTTATTCTGTTCCTTGAAAACTGTGACGAAGATCATGACTATTAAACGCGCTTTAATCTCTGTGTCTGACAAGACTGGTATTGTTGAATTTGCACAAGAACTTGCTGCTCTAGGGGTAGAAATTTTATCTACAGGTGGTACCTACAAATTGTTGAAAGACAATAATGTGGCTGTAGTTGAAGTTTCGGAGCATACAGGTTTTCCAGAGATGATGGACGGCCGTGTAAAAACACTACATCCGAAAATTCATGGGGGTATCCTGGCTCGTCGTGGTCTAGACGAAGCTGTGATGGCTGAACACAACATTGATGCTATTGATTTAGTCGTTGTAAACCTTTATCCATTTGCTGCAACGGTAGCCAAACCAAACTGTTCACTTGCTGATGCTATCGAAAACATCGACATCGGTGGTCCTACCATGGTTCGTGCTGCAGCAAAAAACCATGCATCTGTAGGTATCATCGTAAATGCTTCTGACTATGCAACTGTCGTTGCCGAGCTTAAAGCTGAGGGTGCTTTATCTCATGCAACTCGTTTTGACCTAGCAGTAAAAGCATTTGAACATACTGCTCAATATGACGGCATGATCGCATCTTACTTAGGCGCTCGCGTAGGTAAAGAAGAAGGTCAGGCAGACAAATTTGCACGTACTTTCAATACTCAATTGAACAAAGTTCAAGACCTTCGTTACGGTGAAAACCCGCATCAAGCTGCTGCATTCTATGTAGAAGACACAGCGACTGAAGCTTCTGTTTCAACAGCGAAACAGCTTCAAGGTAAAGAACTCTCTTATAACAACATCGCAGATACTGATGCAGCACTTGAATGTGTGAAATCATTTGCGAAGCCTGCTTGTGTGATCGTTAAACACGCTAACCCATGTGGCGTTGCAGTATCTTTAGACGGTATTCAAGCAGCTTATGATCTTGCGTATGCAACAGATCCTGAATCTGCTTTCGGTGGCATCATTGCATTCAACCGTGAATTAGACGTTGCAACTGCACAAGCGATTGTAGATCGTCAATTCGTTGAAGTGATCATTGCACCGAGCGTTGCTGAAGGCGTTCTTGAAGTAACAGGCGCGAAGAAAAACGTACGCGTACTTGTATGTGGCGAACTTCCAGCAATCGATGCGCGTCAATCGCAACTTGACTACAAACGCGTAAACGGTGGTTTGTTAGTTCAAGATCAAGACTTGGGCATGATCACTAAAGATGATCTTAAAGTAGTCACCAAACGTGCGCCGACTGAACAAGAAATCGATGACATGATCTTCGCTTGGAAAGTAGCGAAATACGTAAAATCTAACGCGATTGTGTATGCTAAAAACCGTCAAACCATTGGTGTCGGCGCTGGCCAAATGAGCCGTGTAAACTCAGCTCGTATTGCTGCAATCAAAGCTGAACATGCTGGCTTAGTAGTTGAAGGTGCGGTAATGGCATCTGACGCATTCTTCCCATTCCGTGATGGTATTGATAACGCTGCGAAAGCGGGTATCAAATGCATTATCCAACCGGGTGGTTCTATGCGTGATGAAGAAACGATTGCTGCGGCTGACGAAGCTGGTATTGCAATGGTGTTCACTGGTATGCGTCACTTCCGTCACTAATTAATTTTAAATCCTCCCTAGCCCTCCTTAATAAAGGAGGGTTTTCTATATCATAGTAGAGCGAAGGGAATCCCCCTTTTATCAAAGGGGGATTTAGGGGGATTCTATTTCAGAAGGATTTTTTTTAATGAATATTTTAGTTTTGGGTAATGGTGGTCGTGAACATGCACTTGCATGGAAAATCGCGCAAGATGATAAAGTCGCAAAAGTATTTGTAGCACCGGGTAATGCAGGTACTGCAACAGAAAATAAATGCGAAAATGTTGCCTTAAATATTTTAGACAATGCTGCGATTATCGACTTTGCAAAAAGCAATGCGGTTGATTTAGTGGTTGTTGGTCCTGAAGCACCACTTGTAAATGGTGTTGTAGATGCATGCCGTGAAGCTGGCGTTAAAATTTGGGGTCCAACTCAATTTGCTGCGCAGCTTGAAGGCTCTAAAGCATTCGCTAAACACTTCCTTAAACGCCATAACATTCCAACGGCTTTCTATGACGTATTTACTGAAGTAGATGCTGCGAAAGCATTTGTTGAGAAAAATGGTGCGCCAATCGTGATCAAGGCTGATGGTCTTGCTGCAGGTAAAGGCGTAATCGTTGCCATGACCAATCAAGAAGCATTTGCAGCAATTGATGACATGCTTGCAGGCAACAAATTTGGCGATGCAGGTTCTCGCGTAGTGATCGAAGAATTCCTTGCTGGTGAAGAAGCATCATTCATTTGTATGATTGATGGCGACAACATCTTGCCGATGGCAACTTCTCAAGACCATAAACGTATTTTTGAAGGCGACCAAGGTCCGAACACCGGCGGTATGGGTGCGTACTCTCCTGCGCCTGTTGTGACTGCTGACGTATTTGAAAAAACCATGAATGAAGTGATGCGTCCTACCGTTGAAGGTATGAAAAAAGATGGTCACGTTTATACAGGTTTCTTATACGCAGGCTTGATGATTGACGACAAAGGTCAACCAAAAGTGATCGAGTTTAACTGTCGTTTTGGCGACCCTGAAACTCAACCAATCATGATGCGTTTAAAATCATCTTTAGTTGATTTGGTTGAAGCTGGTATTGCGGGTAACTTACCTGCGGAAGCTGAATGGGATGAGCGTAAGACTGTAGGTATCGTACTAGCATCTAAAGGTTACCCTGAAACTTCAAGCAATGGCGATGTAATTTCAGGCTTAGACACTGAAATGACTGATGCGAAAGTGTTCCATGCAGGTACTAAAGCCAATGAAAATGGTGAGATCGTGACTGCTGGTGGTCGTGTACTTTGCGTAACTGCGCTTGGTAACACGATTGGTGAAGCACAAGCAAAAGCTTTAGAACTTTGCAAAAAAGTGACATTCGACGGCGTTCAATACCGTAAAGATATTGGTTACCGTGCGATTGCGCGTGAAAATGCTTAATCTAAATTTTGGTTAAGTAAAAACCCCGCTAAGTGCGGGGTTTTTAATTAGTAATTTTTATTTCATTTGAGCTACTAATTCTTTCCATTCATCAAAATTAGTATCTTGTGGATTACTCCAGTTTAATTCTTTCCCGACTTTTATTTTTCTAAGACCTATATTTCTTCTACAAGTAGCTAGCTCAAGCAACTCGGATAATATTCCCCACAATTCAAAAATTACTTCATATTCTGGACGTCTTCCACTATGCACTAGTTTATTTCGAGATTTTCGAGCACTCTCTAATATCTTATAATTTTGTCTTGAGATAATTTTGGCTAACCTTAAAAGTTTATGCTTAGTTGCTATATTTTTTAAAAACTTAGCTTCTTCCCATGTTGTATGTAAACATCTTACTTGTCTTGGATAGCTATCCTTACATTTAATATAAATTTTCTTCCATAAAATTTCTGTAATTTGCTCAACTACAATCCACAAATTATTAAGCGCATCATTATTGTTTTGATTAATTAAAGATGTATAACCATTTAATAGAAAGAATGGTGTAAAAGATGGAATTGACTTAATTATTTCCTGCCCAGCATTATAAGCGAGTCTTAGATCATTAAAATGTAAAACTCTAGGATGCATCAACGGTAGATATCGTTCAGATATAGATGTCCAATTGCACCTTAATTGATTATGAAGCGATGGCAAATTAGAAAATAAACTTCGCTTTTCATATAATGTACCTACATCTAACTCATGAGGATGCAAGACCTCTGCATGGATCCCACCTAATAACAGGCAACACAAAATCTCATTTAATTTAGTAATACCATCAATGCGTGTTGGAAAATTTTCGCTTTGAGGGATTGCAATTGCTCCGTCATAACTAATTAAAGCACCTAAACTATCATCACTTTCTAAAGAAAGAATTCCGATTACTTTTGATAGTTGCATTCCCTCATAATCATTGTTATTGATCTGATCTAATGAAAAATTAATCCTAGGTTGTTGTTCACTAATGATTGCTGAAAAAGGTTTTAGATGAACCATCCAAGCAGGATTACTACAAACTTGCGTTTCTTGATTCTGAATCTGTTGATCATCCAACATAATTTCATCCATGTTATATTAAATTTTAATGATTAATAGATAACATCTTATATCTTGGTCTAAGTATATGTCATCAGCTTCAATTACCACCCCTCGCCTCATCCTACGCCAATGGCAAGATTCCGACACTGCCCCATTTATCCAAATGTGTGCAGATGACGAGGTCATGCGCTACTTCCCTAAAAAACTCGATGCGGCTGAGGCAACTGCTTTTCTTGAACGTATTCGTAATGCTATTGATACACGCGGTTGGGGAGCCTTTGCCGTAGAATTGAAAACCACAGGCGAATTTATCGGATCTATTGGCTTACACGTGCATCCACCTGAGCTTAAAATTGCTGATGCCCCTGAAATTGGCTGGCGCTTGCTACCACAATACTGGAATCAAGGCTATGCCACTGAAGGGGCCAAAGCGGTACTGAAATATGCCTTTAGAACTCTACGACTCGAGAAAGTCATTTCTTTTACTGCATGCGTCAACACGCCCTCAGAACGTGTCATGCAAAACATTAGCTTAGAAAAAGTAGGAGAGTTTGACCATCCGCTTGTACCTGCCGATCATATCTTGTGTAGACACGTACTCTATGAAAAACAGCGTTCGGATTATCTCTATATTCCCTTCTGTTAAAACAAGCTTGTAATATCATGACCAGAGGAAACCAAGATCAGATACTGACTCGCTTAAGTTAATATAAAGGAAAGATTTATCTCGTTAATGATAGAATTTCCTTAATTTGCCAAAAATCAGATATTTTCTTATATTTATTTATATACATTTTTCATATTTCTATCTTACAAAATCTTATAAAGATCACTATTTAAACACATCTATTAAAGCTATATTTTCAATATAAATAATATATTGTTTTAATTAATATTTTCTTTAAAAGATCTTTTTTTATATTCGACTAAAGAGATAAGCAAGGCTTTTTTATCCAGTATATCGAATATAGATTTATTGCTATGATATCCGCAACTTCAGAGCACTCAAACCTTGCCATGTACTTATAAAATATCTATTTTCTCTCTCCAAATAGATTAAATACATCAGATTTGGGCTGCCTCTGACTTGATCAAGTTCACCAGAATTGTTGTTGCACGCTTGCAGCTTTCGACTTCAAGCTTTCTTCAACCATGATCAAGCTATCTACTTAGATCGTAATAAAACTCTTATTTAACACGATTTAAAAATGCTTATACTCTAGGCAAGAATAGAATTAGGACAATTTCATGAAAAAGTTACTTGGCGTTATCTTGAGTGCCTCTGTATTGACTTTAACTGGGTGTGGTAAACAGGAAGCGCCTGCCACTGATGCAGCGCAAAGCAAAGATGCAAATGGTCTTCAGACTGTAACTATGGCTTCGACCGGTTCAGATGCAGACGTATGGCGTTATATCGCGACATTGCCTGAAACCAAAGCAGCCGGCATCAAACTTGATGTGAAAAATTTCACTGACTACGTGTCAATGAACACGGCAGTAGCCAACAAAGAAATTGATGTAAATGCATTCCAGTCTTATGCCTATATGGTTGCTTACAACGATGCTAACACAGCCAAAATTGCACCTCTATCTACCACTTATTTAGAGCCAATGGGCATTTACTCAAGCAAAGTCAAATCTTTAAACGAGTTTAAAACTGGTGCGACCATTGCCATTCCGAATGACGGCGCAAACGAATCGCGTGCATTATTACTTTTACAATCAGCAGGTCTGGTTAAATTAAAAGCTGGTTTTGACAATGTCAAAGGCACAACTTCTGATGTGACCGAAAATGCAAAACAAATCGTGATTAAGCCAATTCAAATGGCGACTGCAGTACGCGTAAAAGACGAAGTTGATGCGATTGTGCTGGGCAATACCTTGGCAATGGAAGGTGGTTTAAACGTATTAAAAGATGCGATTTACTATGAGCCGATTGATCAAAGCACAAAAATGAACGTCAACGTATTAGCGGTTGCAGCAGATCGTCAAAATGATCCAGTTCTGCAAAAAGTAGGTGCGTTGTATCATACGCCAGCAGTAAAAGCATATGTTGATGAGCATTTTGGTGGTACTAAAGTTGCGGTAAACAAACCTGTGACGTATTTAACTGAATCAAAATAGTACTATAATAGACTTTTAGAACAGGCAAGGACGATTTCTTGCCTGTTTTTTTATCCGTGATGCAGTTTTTGACACTATGATTGAATTTAAAGATATTTCAAAACAGTATGAGCTTAAGGGTCAAACCTTGCATGCCTTGAATCAGATTAATCTTCAGATTCCAACCGGCAGTATTTTTGGCATCATCGGTTATAGTGGTGCCGGTAAAAGCACCCTCATCCGTCTGATCAATCTGCTTGAGCGCCCAAGCTCAGGCCGGATTATCATTAACGGAACAGATTTTACCGCACTGGATGCCAAAGCATTGCGTCAAGAACGTGCCAGCATCGGCATGATTTTCCAGCATTTCAATTTAATGCAAACCAAAACCGTGGCAGCCAATATCGAAATGCCCATGAAACTCCTCGGCTGGAGCAAGGCAGAACGGGAAAAGCGCCTCGAAGAATTATTAGACTTTATTGACCTGAAACATAAACGTCATGCTTTTCCAGATGAATTGTCTGGCGGTCAAAAGCAGCGTGTTGGTATTGCCCGTGCCCTTGCCAATCATCCAAAAATTTTACTCTGTGATGAAGCGACTTCTGCACTTGATCCACAAACCACCAAATCTGTTCTACAGCTACTTAAAAAAATTAACGAAGAACAAGGCATCACCATTGTTATGGTTACCCATGAAATGGATGTAATTGAAACCGTGTGTGATTATGTCGCCGTGATGGAAAAAGGTGACGTAATTGAGACCGGCAGCACCTTACAAATATTTAGCCAACCGCAACATCCGACGACCAAGAATTTTATTCAGACCGTATTACAGCAGCATTTACCAGTCAATATTCTGAATAATCTGGAAAACCAGAATCACAACAGTATTTATTGCCTGAAATTCCTTGGTAGCTCGGCACAGGAAACCGTGATTCAAGTGGTGATTAAACAGTTTGATATCAGTTTAAATATTCTGTTTGCAAACATGACCGAAATTAATGGCACGGTGATTGGCCAGATGTTTATTCAGCTACTGGGTGATGCACAAGAAATTCAAGCAGCAATAAAATTCCTTGAACAACACGGCGTACAAGTCGATCAGGCGGGAGTACAGGCATGAGAGATTTGATTGTACAGTGGCTGACGACGATCACTGCACCGTTCTGGAAAAGCTCCCTGTCGATAGATCAGTTCGTGACAGCGCTACAAGAAACCTTTCATATGGTGTTCTTCGCGATGCTGTTTGGCTGTATCTGGGGCTTTATTCAGGCGATTACCCTGCTGGTGACACGTCCAAATGGGATTCTGCCGAATCGTGTGATTTATCACGGTCTCAATCCGATTGTGAATGCGCTGCGTTCGCTGCCATTTATTATCTTGTTGATTGCGGTGATTCCACTGACCAAGTTAATTGTCGGCACATCAATTGGTACATGGGCAGCGATTGTTCCATTGACCATTTATGTCGGCCCATACATTGGTCGCCTGATTGAAACATCTTTGCTTGAAGTGAATGAAGGTATTATCGAATCTGCTCAAGCCATGGGCGCGACGCCAATGCAGATTATCTTTAAGTTTATTTTGCCGGAAGCGCGTAGTTCAGTCATTCTAAACTTGACTACTGCTACCATCAGTTTGATTGGTGCAACGGCAATGGCCGGTGCTGTCGGTGCGGGTGGTATTGGTGACTTAGCGATTTCTTATGGTTATCAGCGTTTTGATACCTCTGTAGTCATCATGACGGTGATTGTATTACTGATTCTAGTGCAGATTGTACAAAGCCTCGGTGACTGGTTATCCCGACTTCGTTAAGCTAGTTTTTATGTATGAATAAGGCCCTCTAAAAAGAGGGTTTTATTGTTTTTAATACTTACGATCCCTTTCTCATTATTTCAAAGTAAAGTCCTGCAACTATTTGATACGTGCCACGGCGACATGGATGCTGCCGTTGTTCTGTCTTGCACAAGCTTTAAAGCAATGCTTAAAGCTTGCTCAGGAAGTGCCATCAGATCAACAAAGGGGTTTTGTTACTTTTGTCCCGTCAAAAGTAAAAGAAAATATCTTCTAACAACTAACTAAATAATCAGCTTAAAAAATCAAATTCAAACTTGACCTAAAAGTTAGCCATTTCCCATCAATTTCAAACTGAAACAATAAATCCCATGTTAAACTATTCAATGGTTTTAGCAGGGACTCATCTATGCACTTTGTTCATCTTGGTATTCATACAGAATTTTCGATTACTGAATCCATCGTACGGATACCTGACTTGGTCAAAGCTGCCGAAGAAGAACAGATGCCTGCCCTTGCGCTCACGGATCTTTCTAACCTGCATGCTGCCGTCAAGTTCTATGGCAAATGTCTGAGCAAAGGCATCAAGCCGATTCTGGGTTCTGAAATTCGCCTGAATGATGCCGAACATCGCATGACCTTATTGGCCATGACCAATACCGGCTGGCGTAATTTGACTGAATTAGTATCTGAAGGCTTTATCAGTGGCCAGCAATTGGATATTCCCTGCGTTCAAAAACAATGGATTTTAAATCAGCCTGAGGACATGATTGCCCTGCTCGGCATGCATTCCGACGTCGGCAAAATGCTGATGAGTTCAAATCCGCAAAAAGCGGAACCGCTGCTAGAAGAATGGGTCGAAAAATTTGGTAATCGTGTTTATCTTGCCCTGACCCGTACCAATCGTCCGGATGAAGATAACTTTATTCTGGAAGCCGTTAAGCTGGCAAAAAAATACAATATCGGTGTGGTCGCACATAATGATGTGCATTTCATGACCCGTGAAGATTATGAAGCGCATGAAGCACGGGTATGTATTGCAGATGGTTATGTGCTTGGTGACAACCGCCGCCCTAAAACCTATTCACCTGAACAATATTTCAAATCTGCTGAAGAAATGACGGCGCTGTTCTCGGATATTCCATCTGCGATTGAGAACACCTATCACATTGCCAAACGCTGTAATGTGACGCTGCAACTGGGCAAATACTTCCTGCCCGATTATCCGATTCCTGAAGGTCATACCATTGACACCTTTTTTGCGCACTTGTCCAAAGAAGGTCTGGAAGAACGCTTGAATTTCCTTTATCCGCCTGAACAACGTGATGAAGACTGGCCGGACATTCGTAAGCCATATGATGAGCGTATCGAATACGAGATTAACATCATTAACTCGATGGGATTCCCGGGCTACTTCCTGATCGTGATGGACTTCATTCAGTGGTCGAAAAGTAACGGCGTTCCGGTCGGTCCGGGCCGTGGTTCGGGTGCAGGTTCACTGGTCGCCTATAGCTTAAAAATTACCGATCTTGACCCGCTGCGTTATGAACTGCTGTTCGAACGTTTCCTGAACCCGGAACGTGTTTCGATGCCCGACTTCGACGTCGATTTCTGTATCGCAGGCCGTGACCGCGTGATTGACTATGTAGCACGTACCTATGGCCGTGATGCGGTCTCCCAGATTGCAACATTCGGCACCATGGCTGCCAAAGGTGCGATTCGTGATGTTGCGCGCGTTTTGGGTAAATCTTATGGCTTGGCGGATCGTATCTCGAAAATGATTCCGACCAAGCCTTTAGGTCTAAGCCTGCTTGAGTCACTAGAAGCTGAACCCCAGCTTAAAGATATCGTCACCAATCCATCCAATCCAGACCATGACGATGCAGCCGAAATCTGGGAAATGGCACTGAAACTGGAAGGTATTACCCGAAACACCGGTAAACACGCCGGTGGTGTGGTGATCTCGCCAACCAAAATTACCGATTTCTCTGCGGTCATGTGTGATGCCGATGGTACCGGACGCGTGGCACAGTTCGATAAAGACGATGTCGAATCTGCAGGTCTGGTGAAGTTTGACTTCTTGGGTCTGCGTAACCTGACCGTGATTGAAGATGCGGTTAAAAATATTAATAAACGCATCAAAGCGGATAAACCTTTAGATATTGCTTATATCCCGCTTGAAGATAAAGACGCATATCTGGTCTTCGCCAATGCCAACACCACTGCGGTATTCCAGTTTGAATCCGTGGGCATGAAGAAGATGCTGAAAGAGGCACGCCCGAGCAAGTTTGAAGAAATTATTGCCTTCGTGTCACTATACCGTCCAGGTCCGATGGATCTGATTCCTGACTTTATTCACCGGATGCATGGTGGCGATTTTGAATATCTGCATCCCTTGCTTGAAGGCGTACTAGAACCCACCTACGGGATTATGGTCTATCAGGAACAGGTAATGCAGGCTGCACAGTATTGTGCCGGCTATACCCTTGGTGGCGCGGACTTGTTACGTCGTGCCATGGGTAAGAAAAAACCGGAAGAAATGGTCAAACAGCGCCAGATCTTTATTGAAGGTGCATCGAAAAAAGACATTGATGAAGCTACGGCCAACCATATCTTTGACTATATGGAAAAGTTTGCCGGCTATGGTTTTAACAAATCGCATGCGGCTGCCTATGCTTTGGTTGCCTACCAGACCGCATGGCTGAAAGCGCATTATCCGGCTGAATTCCTGTCGGCAGTATTGACCTCGGAGATGCAGAACACCGACAACGTGGTATTCCTGATTGATGACTGTCGCAAGAATAATCTGGAAGTTTTACCGCCGTCAGTGAATATGTCGCTGTATCAATTCCATGCTATCGATGAGCAAACCATTGTCTATGGTCTGGGGGCGATCAAAGGCGTCGGTGAAGCGGCGATGCAGTCGGTGATTGACTCGCGTGCACAAGAAGGTCCATTCCGTGACTTGTTTGATTTCTGTCATCGTATTGACCTGAAAAAAATCAATAAGCGTACTCTAGAAGCACTGATTCGTTCAGGTGCACTGGATTGCTTGGGAATTGACCGTGCCGACCTGATGGCGCAACTGCCTGAAGCGGTTCAAGCTGCGGAACAGGCACGTTCCAATCGTGAAACCGGCATCATGGACCTGTTTGGCGAAGTTGAAGAAGTTCAGCGCAAGCCATCTAAGCCAGTCAAACCTTGGGCGGATGAAGTTCGCCTGAAAGGTGAGAAAGACACGCTTGGCCTGTATTTAACCGGCCACCCGATTGATGTGTATCGCAATGAACTAAAAGCCTTTGTGCCTAGTCAGATCAATGAGCTGACGCCGACCCGCCGTGGCGTGACCACCGTGTTTGCAGGATTGGTGGTGGATATTGCCAACTTTCCGAACCGAATGATGATGACCCTGGATGATGGTACGGCACGGATTGAGATTTCAGCCAATCACGAACGCTTCAACCGCTTTAAAGAGATTATCCAGCTCGATAAAGTGGTGGTGATTGAAGGCGAAATCTATGAGCGTGAAGGCTTTGACCGTCCGATGGGACGCCTCACCAAAGCATTCAGCCTGAATGAAATTCGCCAGAAACGTGCCAATAGCATCAAGATCACTCTCACAGCCGAGCATTTCAGCAAGAGCTTGAGCCGGGACTTGCAGCAGATTCTGACTCCTTATTGCAATGTTGATATGTCCGCACATATTCCGGTGATTCTGTATCTGGACTATCCGTATGCCACGACTGAACTGCATCTGGGTCTCAACTGGAAAGTCGCCCCACTGGATGAGCTCTTAGCCAAATTGCGTGACTATTTTGGTAAAGAAGCCTTGCATATTGAGTATCAGGTCAAGTCCAAAGCTGCCAAAGCCGTGTCCTATGAACAGGCCAAGCCGGTGGATATTCCTCCGCCGCCTGTGGGCATGAGCATGGATGATGCACTGGAACTGTATCAGGCTGAATCCCAGCCGCAATATTCATAAATCCTGATCTTTAAAACACCTTAAAATTGGAATCCTCATGAGTCAAATTGACAATGCTGCTGTTTCAGCACATCTCTCCCATGTGCGTATTGTCATGATCAATACCACTTTACCTGCCAATATCGGCAGTGCCCTACGTGCCATGAAAACCATGGGCTTGTCTAAGCTGGTTCTGGTGGCACCGAGAACCTATCCACATTCGGATATTGATGCGCTGGCCGCGGGTGCAACTGACCTGATCGAGCAGATCGAGATTGTAGAAACACTTGAAGATGCCATTAAAGACTGTCAGATTGTATTCGGTACTAGCGCACGCAGCCGTACCATTCCCTGGCCGCTGTTAGATGTGCGCCCTGCCGCTGAAAAAGCCATGACCGCCGTGGTACAAGATCAGCAGGAAGTCGCGATTCTATTTGGCCGTGAAGACCGTGGTCTGACCAATGAAGAACTGGCGATGGCCAATTATCATCTGACTATTCCTGTGAATACTGATTATGGCGTACTGAATGTAGCTCAGGCGATTCAGGTGATCTGCTATGAGATGCGCATGGCAACGATGAGTCAAATTGAACAACCACGTGATGCTAAAGCGACCATGCAAGTCATTGATGGCATTGAAATGGAATGGGATGAACCCTTGGTCAATCATGCGCAGATGGAACAGTTCTATCCACACTTGGAAAAAATGTTGGCAGAAATTGAATTTATGGATCCAAAAAATCCAAGATTATTGCCTTTACGCTTGCGTCGCCTCTTTGGACGTATACAATTAGATCGTATGGAATATCACTTACTTCGTGGTATTTTCAGCCGTGTTCAGGCATTGAACAACGGTACCTGGAAAAAATCTTCACACACATCATCACAGGACGAGGATCAAATCTAATGCTAAAACAGCTCAAAGAAGATATACAAGCTGTCTTTGCGCGCGATCCTGCAGCACGCAATACCTTAGAAGTCTTAACCACTTACCCTGGCATTCATGCGCTGATCATGCATCGCATGGCACATGAGCTATGGAACAAAGAGTGTAAAGGAACTGCACGTGCATTGTCTTCGTTTAGCCGCTTTGCCACGGGCATTGAAATCCATCCGGGTGCAAAAATTGGCCGCCGTTTCTTTATCGATCACGGTATGGGTGTAGTCATTGGCGAAACTGCTGAAATTGGCGATGACGTGACGCTTTATCACGGTGTGACTTTGGGTGGAACGACCTGGAATAAAGGTAAACGTCATCCGACCCTAGAAGATGGCGTGGTAGTCGGTGCTGGTGCCAAGATTCTTGGGCCATTCACCGTAGGTAAAAATGCCAAAGTCGGTTCTAATGCGGTCGTCACCAAAGCGGTTCCTGAGAACGCCACAGCTGTGGGCAACCCGGCACGTTTTATCACCAAAGACAAACCCAAAGATGATGCTGAAGCGCGTCGTCGTGACTATGCAGAAAGTATCGGTTTCCAGCCCTATGCCGCAACTGAAGACCAGTCCGATCCGATTTTGGAAGGCATGCGGATTCTGCTGGATCGCATTCAGCAAAATGAAAAACGCATGAACAACTTGTGCAATCGTCTTTCTTTGTTAGATCCGACCTTTAACAAGCAGCAACAGGATGGCCAGCCTTTGAGTAAAAAAGAGTTGGAGATTCTGGAAGAAGCGCGCCGTGAATGTGAAGCGCAAACCAGCCAATCCAAAGCCTGAATATCACACTTCACTCTGTAACACGGGTTTACTTGCATGATCGTTATACTTTTCATAGACTGACGATCATGCAATTTTTGAATAGATGTTTTAAAAATAACAGAATGGATGACTATTATGACCTTTAAGCCCTTGGCACTTGCTTGCTTAGCATTCACAATTACTGCGTGTTCAACCACTCCTCAGAAATCTGCTGAGAAACCTGTAGATCAAGTGGTTTTTGTAGAGCCTGAACTGAGCCCACCATTTTATGCTTTAAATCCATTCAATTATAATGAACCACCTGAATTTGAAGTGCATTTGAAAAAAGCTGCAGCGCAGCCTGTAACCAAGATGGTGGTGACGGATCCTAATGATCCATCCAAGCAACTGACCCTGGATGTGAATAAACTGATTATTCCAGTGGTAGATAGCAATACACGTGCAATGCGTTATGCAGCACTTGCCAATTCAAATGAAATCGATATCACCGAAATTGACGATTTCCTGCAAATGGTCGAAGGTAAGGCACGTCATTATCCACCACGTTTCAGCGATCGTCAGGAACGCCGTGGTTTTGAAGCCAAATTGCGTGAAGTCACCCGACAACTGGATACTTTAGCGGCCCGTCCAAATGCCTCTTTTGATGTGTTGATGCGTGCTTTTAAAGCCAGCGTGATGGCACGTAACCTGGATCTGGGTTCAGTTTATACCACCAGTTCCCTGACCTATGCCCAGCGTATTCTCAAAATTAATCCAGATGATCCTGAGGTCAACTTCTGGTTTGGTTTTGGTCTGTCTGAAGGCGGTGGTCAACGTGAAGCCATCGCTTATCTGGACAAAGCCATGAAAGCTGGCGTTCAGGAGGCTTATCTTTCTGCAGCCAATAACTATATTGCATTGGAACAGAAAAAAAATGCCACTCAAACCTTGGCGAACTATAAGGTGAAATATCCGCAAGAAGCTGAAGTAGCAGACCGTCTGATTCAGGAAATTGAGAAAAATGGTCGCTGGAATGTTTGGCAAATTTTGCAAACATCAACACCCGCTCCGGCTACAGACCCAGCAACAGCACCGGTGACCCCATAATCAAGATTCGCTTCAATTTGATTACAAATAGACTGCTACGGCGGTCTATTTTTATGGGAAAAAATTAGTAAAATACAAAACATTATCCCGCTTTATAACTTGAATTCAGTGAAAAGTTTTATGCACGAAAAAATAAATAAAAGATTAATGCTGTGCACTTTACTCATCACCAGCGTACTCAGCGGCTGTCAGGTGGTCAGTGTTAAGGAACAGGCCATTAATGTCACGCTGAACAATGAGCGTGACAGTATCTTGACCCGCGACAAGCTCAGTGAAGCCAGTCTGAATGTGTTGTCCATGACAGGTCGTGAAGCCCAGATCTGTATTGATCAGCCCGAAGAATGTGTGGAAGATCTGAAAAGTATTCCCCAAATTTTAGATGAACAATTGCTTTCTACAGCAAGTGAATTATATCTAGCCAACTCCTTACAAAATGCCAAGTCTGCTGAATGTAACACCGGAATTTTAAACAAAACCCGATCACCGGAAAAACAGCAACAACACAAGCAGAACATCCAGAAATGTCTGGATCAGCAGCTCACTATGCTGGATAAAAGCATTCGTTATAGCTATGCCTATCTATTTAAAACCGAGCGTGCGCCGCAAGAGCGTATTTTTGATAACCGCCAGGTCCAGATTCGTGACTTTTATAACCTGGCAATTGCTCATCTGATTCAACGCTATGCTGAACGTTATGAAGCCAAACAGTCCGGCCAGCGCATTCAGGTCGGTGACAGTGTATACACCCTTGATCTGGAAAATTTTCCGCAGCTGAAAAACCAGACCATTGAACAGCTGATGTCTACCTATAACATGAACTTTTCCGGCCTACGTTCCATCACCCGCCGTGATGGTTTTGGTTCAGAATTTTTAGTGGTCTTACCTGAAGCACAGCAAACCGAGCAGGATAAAAAATATATTGTCGATCCGCTCAAGCACAACTATCCAAATGATATCAATCCAAACATTCATTCAGCCCGCTATCTGGCGACCACCATTACCGCTGTACCCAAATCCGCGAATTCGACGGAACAGATTTTATCTACTTCAGAGTTTCACCTGAAACTGTATGATCCTTATAAGCATGAAAAGATTAAGGTGGCTTCGAAAGAATATGCGCTGGCCGCCAACTTTTCTGCACCTTACGGCTTATGGCTAGCCGAGAATAATCTGGGGCGTTTAGCCTATCTGACCCTGATTAATCGCGAAGACAGTCTGAGCATGCCGCACCTGTACATGCTGGAACCTTATAATCCGAACAAGAAAGTGCTGGTATTGATTCATGGCCTGGCCAGCAGTCCTGAAGCCTGGATTCGTCTGACCAACGACATTATGGGTGATCCGGTATTAAGGGAAAATTTCCAGGTCTGGCAGGTATTTTATTCTACTAATATGCCGATTCTGGAAAGCCGTTTTCAAATTAATGCTCTGGTTCAGCAAGGCTTTGCCCAGGTCGCGAACAATGCACCAGCCAAAAAAGATGCGGTACTGGTCGGACATAGCATGGGAGGTGTGATTGCCCGTTTAATGGTCAGTCAGGCCGATATTACCCAAGATGCATTCAAGCTGGTACAAAATACCCGCATTGCACAATTTAAGGATAACCCGCTCTTTAAAGCACGCCTGCAAATGCGGCCTATTCCAAATTTCACTCGGGCCATTTTCTTAGCGACACCACATCGTGGGACAGAATATGCCGACCGCTGGCATACCAAACTGGCTCGTAAAATTATCCGTATACCGGGTGCATTTTTGGGTGCCTTTGCCGATACCCTGCAAGGCCAGATCGGGTTAAACGAGTTTGTCAAAGAACTGGGGCATGACCTGATTCAGAATGGTCCAAGCGATCTGAGTGAAAATTCGAAATTTACTGCATTAACTAAGGATATTCAGCCTTCTAAAAATATCAAATTTCATTCTATTATCGGCAATACCGTAGATACGCAAGATACCAAGCTCATGAGCGATGATATCGTTTCATACGAAAGTGCTTACTTGGAAGGTGCTGTATCTAGCAAAGTCATTAAGGGTGGCCACTCGATTCAGGAAACGCCTGAAGCCGTACTGGAATTACGCCGGATTCTCAGATTACATCTGACCGATCTTGGTCTTTATGATCCGGAATAAACTATCGTCTTGATTTAGACTCACCACCGCATGTTCACATCCGGTGGTTTATTTTTTAAAATTGCAAATAGTGCTGAATAAGAAGCCATAGCGACAGATCTGAGCGCTGCCTTAAAGATTCATCTGGAATTTCATTTCTTTCTAAAAATTAAATTTGATAGACTTGCTGCAATACAGCTTTAAAGCTGAATTGAATCAGCAGATTCATTTCACATTTTCAATCTCCTGTGCTCAATCATGTGGGATTGGCCAGATTGAAAATGTGCTTTAAATTTTCCTGCATAGCCTATTGAGCAGTATTTGCATTTATCTCTTGTTGAAAGGATTTATTTTTAATGACCAGTTCAGAAATTATGGCTGATCTTTCTACCTTAACGCCCATGATGCAGCAATACATGTCGGTGAAAATGCAGCATCCGCATTCATTGATGTTTTATCGTATGGGTGATTTTTATGAACTGTTCTTTGAAGATGCACACAAAGCAGCCAAGATTTTAGGCATTACCCTGACCCATCGCGGTAAGGCCAATGGTCAGCCGATTCCTATGGCGGGCGTGCCTTATCATGCAGCCGAGGGCTATCTGGCACGTCTGGTCAAAAAAGGCGAAACCGTGGTGATCTGCGAGCAGATCGGCGAGGTTACTGGCAAAGGACCGGTTGAGCGTGGTGTAGTTCGAATTATTACGCCGGGCACCCTGACCGATGATGCCATGCTCGGTGCACATCAGAGCTCGAATCTGGTGGCTTTATGTATTCAGCAGAATCAGATCGGCATTGCACTTCTTGATCTCAGCGCCGGCCTATTTAAAGTCCAGCAGCAGGATTATGATCTTAACCAGCTCATGATTGAACTGGCGCGTTTGATGCCAAGCGAAATTCTGCTGGATGAAAGTATCACTGATCCAACATTGACCGAACAACTCAAACAGCAACTGGATATCTCGGTCACCAAACGTCCCGATGTCGACTTCAACCTGAACAATGCGCAAAAAACCTTATGCGACCAGTTTGCTGTCAGCACGCTTTCAGGTTTCGGCATTGATCATTTACCTTTGGCTAAAGCAGCGGCTGCGGCACTGATTCACTATGCAAAAGAAACCCAGAAAACTGCGTTACCGCATATCCGCACGATTCAGCTAGAACAAAGTTCAGATTTTATTGCTTTGGATCCGGTGACACGCCGTAATCTTGAACTGATTGAGCCTTTATTTGAACATGGGACATCCTTATTTCAACTGATCAATGACTGTCAGACTGCTATGGGTGGACGCTTGCTCAGTCGCACCCTGATGCAACCTTTACGCGATACCGCGCTGCTGGATGAGCGCCTGGATGCCATTCAAGCCCTGCTGCAAGGTTTCCACGAAGTGCCTGTACGTTTGGTACTAAAAGAAATTAGCGATATTGAACGCGTGCTGAGCCGTATTGCACTTGGCAGTGCCCGTCCACGTGATCTGGTGCAATTGCGACAGGCCTGCGCGCAAATTCCATTTTTACGCCATGCCCTGCAACCGATTGTCAGTCAGCAACAGTCCAAACTTTTAGTACAACTCAATGAAGAACTCGGCGACTTCCATGATCTACATCAACGTCTGATGTCCGCCATTGTGGAAAACCCGCCCGTCCTGCTTCGTGATGGTAATGTCATTGCCGAAGGTTTTGACAGTGAACTGGATGAATTGCGTCAGATTCGTGATCATGCCAGCCAGTTCCTGATTGATCTGGAAATTAAAGAGCGTGAACAAAGCGGAATTCCGGGACTGAAAATTGGCTACAACCGCGTCAGTGGCTATTATATTGAACTGACACGCGCACAAGCCGAACAGGCACCCGAGCACTATATTCGTAGGCAAACCCTGAAAAATGCCGAACGCTACATCACACCTGAACTGAAAGCATTTGAAGACAAAGTCTTATCTAGCGAATCGCGTGCATTGGCCCGTGAAAAAATGCTGTTTGAAATGCTACTGGATGAACTGCGTCAGGATATCGGCAATTTACAGATAATGAGCAGTGCCATTGCCCAGATTGATCTGATTGCTAATTTTGCCCATCAGGCACGTTTACGCAACTGGTCGCGTCCAAAATTCAGCCCTGAGGTTGGCGTAAGTATCACTGCCGGACGACATCCGGTGGTAGAAGCCCTCAGTAAAACGGCCTTTACCCCGAACGATACGCGACTAGATTTTTCCCATCGGATGGCGATTATTACCGGTCCCAACATGGGGGGTAAATCCACCTTTATGCGCCAGACTGCATTGATCGTGTTGCTGGCTTATTGTGGTGCCTATGTTCCAGCGCAAGCTGCAACTTTAGGTCCGGTTGACCGTGTCTTTACCCGTATTGGTTCTGCCGATGATTTATCGACCGGCAAATCAACCTTTATGGTGGAAATGACCGAAACCTCGCAAATCCTGCATCATGCCACCAGCCAGTCTTTGGTACTCATGGATGAAGTTGGCCGTGGAACCAGTACCTATGATGGCTTGTCTTTGGCTTGGGCCTGTGTGCTGGATCTGACCAAACGCATTCAATGTTTATGTCTATTTGCTACCCATTATTTCGAACTGACTGAACTGGATAAGGAAAGTGGCATTAATAACTACCATGTCACGGCCAAAGAGCTGAATGGTAATCTGATTTTATTGCATAAGGTGCAACATGGCCCGGCCAGTCAAAGTCATGGCTTGCAAGTCGCGAAATTGGCAGGCATTCCGGCTGCGGTGATTAAAGAAGCGCAAAACCGCTTAAAGATTCTGGAAAAACAGCATCAGGCCAAGCCACTGAGCCCGCAGCATGATCTGTTTGCAATGCCTGAAGTTATGGAGCCTATAGAACGTATCATCGAAATTGAAAAAGAATCGCCTGCACTGGACTTACTCGAAGATATTGATGTAGATAGTTTAACTCCGCGTGAAGCCTTGCAGCAGTTATATGCGCTCAAAGACCTGATCAAACAGCCAAGTTAATTCTCGGTCCTAGACCTCATCTGGCATAGGGTCGATGTCCTGAACATACCGATGAATGCTGTAATTCATCGGTATGCGACCTTTTTTCAAATTTAACAGCCCTATATATAACAAATATCAATAAAAGGAATTGTTAGTTCCCCCTGTTTTTGCCTAAAATACAGCATTCGTAATTAGAACCATATTTTTTAGGTAGCTGTCGCCATGACCTTCGTTGTCACTGAAAATTGTATTAAATGTAAATATCAAGACTGTGTTGAAGTTTGCCCTGTAGACTGTTTCTATGAAGGTCCTAACTTCCTTGTGATTAACCCGGACGAATGTATCGACTGTGCGTTATGCGAACCTGAATGCCCGGCAAATGCAATTTTCTCTGAAGACGAATTACCAGAAGGTCAGGAAGTCTTTATTGAACTGAATGCTGACTTGTCACAAAAATGGCCAAATATCACACAAATTGGTGACCAGCCAGCAGACCGTGAAGAATGGAATGGCAAAGCAGACAAATTACAATACCTTGAAAAGTAATTAGTTTAAACTTTAAAAGATCAGCAAATGCTGATCTTTTTTATACTCAACGCACACATTTCATTGCAATATTCTCCAAATTTCTCCCTATATTTAGTCTAAAATAGCGCTATTTTGTAAATATCTGATTTCTATAAATGAAGAACTTGTTAAAGGGATTATTGAGTCTTTGTATAATTCCTCTTGTTTTTGTGGGCTGTACCACGACCACAAAACAACCTGGACAGGCCACCACACCTGCTGGAAAACGGATTTACATTCCACAAGAACGTGTTCAATACGATCGTAAAGCCCACCCAAAAACTGTGCCTTATGTGTATACCCACTGGGTATCGGCACTGGATAATTTGTCACGCGTGCGTGAATATGAGGTTTTTCTGGAACGTCATGGGGTTGGCAATATCATTCCGAGTTTCGAATTGATGCGTACTGCACGTGATTGGGCCAAGTGTGGCCGTTCCCAATATATGATTCCAAGCCGTGAATTATGGGCCAATCAGATCCCAACTTTAAAAGTCTTTAAATATCTGGTTGCAGCCAATGTACTGACTGATTTTGAAGTCACGTCAGTCTATCGTGACCTGCCTTTAAACCAGTGTGCCGGTGGTGCCAACTCTTCACGCCATCTGTACAACTCTGCCATCGATTTCCGGATTGGGCCTGAATATCCGCAGGCACAAGATTATAGCTATATTGAAAATACCAAGTTCAAATTGTGTCAGTTCTGGGTACAGCATGGTCAAAGTCTGAATATGGGACTTGGCATGTATGCTTCAGGTCAAATCCACATCGATACCCAAGGTTATCGTACCTGGGGACCGAGTTTAGGCCGTAATTCCTCGATGTGTAATTACTAAGTCATGACAACCACTCTACAAAGTTCATTCAGAACATTGTAGAGCCTAAAAAATCATCACCTATAGAACAATAAATTGCGCTCTGCCGCGAAAAGTTTAAAATGCACGCATCGCAATCGAGGTGCTAAGACTATGCAACAAATGTGGACAGACATTGATCACTATATTGATTCACATTTAATTCCTGAAGACCCTATTCTGAATCAAACTCTTGAGAATACCGCAGCGCACGGTTTTCCTGATCATCTGGCTGTAGCACCGAACCAAGGCATGTTGTTGCAGATGCTAATCCAGATGAACCAATGTAAACGTATACTGGAACTCGGCACATTTGCAGCATATAGCACCATGTGGCTGGCACGTGCTTTGCCGGATGATGGCTATATCCTGACCATTGAAGGACGTGATACCCATGCAGCGATGGGTCAGGAAAATATTGATCGCGCGCAGCTTAAACAGACCGTCGAACTGAAATGCGGCCGTGCAGCAGATGTGCTTAAAGCCCTGCCTGAAGATACGGAAGCTTTCGATTTCATCTTTATTGATGCAGACAAACAGAGTTATCCGGAATATCTGGAACTCAGTTTAAACCTGTCGCACTCAGGTACACTTATTTTTCTGGACAATGTGATTCGTGCTGGCGAAATCATTAACCCGGACAATAATAAACCAAGTATTGAAGGCATTCGTGACATGTTTAAAGCGCTTCAAAATCATCCACGTATCTTGTCATGCACTGCTTTACAAACGGTTGGCAGCAAAGGACATGATGGTTTTGCACTCGCGATTGTGAAATAAAACAAGAAGAACAAAAATCACCCAATGACATATTTACCATAAATAACATTAACTTATAAATATTATCCACAGAGTTATCCACAATATATGAGGATAACTCTGGTCATTTTTAAATCAAGCTGTAACAATTTACGATTAGACTTCGCGCTTGGCTATTATATGCAATTCTCACTTCGCAACCAGTAAAGGCACTTTTGAATTCCGGAAAATCGTGGTCGCAATACTGCCCAAAAAGAACTGGTGAATTTTACTGTGACTAAATGCACCCAACACGATCAGTTGAATTCCGAGTTCCTGCTGATAGGTCAAAATATTTTCTGCGACATCGCCATAGCGGTATTGTGGCACCACATCTAAACCAGCCTGATTTAAATATTGCAAAGGCTCATTCAGAATCTCAGCATGATCACCGATATATAACAAATGGCATTGCAATAAGCGCAGCAGATCACTTTCCGCAATCCGTTTCATCATCTTGATACAGGTTGGTGAATATTCATAGGCAAAAATAAATCGTGTCGGTGGCTTAAACTGTTCCCCGACTGTCATCACGGTACAGTTTGCCCCACGAATAAAATTTTCGACATTGGTACCAATCGGTTTGTTTTTTTCAGCCGAGCGTTCACCGAGTAATCCAATCACTGCAATATCATCAGGCTGCAGGATCTGGAAGCTTTGCTCCAGAAAATCACCCTTTTCCTGAATATGTGTGGTTTGAATACCGTGTTCTGCCAGAATCCGCTCGGAAATGTGTTGCAGCAGGTTATTGCTATAATCCAGCGCAATTTCACTTTGTTTTTGTTCAAGCTCAGCCAGTTCTTTGAGTAACATGGCATTGCTTTCAAAGCCGATCACTCCGCTGATTTCCCCCAGATGATAACTGGCCGGGTAATAATCCAAAACCTGTAACAGGACCAGTTCACGCCCAGTCTGTTTGGCAATCCATGCCGCCGCGTCTGCCAGCGCGTTTATACATGGTGATGAGTCGATGCAGGCGATGACACGTTTCATGTTTAGCCTCTCTTCTATTTATGATAAAAATTTCTTAGTTATTTTTAACTTAGCATAAGCATTCAAAAATGTGCAGCAAAATCTGTAAGGCTTGAATTGAAATATGTTAACTTTTATGTGAACAAATATAGATCAACATATCGATCTATTTGCTGAGTCAGGCTGTTGTATCAAGCAATTGACTTCCAAAAGCTTATTCACGATAGCGAATGAATTGAGCCGGATTACCGGCGACAATCGCGCGTTCCTCAACATTCTTGGTCACCATACTGTTCATTCCCACCACGGCCTGATCTGCGATTTTAATTCCATCCTTGATACCGACATGCGCACCCAGCCATACATCCCGACCGATCTCAATGCCTTGCGATCGTACTGGCTGCTGATAAATCGGCTGCTCCAGATCCATGCCATGATCAAAGGCATAAAGATGACAATAAGCGGCGATACGCACCTGATCATGCAGTTTAATCCCTACTCGACCGCCATCCAGAATACAGTGATGATTAATCGCCACTTCATTCCCAATGTCCAGTGGGCCATGCAAGGTGCAATCTGCGGCAATAAAGGTATTATCACCAATAATGATTTTGCGTCCCGGCTCCGCGAAAATATGTGCCAGTGGTGAAATAAAACAGTTTTCACCAATCTCGATGGTTTCCATTTCCATCAAGTAAGCCTGATAGTCCTTTTGCCACGCTTCTGCCCAGCTACGATTTTTAGGCTTTAAAGACCAGTACAGCCAAGGCATATAATTCAGGCGATGTTTGTGCTGTTCACGATATTTCAGTAATGGATCTACGTCAGTCATCTGTCGCTTCTTCTATGATTTTGAGCTGTTCGCGGCCGCGGGTCACATCTTGAATTTTTAAGGCAAAAGATTGAATTTGATGTAACTGAAATAAGGCACTGACCTGCACCCCTTCGGCTGTATATTCTTCCTGATAATCGATTTGTTGCTGATTCAATTCATATTGAAAGATGGCCCATTCATTGAATTGACAGGAAAATTGCACCTTTTTCTTTTCAATCAGTTCAATTTTTTCTGCCAACAACAAACATTGCCCAGCACAACCGCCATAGGCCCGTACCAAGCCCCCTGTTCCCAGCTTGATCCCGCCATACCAGCGATTGACCAATACCAGCACATTGGTCAGCTCATTGCCTTCAATAGTTGCCAGAATCGGGCGTCCTGCAGTACCTGAAGGTTCACCATCATCATTAAAGCGTACCTGATGGCCAATTTTCCAGGCCCAGCATTGATGGGTGGTACTTGGATCGCGATAAGCCTCCAGAAAATCTTTGACGTCCTGCTCATTTTCAACAGGTGTGGCAAAGGCCTGAAAGCGGCTTTTTTTGATGTCTTCCTCAAAACTGACCAGGCTGGCAATGGTAAATGGCATAACTTCAGGCTTTAAACTCTCACTGCTGCAGTATACCCGCTTTGCACAGACAAATAAAAAGCCTCTCCACGGAGAGGCCTGATTTTGATCGATTGTTTTACTCAATTGCTTGGCAAATATTACCGTTCACGCAAGGCTTCTTTGGCTTTATTAAATGGCTTGATCAGATAATCCATCACGGTTTTTGAACCAGTACGAATATCCACGGTGGCCACCATCCCTGGAGTAATATTGAACTCCTGCCCGGCATTATTGCTGAGCTTGTCGCTATCGGTACGGATATACACCCGATAATAAAATTGATCCTGCTTGACTTCATCACGCAAGGTATCCGGTGAAATCATCGCAACTTTACCATTCAACCCACCATAGATCGAATAATCATAAGCTGTAATTTTAACCAATGCTTCCTGATCAGGGCGAATAAAGGCAATATCACGCGGCGAGATTCGTGCTTCAACCAGTAATTTTTCATCCAGTGGCACGATGGTTATCAACTTGCCATTTTGTGGAATCACGCCGCCCAGCGTCATCACATCAATCTCTTTGACTACACCGCGAACCGGTGATTTAAAAACAGTTCGGCTCAAAGTATCCGACTTGCCACGTACCACCTGTTGCTGGGTTTCCACATCGGTATTGGCTTTGGACAGCTCTTGCCGCGCATTTACATAATATTGATTACGGATATCATTCATTTGATTACGCAAATCGTTGGCTTCACGTTTTAGACGCAACACTTCAACTTCACTGGCTGCCCCTTTGGCAACTAATGGTGCGGTCATTTCTAGTTCTTGCTGCACCAGTAACAAAGCCTGTTCCAGGCCTGCAACAGATTCTTGCAAATTGGCTCGACGCGACTGATACAGGGCCGTTTCTTCTTTAACCAATTTGGGGTATTTCAACACTTCTTCAGGAAAGACCAACGGTGCGCCGGTGACTTCCGCACGTAAACGGGCTGAAGTAGCACGTGACGAAACCAGCAAGGATTCTGATTCACCGACGTTGGATTCAAAGCGGGTCGGATCAAGCTGAGCCAATACTTGCCCACGCTCGACAATTTCACCTTCTTTGACGTTGAGTGTGGTGAGAATACCGCCGTCCAGAGACTGAATCACCTGCTCTTTGGATGATGGAATTATTTTTCCAGTACCGGTAGATACTTCTTCCAATTTGAATAACCAGGCCCAGCTCAGCAATACCAATAGGCCAATGCCGATAATCCAGATGATGACACTTGATTTGGGTAATGGCGGTTCCTGAAAGCTGACCTTGCTGGAACGTTTTAGTTGCTGTAGTTCACTCATGCACTTGCTCCCACAACCCGCTTCTTACCACCTTGCGATTGATTCAGGATCTGATCCCGTGGTCCATCCATCACAATCTTGCCATCATTGACCACCAGAATACGGTCCACCAGTTCCAATACCGCACGGCGATGAGTCGCAACGATCATCGTACGATGGGTTAAATAGCCTTTAAGATGATCAATCAACTGTTTTTCTGACACATCATCAATAGCAGCGGTCGGTTCATCCAGCAGCAAAATTTTTGGTTGACGGATCAACAACCGCGCCAATAACAAGGCTTGACGCTGTCCACCAGAGAAGCCGACACCGCCTTTTAAAATGATATGATCCAGCCCTTCTTTTTTCTCCTGTACAAATCCCAGTGCACCGGTAATTTGTAAGGCTTCCAGAATTTGTTGATCGGTGGCCAAAGGTGCACCCAAAGTCAGGTTTTCACGAATTGAACCATAAAATAACTGCGAGTTCTGATTTAGCAAACTCATATCACGCCGCACATCTGACGGATCAATCAGGGTCAGATCAATCCCATCCAGCTTGACCTTGCCCTGTAACGGTGTCTGCATCCCAGACAAGAGCTGCAATAAGGTCGATTTTCCTGCACCATTACGGCCCAGAATTGCAATTTTCTCCCCGGGCTTGATCTCTAGCTTGGGAATCATCAAACTCGGTTTCGGATCATCATCGCCATATTTGAACACCACACCGTTGAGCTCATAATGCCCATCCAGTGCCGAACGATGAATCAGGTGCGAATAATCCGGCTGGTCCACCAGTTTTTTCATGAGTTCATCCAAACCAGCCTTGGCGACTTTAGCCTGTTGCAAGCGACCCAGTACACCCGTAATTTGTGAAATTGGTGCCAGCATGCGTGAAGATAGAATCGAACAGGCCACCAGTGCGCCTGTGGTCATGTCACCCTCCATCACCGCAAAAGCCCCGACCAAGACTACAATTGCAAAGGTCAGTCCCTGAATTTTTTGGGTCCAGGCGGTCATCAAGCCGAAAATTTTACGTTGCTGCATGCTGACATCAGCTGACACTTCATTCATATGGTTCCACTGATTCTGGAAACGTGTTTCAGCTCTTAACAGCTTGATGTCTTCAATTCCTTGTACGGCTTCTACCAGCAAGGCATTGCGGATGGCAGATTCGCGCATGCCCAATTGCGCCAGCTGTGCCAGTTTTTTCTGCGCCAGCATTCCCGGAAGAATCATTAAGGGCACAACGAGTAACATGACCCAGAACAGATTGCCACCGATCACCCAGAAGATGCCTAAGAACAGGAAGAAGAATGGCAGATCGACAATCGCCGTGACTGTGGTTGAAGTCACCAGTTCGCGGACGCCTTCCAGCTCGCGAATTTGTGAAATGAAGGTTCCTGTTGATTTAGAACGTTCACTATTTTTGATACGTAATGAATGACCGAAAACCCGGTCAGAAATTTTTAAATCCGCACGTTTACCAATAATGTCTGATAGATAGATCCGCGAGACACGTAAAACAAACTCAAAAATCGCGGCGATCAGCACACCACCGGCCAACACCCATAACGTCGGAATGGACTGTGATGGAATGACACGGTCATAGACATTCATCGAGAAGACTATCGTGGCCAGTGCCAGAATATTGGCAATTAAAGATGCAAACATCACATCGATATAACGCTTCCAGTCATTCAGGACAATCGACCAGAACCAGTTTTTTTCAAAAGGTTTGATATATTCATCCACCCGCGCATCCGGAACTGAAGATTCAGGACGCAGTACATAAAGATGCTTTACGCCAGTATCTAATTGTTCAACTGTAAAGCTTTGAGATAAACCTTCATCACCACTGAGCTGAATGCTGACATTCCCCTGTGTATCGATGCGTTCAATCACGCCCACATCACCACTATCGAATTCAACCATTAAAGGTAAACGCCATGGATTCAGCAGGCTGCGCTCAAATTTATTTTTACGGAGATTTAAACCCATCTGACGACTGACAATCTTGAGCATGTCATCAATGTCATGATGCTGATTCCAGTCCAGTTGCAGGCGAATCCGCTCCTCAGAAGGTTCGATCCGGTAATGCCTGGCAATATTTAAAACTGCATGAAGCCAAGGTTGATAATTTATTATTGTAGTACTCATGGCTGAACTTCAAACCCCTGAATAGAAATACTGTTAAGCGCATAAATATCCCGTGTACGGCCCGTGACCTGAATGTACTGTACGATCGCCGAATAAATATCATAGCGTGCCGATTCAATTTCCTGCGCGGCACTATGAATGGCTTGCTCTGCATTCAGCAAATCCACCACGGTTCGGGTACCCAATTTATATTGTTCTTGATACAGCTCTTTGGTGCGTATCGTGGTTGCGCGGCGCTGGGATAAAACCCCCATTTGTTTTTGTTTATTTTCAATTTGCTCGCGGATCAAGCGCACCTGATCTAGCACATCCAGATAGACCGTATTAACCTGTGCGCGTGCAGCTTCTTCGGCATAGCTTGCGGCACGGGTCTGTGAACGCGTTGCACCACCCTGATACAAATTACTGCTGACTTCAATCATGACTGAATTATAGAAGCCATCATCTTCATTATTATTTGGATTTCGCCCATTCATCGCCTGACTTAGACTACCTTTAACACTAATAGTCGGATAAGAACTTAATCGCGCCTGATCTTTTTGCGAACGGGCAACATTGACCCCGGCATGTGCCAGAATCATGTTCGGAATCTGGGTAAATTCCGGATCTTGATAAAGATCGGCCTGTGCCACAATACGATCAGGAATATCCCATTCAATGGCGGATACATCAAATCCTAGCAAGGTACGCAAGCGTTTTTGATATTGTCTGAGTTGGGTCTGCTGAACAATCAGATTCGATTGCGCTGCTTCCAGATTGGACTGGGCCTGAATCGGGTCGGCCTGACTGCTGATCCCGGCGCGGGCACGCAAATTGGCAATTTCTGCAATCCGTCCAATGCCCTGAATCTGCTGTTGGGCAATCTGGGTGATTTGCTGATAGCGTTTGATATTCACTATTGCATCAGCCACTTCAAATGCGACCTGATCCAGACTAACCAGCACCCTTGCCTGTTCTTCTGCCAAACGGGCTTCTTCTACACTAACATTGGTTTTAATTTTGCCAAAGTCATACAGCATCTGGGTAGCATTCAAAGAAACGATTTGACGTCCACGTTCACCGGAAGTGAGGTCACCTGTCCCGATACCACCGGATACCTGCGGATAATAACCCGCTCTCGCCACATCGATATTCGCGGCCTGCGCAGATAATGTCGAAATACTCTGTGTGATTTCAGGACGTCGCTGCACTGCCCGGTGTACAGCTTCCACCAAATTCATTTTTTGTGGAATACCAGCTGTGACCGTAGGACTGAAAGCTGGCTGTCCTGACTGTGGCCGGGTAATTTGCGGCAGCTCAGCTACTTTTGATGTATCTAATGAATAATGACCGAGCGAGGTAATATCAATGGTATGCGCTGACCGTGTCGGCTTGGGTACAATCAGCTGACCCAAGCCATTCTTGAGATTGGTAAAATAATGGGGTGAGCTTTCTGCATGCCCCAAAGACACAGATAAAGGCAAAAGAAGAATTAATCTCCTTCTTTTTCATTCTGTTTTCCCCTGATTTCTTTTAAAAGTGTTCTGCTCTAAATCGCATAATTATGTAATGTTTTCTTGTTTTAGCATAACAATAGGTCAAATCACTTTAAAAGAAATCTTTTTCACTTTGATTTGATCAAAAAAAACCCTGCATCCGACAACTGGCGTCTGATGCAGGGTTTTTATATAAAGCAGGATTATTTAAACAGTGAAATCATCACCCAGATAAACTTTTCTTACGGTCTCATTCGCCAGGATTTCTTCTGGTGTACCTTCAGCAAGCAATGCACCTTCACTAACAATATAAGCATGCTCACAAATCGCCAGCGTTTCACGTACGTTATGATCGGTAATCAGTACCCCAATCCCGCGATCTTTCAAGGTCGTAATAATATCCTTAATATCTCCAACCGAAATCGGATCGACACCGGCAAAAGGTTCATCGAGTAGCATAAATTTTGGGTCCGCCGCAAGTGCACGTGCAATCTCGGCACGACGTCGCTCCCCACCGGATACACTCATACCCAAGGAATCTTTGATATGGGTGATTTTAAAGTCTGCCAGTAGCTCCGCCAGACGTTGCTGACGCTGTGCCTTGGTCAAGTCTTTACGGGTTTCCAGAATCGCCATAATATTTTCAGAAATCGTCAGTTTTCGGAAAATCGAAGCTTCCTGCGGCAAATAACCAATTCCCTTACGTGCCCGTTCATGCATTGCGAGGTCGGAAAGATCCAGATCATCGAGATAGATTTCCCCCTTATCCATCCGCACCAGACCGACCACCATATAGAAACTGGTGGTTTTACCGGCGCCATTCGGTCCCAGCAACCCGACAATCTGACCACTTTCCATGCTGAACGACACATCTTTCACTACCCAGCGTTTATTATAATTTTTCGCCAGATGTTTAATGGTGAGGGTTTGAACCTGCTGCGATTGCTCCATTAATCACGCGCTCCCGGGAAGGATGTTGAACTAGATGGGGGAATCACAATTTTTACGCGACCTTCAGCTGAACCGGTTTTATTCGGTGTACCGATGGCTTCAACATCACCCTTGTTCATGCTGTATTTTAAAGTCGCACCACGAATACTGGCACCATTCTGCTGCAACAGTGCATTACCTGACAGGGTAATAATGCCAGTTTCAGCATTATAGACAATTTTCTGCGCCTGGCCTTTGGCAAGACCCTTGGCCGGATCCACTTTTTGCTGGAACTGTGCCGGGCTGCCTGTCGCCGTAATCAGACTGATTTGGCGCTTATTGTTCAGATTGGCCACAATTGAATTGGCTTGCAGCTTCATAGTGCCCTGTTCAATGATGACATTGCCCGAATACGTCGTCACACCCGTCCGCTCATTGAAAGTCGCCCGGTCAGCCAGCAAGGTAATTGGCTGGTTACGGTCAGATGGCAGGGCAAAAGCAGTGATTGAACCGAGTCCAACCACAGTCGCCAGCGTCATACGCTTTAGGAAAGTGTGCATCATTTTGGCTTTAGGAGTTTGGTTCATACTTTCCTCGAATATTAAAGAATTCGTATTGACCATCATTAAGATTGGCTTTAAGACCCTGGCTGACAAATTCAGCCTGTGGAGATTCCACAATCACTGTCTTGTCTGTTTCAATTTCACGTGTTTTCGGAAAAGCGGTCAGTTCTTCAGTACGGAACTGCATTTTCCCATTTTGCATGATTTTGGTGGCGAGCACTTCTTGAGAGAGTACAACTTTTGTATTGTCATCATAACCATGCGCCATTTTGGCAAAGAAAGTCGCATCGACTTTACCGTTGTCATAGGTCGATGCTCGCAGATTTTCCAGCTTTGAGGTTTCTAGCTGCAGGTTCTGCTCAAGTCGGTCCACTTGGGCACGAACCGACACCTGGCCTGCTTCATCTGTCTGGGTTAAGTTAATATTTTGAGCGGAATAGGTCATGCTGCGCGCAGAGTCTGCCTGCAGCTTGTTGCCCTTGCCGCTGTAATAGTAATAACCACCACTTATTGCGGCAATAATCACAGCCGTAATATATAAAACTTTAGTATCCATAAGCGGTGTACTTAATCCAAAAGATATGACTTATTAATAAGGCGCACGAGTATATTTTTCAAGTAACTCTTGGTACATGCCTTTGGACATTAACAGCATATCGCAGATTTCACGCACCGCACCACGTCCACCTTGGGCCTGAGTCACCAGATCGGCACGGCGGCGAACTTCAACATGACCATTAGGCACGGTCACTTTCATGCCGGCAATGGCAAAAGCAGACAGATCAGGCCAGTCATCGCCCATGTACAGGCAATCTTCAGGATCAATGTTGAGCTGTGCGCAGGCTTCACGAAGTGCTGTACCTTTGTCTTCACGGCCCTGATAGACCAGATCAACACCCAGATCCGACATACGCTTTTCTACGATATTGCTTTTACGTCCGGTGATAATAATCACCTTGATCCCTGCTTGCTGAACCAGTTTCATGCCCAGACCGTCACGAATATCAAAGGATTTGATCTCATCGCCAGTATTAGTCAGCGTTACAAAGCCATCACTTAAAATACCATCTACATCAAGCACCAGTGCTGCAATATGACGTGCCTGCTCTAATAATACATAAGATGCCATTTATTAATTTACCCCAGCCTGAATCAGGTCATGCATACTAATCACACCAATGACTTTATTGGCATCATCAACAACTACAAATTGATTAATTTTATGCTCATTCATACGTTCCAGTGCCACCACTGCACGTGCTTCCTGAGAAATGGTCAACGGATTTTTGGTCATCACGTCCTGAATAGCCAGATTGACATCAAAACCTTGCTGCTTATCAATCAAGCGACGCAAGTCACCATCGGTAAAAATCCCCAGCAACACATCATTTTCATCGACGACTGTGGTTAAGCCCAAGCGCTTGTTGGAAATTTCGTACAATACTTTATTCATGGCGGTATCTGGCGAGACTTTAGGTAAATCTGCGCCAGTACGCATCAGATGCTTCACATGCAATAACAGACGCTTACCCAGCGCACCTGCAGGATGTGAGCGTGCAAAATCATCCGAGGTAAAGCCGCGAGCATCCAATAAAGCTACCGCCAAAGCATCGCCCAAAGCCAATGTTGCCGTCGTTGACGATGTCGGCGCTAAACCCAGTGGACAAGCCTCCTGAATATTACCCAGCGTTAAAGCTACATCAGCATTTTGTGGCATTGGACCACGATCATCACCACTGATGGTAATCAGCGGAATTTCCAGATGCTTGATCAGCGGCATCAGCATCATGATTTCATCACTCTTGCCCGAGTTTGAAATTGCAATCAGCACATCACCAGCCACCAGCATACCCAAGTCGCCATGACCGGCTTCACCCGGATGCATAAAGAACGACGGTGTTCCGGTCGAAGCAAAGGTCGCCGCCATTTTACGGCCAATATGACCTGACTTGCCCATTCCGGTAATCACCAGACGGCCAGTACACTGTAGAATAATTTCACATGCCCAGCTAAAACGGTCATCAATCTGTGTTGCTAAAATCTGTAGTGCATTTTCTTCGATGCGAAGTGTTTCAAGTGCGACTTTCTGGAAATCTAGTTGATTCGCTGTTTTTTGTGGATTCAAAGCCTGTTTACCTACGCTAAGGACAGAGAAAAACTCTGGTTTGATGGGCATAATTTTCGCAATTTTAGCATAGCTATGCAATTGTAAGCTTTCTAAATGTAGAAGATTCGACGGATTTTTAATATATTCAGATTGTATTCAACTTGCGCAATCTGGTATCTCCACCTCTACATTCGCTCCATTTTTAAAACTATAGAATGTACTTATTTTTATTTTTTAGGGGAACACGCTTACGCTATCCAAAATAGGTTTGGTTCAAATCAGACCAGACTCATTCAAATATAATTCAATCATACTGGCAAACACTGCCTCTGAAAATGTAAGCTCAATATCGCCATTTCACTTCCTAAACCTCTTCTTCCTAAATCACTCTTGTCGCCTAACTCCCCTAAATAACTGAGGCTTTTTACGCTTTTATCTTTATGAATAATTATGCTTAGGTTAAGATGATTCATCCTTTTATTTGAAGTCTTTTGAACAGCTATGCAACCATTTGTTCTATATAACTCAGAGCAACGCAAAAAAGTAGAATTCGTACCTCGTGTTGAAGGTCAGATTGACCTGTATGTCTGTGGAATGACGGTTTATGACTACTGTCATATTGGACATGCACGTACAGTGGTTGCATTTGACTATATTATCCGCTTCCTGCGTAGCCAAGGCTGGAAAGTCAAATATGTGCGTAATATTACGGATATTGACGACAAAATTATTAAACGTGCCAATGAAAATGGCGAAAGTATCTCAGAATTAACAGGTCGCTTTATTGATGCGATGAATGAAGACTTTGCCAAACTGGGCTGCCTTGCACCTGATGTTGCACCTAAAGCAACAGATTATATCGATCAGATGCAAGATATGATCGGCAACCTGGTCGACAAAGGTACGGCTTATCCTTCCAATAATGGCGATGTCTACTTTGAGGTCGAGAAGTTTGCCAAATACGGTCGCCTTTCTGGCCGTAAACTGGAAGATATGCAAGCCGGTGCATCTGAACGTGTCGATGTTGAAGTCGAAAAGAAACATCCGTTTGACTTTGTACTGTGGAAACATGCCAAGGAAAATGAACCGTCATGGGCATCACCTTGGGGCAATGGCCGTCCAGGCTGGCATATTGAATGTTCCGCAATGTCGACCTGCTGCCTAGGCAATCATTTCGATATTCATGGCGGTGGTGCTGATTTAACCTTCCCGCATCATGAAAATGAAATTGCACAATCTGAAGCAGCAACTGGTGAACAGTATGTCAATTACTGGATGCATGCCGGATTTATTAATGTCGATGGCGAGAAAATGTCGAAGTCTTTAGGCAATTTCTTCACCATTCGCGACGTGATTGAAAAATTCCATCCGGAAGTGGTGCGTTACTTTATTGTCTCTTCCCATTATCGTAGCCCGGTGAATTACTCGGATGTTGCCTTAAAAGAAGCAAAAAATACCTTGTCTCGTTTCTACCATTCTTTTAAAACCTATCAGGCGGTTTATGGTGATCATCTGATTGAAACTCTGGATGAGGCTTTGGTTGAGCGTTTCAATGCCGCTATGCGTGATGATTTCAATACGCCTGAAGCGATTGCGGTATTGTTCGAAATCAATAAAGAGCTGAATCGTACCGTGAAAGAAGAAAATGCGGAACAGGCAGCGATCTACTACGCAACTTTACGCCATCTGACCAACATTCTCGGTCTGGTACAGCAAAATGTAGATGAGTTCCTCAAATCTGACATTGGTCAAGAAGCTCTAGGATTGTCACCTGAACAAATTGAAGATTTGATTCAACAGCGTCAGGATGCCAAGAAAGCCAAAGAGTTCGCACGTGCGGATGAGATTCGTCAATCTTTACTTGATCAAGGCGTGGTACTTGAGGATACCCGTCAAGGTACAGTTTGGCGTCGTGCTGATTAATTAATCAAACAGATTTATAGAGAGTTGACACTGCTGTGGAATTCTCTATAATTCACCTCATTGCGGGAATAGCTCAGTTGGTAGAGCATAACCTTGCCAAGGTTGGGGTCGGGAGTTCGAGTCTCCTTTCCCGCTCCAGAATACGAAAAACCCTTATCGAAAGATAAGGGTTTTTTATTGTGTTTGAAAAAAATTTATTAATAAAATGCATATCTCAAATCACTTATTCATTCTCTTTCACCCTGACATTTTTTTGGGTTATTCATGACAAAGTGCTATTGTAAATAAACTTCAAAACTTTCAATTCTTTTAATTACGATATCGTTTCATGACTTATAAATTGAATGCTCGTCATCTTGTTTTAGACTTACTCTACGCTTCTAAGAACTCAACCTTGACTATTAAGCGGATATTAGCTGCTGCTGAATTATTGGGTATATCTGACAATGGTATCCGTGTAGCTGTGGCTCGATTAAATCAGGAAAATTTCATTCAAGCTGTGGAACGCGGCGTGTATCAATTGCTAGAGAAAAAATTCGATACTTCTTTTATCAGCTTAAACAAACACCCTGATATGCAAACGGCGACCACATGGAACGGAAAATATGTATTGGTCTATACCGGCACTTTGGGACGTGTAGACCGTACCGCCTTATCTAAAAGAGAAAAAGCGCTGCGTTATTATGGTTTTCAGGAACTAGAGCAAAATGTTTTTATTCGTCCCGATAATTTAACGCTAAACCTAAGTCCATTAAAAACAGCTGTAATCCAGTTTGGATTAGATCCTGACGCACGTTTTTTCCAAGTCAGTCAACTGGAAAGTGAAACCGAAATTCGTGATTTATGGGATATCGAAGAGCTACATCAGACCTATCATGCAGTACAGCATGATATTAACGACTGGTTTGAAAATTACCAAAATCTGACTTTAGCAGAGGCTGCAAAAAGTGCCTTTTATCTAGGTAAATCTGCCCTGTTTAGTTTACGTGCTGATCCTTTGCTTCCTGCAGAATGGATAGACACCGATGCCCGACAACAATTTGAGCTCGCAGTCCGCAAAATAGAAAAACAGGGTCAACTTTTATGGCAACACTATTTTAAAGACCAAGGGGTCTAATTTATTTCTTTTTTATACACAAAAATAAATTGACTGTAATATTTCATCCAAATATATTGAATAAAGCAATAAGAACTAAATATAGGCAGAAAAATGAACAGCAAGGTCAGTGTCACAGAACTTTTTAGTCGTGATGAAATTAAAGAACTCACCACGACCTCAGACTTGCATGGTGCTTGGGCAGTAGGTTCAACCTGGACCGTAATTGTCATGACCTTTGGCACGGTCGCCTATAGCTGGGAATATTTACCTACGTGGGGAAAAGTCCTGATGTGTGCATTGGCATTGGCCATTTTGGCTGGACGCCAGCTTACGCTGGCCATACTGATGCATGATGCTTCACATCATAGTCTATTTAAAACCAAATGGTTGAACACTCATTTGACTGACTGGCTCTGTGCACGTCCGATCTGGAATGATGTCAGCAAATACCGTCCTTATCATCTGAAACATCATGCTAAAACCTCGCAACCAGATGATCCTGACTTGGGGTTGGTGAAGAATTTCCCTATTACGCAAACATCATTATTTAGGAAATTCTTCCGTGACCTGAATGGGCAGTCTGGGCTTAAATTTCTCGCTGGTCGAGTATTAATGGATCTTGAATTACTGGAATGGAGTGTTTCCAATGACCCCAAGCCAATTCCGCGTGGTGATCGCAGCAATTTAGAGTTAGCAAAGAATCTATTTAAGAACAGTTCCGGTATGCTCATCTCAAATGCAGCAATTTTTTCTGCACTGTGGGCCAGTGGGCATCCCAAACTGTATTTATTATGGCCTCTTGCCTATATCACTCCATTTCCTTTGTTCATCCGCATCCGAGCCATGGCTGAGCATGCCGGATTAGAAACCAGTCATTCTGCCCTTAGCAATACCCGCACCACCCGTGCAGACTGGCTGGCACGTGCTTTTGTAGCCCCAATTCATGTGAACTATCATATTGAACATCATTTGATGGCCTCTGTGCCGCATCAAAAGCTGGCGAAAATGCATCAGATGTTAAGGGAGCGTCAGTATGTCGATGCTCCGCCAAGTTATCTGGATGTGATTCGTTCACTTTTAAAAAAATAATCAACTTTCCCGATGCTTAGATTATTCCACTTCAATGCTGATGGGTTTCAGCATGTGAATGCGGATGTGAGGATTGTCCCCGATGTTCCGGCGGGCAATCTTCCGCTTCAATCTGCAAGGTCATCTCGGTAATATGATGCTCATGGTGAAGCATCTCAAAGGTCTGATGCCGCAGTTTCTGATAATCCACATTCGGTGCAACCAGATGCACGGTCAGCATGACTTTTTTGGAAGTAATCGCCCAGACCTTGAGCTGATGAATATCCTGGACCCCGTCAAGCGCCAAAAGATCGTGACGTAATTTTTCAATATCAATTTCCTCCGGCACACCTTCAAGCAGAATATTGATGCTCTGTTTCAGCAAAATCCAGGTTCTTGGCAATACCCAAAATCCGATTAATACTGCAATGAGTGTATCTATCCACATCCAGCCGGTGAAATAAATCACTAGTGCTCCAATAATCACGCCTACAGATCCCAGTGCATCACTGAGCACTTCCAGATAAGCACCTTTGACATTGAGACTTTCCTGACTACTAGACACCAGAATTTTCATGGAAATCAGATTAATGATCAGCCCCAAAACAGCAACAATCATCATGCCAAGGCTTTGAATTTCTGGTGGATGACTCAAACGCTGATAAGCTTCAAACAAGATATAAATCGCAACCACAAACAGCATTAAGGCGTTAAACAAAGCAGCCAAAATCTCAAAGCGCTGATAACCAAATGTCCGTTTATTGTCTGCCGGTTTTTGTCCAATTTTGATAGCGACTAAAGCGATAGCCAGTGCAGCAGCATCGGTAAACATATGCGCAGCATCAGAAAGTAAGGCCAAACTTTGAGTTAGAAAACCAGCAATCACTTCCACAATTAAAAAAGTGGTGGTTAATCCCAGCGCTATTGATAATTTTCTGGCATTTTTTGCAGTCACGGCGACATGACTATGTTCATGATGATGTGAATTCCCCACCGACCCCTCCCTCCTTCTTATTCAACGAGGACTGTATCCTCAGCATCTTTTCAAGTTTTGTTCTGATTCATATTACGCTTGAATTTTACCTATTTAAGTAGGTTTTTTATGAACTGTTTTATCAGTCGACATTAGATTAAAGTTTTAGCTTTTTCATATTCTGCCAGCCAGGCCTGTACCGAAGCACGCTTAAAATTACGCTCGACATATTCTATTATTTTCACAGGAAGTTTCACCTGATGGCTCAACAAACGATGCAACATAAAGGCCAGATCAAAGTCTGCAATTGACCAGTGTTCAGTCAACCATATGTCCTCCAGCATATATTCTGCCACATTCACCAAGCGCTGAATTTCTTCAGTGATCGGAGCTGTAAGAGGTGTAGATATTTTTGCTGGGTGAAATACCGAATCGGAAGGCATCTGCTGGCGGATTTGCATAAAATCCGTTTTGACCAAGGCTTGTATGGCCCGACATTTAGCTCTGGCATGAATTTCCTTTGGATATAAGGCTGGATAATTAGGTGCTGGAAAGGCATCTTCCAAGTATTCAGTGATCGCCCATGATTCAAACAGGCTAAAGTTATCTACTATTAAATACGGAACTTTAGCACTTGGACAAATGGCTTGATAAGCCGCAGATTTCTGTTGCTGCTGATCTAAATCGACCACTATTTCCTGAAAATCTAAACCCTTTTCTTTTAAGGCAACATAGACCGACATGGCATAAGGGCTGATTCTGTTTTTATCGACATATAAACTTATATTTTGCATATCCTTGATCCTGATAGGCTTGTTGTTTTTATTCAGTACGGCAGCCTTACTCTACTCTCTTTCCTATATAAAAGGAAAATGACCCGCTTCATGTAGCAATCACACAAAAATGTTTATACAGTTGCCGATAGCGAAGCGATATTCATTATTTTCTATAATGTATGTGATGTGAGGCATAAAGCCTTTTATTTTGCTTTTGATTCACGTTAAATTAAATCATTCTCTTGATATCAAAAAACTATGCTGAACTTAGCTCACCTCCCCGATACCGTGTATGCCATTCAACATTTGGCTTTTGAAGACTTAGGTGCTTGGGAAGATATTTTTTATCAGCTCGGCTTACGTGTGCGTTATTTCGAAGCTGGCATCGATGATCTTACCAAGGCTTTTAAACATCCTGGATTAACAATTATTCTCGGTGGCCCGATTGCAGTCTATGAAACTGAGGATTACCCTTTCTTACAACAAGAAATAGACTTACTTAAAGTTCGACTGGAAAAGAATTTACCGACTTTAGGCATCTGTTTAGGTGCGCAGTTAATTGCTGCTGCATTGAATGCTAAAGTCTACCCCGGAGATGTGAAGGAAATTGGCTGGTCTAAACTCAGTCTTGCTTCTATTGAAAACAATCCACTAAAAGCTCTGGAGGATATTGACGTCCTGCATTGGCATGGTGATACCTTTGACCTACCTGAACAGGTAGAATTACTGGCCAGCTCTGATCTTTATCCAAATCAGGCCTTTCGGGTAGGACAGAATATTCTAGCACTACAATTCCATGCTGAAGTGGCCAGTGAAAGTTTAGAGAAATGGCTGATTGGACATACCTGTGAGTTACGCAAAGCCCAGATCAATATTCCCGCCTTACGGGCGGATCATCAAAGCTATGCGCCCGCGCTTGAACAGGCAGCCAGTTCGGTATTGATGCATTATTTAGAAAATCTGCAACTTAAATAACCGTAATAAAAAAGCACCCAATTGGCCATTGCTGTCCCACAATTTTTCGCAAGAGGAAGCTCATTTGAGCTTCCTCTTGTTTTATGGGTATTTTATCGGGTGAAAATAAAGCTTTTAAAGTTCTTCTTTCAAACAAATTCACTTGAATTATTCTGAGTAAACGTTGAACTGTCCAACCTGTTTTCCCTAAATGTTGAGCGAAACTCACCAATAAATAGGCGATCATCGCAATCCAGATTTGTGTCTGAATTGCGTTCCTGCTGCGGCCTAGAAACGCTTTTAATTTGAGATTCTGCTTAATCGCCTTAAAGAACAGCTCAACTTTCCAACGATCTTTATAAATCGCCGCAATGGTGGAGGCGGCTAAATGAAAGTTATTGCTGAGAAAGCTAAAGTGCTTGCCACTTTGCTGATCTCTATATTCAATTCTTCTTAACACTGGGGCTTTTCTTTTTAGGGCATGTGCGCTATTCAGCTGAATGGTTTCATCTTTTAGAATACCTTTGGATTCAAGCACTGGATGTTGCCGGATCACCTGATACACAGATTTAGGCCTAAAACGTGGGACAAATCCAATGTTTTGAGCAGTCAGATTTGCATACCATTGGTAATCGACATAGCCTTTATCAAAAACTACAATGCTGCCAGCAGGAAACTGGAATTTGCGGCCTTGTACCATGTCATTTTCTTTGCCATTTTCAACTGCAACAAACTCAGGAATATCATTGCTGTGATTCAATCCTATGCTGAGTTTCATGCTGGCTTTTGAGTCGTGAACTTTGGCCCATTCACATAAGGAAAGCGACAGGTCAATATGACTGGCATCCAAGGAATACAAGGGATTCTTAAAGCGAAATTTATGAGCTACTTTTGAGTGTTCATAGTATTTAAGCAACTTGTAAAATAGCTGTTGATACAAGGCAGCAGGCTGCTGCTCATTGATTCGTGCCAGCGTGCTTCGGGGAATAGACTTTGCTCCGAGATGACTTAGCTTTTCCTGTTGGCACTCCAAATTGGATTGAATATCTCTCAGACTTTGCCTACAAGAGAATTGAGACATCAATATGGCAATAAACTGATCCCACCGGGAAGCCGCTCTAAATTTCTGTCCAACATGGTGTACTTTAGCAAGTTGTTCAAAATCCTGTCGCACAACAGGTTTAATTAGCTCATGAAATACGGTATTCTGATGTGACAAAACCTGAATCCTGGTCGTTAAAGTGTTTGTTTGCACTCATATTTTAACTGTTAGGACTCAGGTTTTTTTATTTAAAGCAAACTATGGGACAGCAGTGCCCAATTGGGTGCTTTTTAAATTTTTCATTTTTACTTTTTCGGAGCAGGTACAGAAGCCTCGGTAGTAATATTCACTGTAATTTTATCGCCCACATTTGGAACATAACCGCCTACCCCAAAGGCTGAGCGGTTAAATGAAGTGGTTGCATTGAAACCAATCGTTTGTAATTTGGTCATTGGATGTACGCCTTGTTTATTTAAAACTGCATCCAGTACCACAGGTTTAGTGACATCTTTCACGGTTAAGTTACCGGTGATTTTGTATTTGTTTTTGCCTAAAGCCTGAACTTTAGTACTTTTAAAAGTGATATTCGGATATTTGGCAGCATCAAAAAATTCTGCTGTCTTAATATGGTCATCCAGCGCTTTCACATTCGTATTAATGCTTGCAACCGGGATATTCACATTGACCGAAGAATTCGCAGGTTTTGCATTATCAACATTAATCGTACCCTGGATGTCACTGAAGTTTGCAGATGGTGTAGAGAAACCAAAGTGGCTCCAAGAGAACACCGTTGCTGAATGAGTCGGGTCAATCGTATAGGCCACTGGTTTTGCCATAGAAACTGTTGCTACAGATGCGACCGCCAAGCCTAATGCTAATGTTTTGAAATTCATGTTTTTATCTCACGTTTTGGATGTTATTAAGTGTATAGAATCTGGAACCGTTTACAGCCCTAAAGATAAAACGTTTTGTTGCAGCGATGAAACGATAAAATTGTAAGTTATTTTTTTAATTTTTGAGCTTTAATCCATACGGTACTGGATGAATCCAGTTTTCTTGGCGACTTTGTTATACAACGCTTGTGCCTGATGGTTTAATTCATGAGTCAGCCAGTAAACCCGGTCGCAATTACGCTGCTGCGCGACCTGATAGACATGCTGAATCAGCTTGCGCGCCACGCCCTGTCCGCGATAATCAGGATGGGTAAATAGATCCTGTAAATAGGCATAGGGTCTTACTGTCCAGCTACTGTTATGTTCGATGACATGCACAATCCCTACGACCTTTCCATCAATCAAGGCCGCAAAACCGTACATTGAATCTAACTCATAATTAGTTAATTTATCCCAGGTATTTTTACTTACCTCATCCGAAATTTGGGTCTGATAAAAGCGTTGATAGTCTTGCCATAAAAATAGCCATTCCGGCTGTGATATTTGCTCTAGAGATTTGATCTGGATCTGGCACTGTATATTCATGTTTAACTGCTTCTTTGGCTTATTTCTTTAATTTAAGTCGTTTCAATAGTGGTCGCTGAATTTTTATAGCGGCCTAAACTTAGCTTTATCTCATCTGGTGCTCATAAGCAACCTGTCAGATGAAAATCATCCGGCATAAAAAAAGTCCCAATCAGGGACTTTTCATGCATTATGTTTAAAGTTTTTCAACCAGAATACGATCAACCTGTTTTAGGCCAGTCGTCTTTTCATGATTTTTACGACGCACTTTAATGACCTTTTCTTCGGCTAATTCTTGCAGCATTAAATCAACTGCAACCATCGCTTCAAGAGGTAATTCCTGTCCGATCCACTTGAGTTCGCCTGCATCCATTAAAGTAATTTCATCGTTAATTTGTTCATACAAGCTCATGTTCATCTCACTCTTTCATTTCGACTATGGGAGAACCTTCTAACAGTTGCCACATGAAAACAACGCTAAAAAGCGAAAAAATAAAAGACGCCCCAAAACTGGAGCGCCTTTTAAAAAACTGCTTAATCAGTTGATTATGCAGTAATCTCTTTTATAGCTGCTACAACTGCTTCAGTAGTAATACCGAAGAACTGGAACAGATCTTTTGCAGGTGCAGATTCGCCATACGTTGTCATACCGATTACGCGACCATCAAGACCCACAAATTTCCACCAGTAATCAACATGTGCAGCCTCAACAGCAACACGTGCACGAATATTTGATGGAAGAACCGCTTCACGATAAGCTGCATCTTGCTTCATGAATTCTTCAGCACATGGCATAGACACGACACGCACGCCTTCAAGCTGTGCATAAGCTTCCATTGCCAGAGATACTTCAGAACCAGTTGCAATGATGATGGCTTTCAATTCGCCTTTTTCTTCAGCCAATACATAGCCACCTTTCGCAGCGTTCTCAATTTGAGCTTGAGTACGGGTTTGGAATGGCAAGTTCTGACGAGAGAAGATCAATGCGGTTGGACCTTCAGCACGCGTTAATGCAGATTTCCAAGAAATTGCTGCTTCAACGGTATCACATGGGCGCCATGTATTTAGGTTTGGTGTCCCACGAAGGGATGCGATCTGCTCAACAGGTTGATGCGTTGGGCCATCTTCACCCAGACCAATTGAGTCATGCGTATACACATGGATCACGCGCTGTTTCATTAATGCAGACATACGTACCGCATTACGTGCATATTCCATAAACATCAGGAATGTTGCTACATAAGGGATGAACCCGCCATGCAGTGCAACACCATTCGCGATTGCAGTCATACCGAATTCACGTACGCCATAGTGTACGTAGTTACCTGCCGGATTGTCCTGTACGCCTTGCGCGCCTTTCCAAAGGGTCAGGTTAGAACCTGCAAGATCCGCAGAACCACCTAGAACTTCTGGCAATAATGGAACAAGTGCTTGCAATGCATTTTGGCTGGCTTTACGCGTTGCAATTGTTTCAGCTTTGGCATTCACTTCTGCAATATAGGCATCCGCTTTTGCAACGAAGTCAGCCGGTAATTCACCAGATAAACGACGTTTAAATTCAGCGGCTTCAGTTGGATATTTTGCAGCATAAGCAGCAAATGTTTCGTTCCAAGCTGCTTCTGATTCAGCACCTTTAGCTTTCGCATCCCAAGCTGCGTAAACATCTTCAGGAATTACAAATGCTTCATCAGTCCAGCCTAGTGCTTCACGAGTCAAGACGATTTCGTCATGACCGAGTGGTGCACCATGACTGTCTTCTTTACCTTGCTTGTTTGGTGAACCCAAACCAATCACGGTTTTACAGATAATGATGGTTGGTTTAGCAGTTTCAGCTTTCGCCTCAACAGTTGCCTGACGGATTGCATCTGCATCGTGGCCATCAACTTTAATCACTTGCCAGCCGTACGCCAAGAAGCGTTGTTCTGTATCGTCAGAGAACCAGCCTTCCACTTCGCCATCAATCGAGATGCCATTGTCGTCATAGTAAGCAATCAATTTGCCCAGACCCAATGTACCCGCCAAAGAACATGCTTCGTGAGAAACACCTTCCATCAAACAGCCATCGCCGAGGAAGCAATAAGTGAAGTGATCTACAACTTGGATGTCGTCTTTGTTGAATTGCGCAGCTAGAGTTTTTTCAGCCAGTGCAAAACCGACAGCATTCGCGATGCCTTGACCTAAAGGACCAGTCGTCGTTTCAATCCCTGGTGCATAGCCCAACTCCGGGTGACCAGGTGTTTTAGAATGAAGTTGACGGAATGCTTTAAGATCTTCAATCGAAAGATCGTAGCCCGTTAAATGAAGAAGCGCATATTGAAGCATAGAGCCATGGCCATTTGACAATACAAAACGGTCACGGTTTGCCCAATTCGGGTTGGTCGGGTTGTGGTTCATGAATTCACGCCAAACCACATCAGCGATATCTGCCATCCCCATTGGAGCACCTGGATGTCCTGAGTTTGCTTTTTGCACAGCATCCATTGCCAATACACGAATTGCGTTTGCAATACGACGTTCATTAAGCGGGGTTGTCATAAATCAGAGTCCAAAATATTCAGAAATAGGAAATGATGAAAAGACTTTCAAAACTGCTGTCTATTGTCTTAAAAAAACAGCGAGGGGTAAAGACTAACCAACAATATTTATCAGTTTATTGAGTGTCTCTTGCCTTATCGTACAATTATTCCACATTTCTTCTTCGGCTTTGATTCGCTCTACTGGTTTACAGATTGAATTATCCTGCATTTCAAAAGCGACTTTAATTTCTGTATCTGGATTTCAAGCTGATAAACAGGATTGAATTTATGCTGATTTTGTTTCTATTTCATATGTCTCACACCATTATTTTTGAAGAAAATTCATACAATTCTCTGATCTATTCATAATGTAATTTGTATTAAATTTTATAAAATATTGGCAGGATTGTTTGATATACAGGTGAAATCTAATTTGCTTAGGCTAATTTCCAACCTCGGCAGACTTATTGCCCTTGACAATCTTTAGGCAAATAGCGCTGCTGAATATCAGTGGAATAACATTTGTCACTATGAACATCAAAAGCGACTGATTTCCCGCGAATGGCCATATCGACTCCCTGCTCTCGTATCTTGAACTCTATCCGGCAAGCGGCATTAATAATGACTTTTTCGATATATTGACCATGCCCACCAATCTGGCGTCCGGCATCACAGTGCTGATCCGAAGCAATAAACTGGGTTCGATATGCTCCAGCCTGTTCAAACACTTCGGCCAATTGATTACGCACGACATAAGCTTGATAACTCATAAAAGCCATCGTCACTAAAATCGCGATAATGATGAGCACGATCAGCACTTCAATCAGGGTAAATGCCTTTTGATACATGATTTCTGATCTCCTTACAGTCTTGCTCCAAGAAGTCCATAGCAAAAGATGTCGCCATTCCTAACCAGCTAATGTGGAATACTTAGCGCTAATATGAAGATATACCCGAACATCAACAAGACATTTGGTCGCAAGGCGCACAGCCTGAATCTGCTTTATTGATGTAATGATCACTTGCTTAAGTAAATTTTGAATTTTGAGCTTTGTATTTTTTCTATCGTCTATTTTTTTAAGATTTAATCGGAAATCTAAGCATTTAATTTTCTGACAGTCTGACGGATTAAAATATTGTTGCTTCATATTCCCCAATCAATAATGCTGTCTAAATAGACATATCAATTTTTTTAATTCTATTAATCAATTAAAAACACAATAATTTGAAACAATTTCGACCAATTTTGTCGTGTTAAGCTAGTCCTAGAGCGCAACTCGATGTAACATATCGGGTCTTTAAAATTAACTGTGATAGGACTATGCGCGAGTACGCTGTATTTACTTCGGAATCTGTAAGCGAAGGCCATCCAGATAAAATGGCTGACCAAATCAGTGACGCTATTTTGGATGCAATCTTAAAAGAAGACCCATATGCACGGGTTGCTTGTGAAACGCTTGTAAAAACAGGTGCGGTTGTACTTGCCGGTGAAATCACAACGATAGCAAATGTTGATTTTGAGGCAATTGTACGTCATACCGTAAACGGAATTGGTTATCACCATTCTGATCTTGGTTTTGATGGTTCGACCTGTGCCGTGATCAATATGATTGGTAAACAGTCACCTGAAATTGCTCAGGGTGTAGACCGCCAGAAACCTGAAGACCAGGGTGCCGGCGACCAAGGTTTAATGTTCGGTTATGCAAGTCGCGAAACTGATGTATTAATGCCTGCGCCGATTTCATATGCGCATCGTTTAATGGAAAAGCAGGCTGAATTACGCCGTAATGGCACCTTGCCATGGTTACGCCCAGATGCAAAAAGCCAGGTAACGTTTGCTTATGAAAATGGCGTACCAGTTCGTTTAGATGCAGTCGTTCTTTCGACTCAACATGATCCTGAAATCACTCAAGCAAACCTGAAAGAAGCTGTGATTGAAGAAATCGTGAAGAAAATCATTCCTGCTGACATGTTCCATGCAGAGACCAAATTCCACATCAACCCAACGGGTATGTTTGTGATCGGTGGTCCTGTGGGTGACTGTGGTTTGACTGGACGTAAAATTATCGTAGATACCTACGGTGGTATGGCACGTCACGGCGGTGGTGCTTTCTCTGGTAAAGATCCATCTAAAGTTGACCGCTCTGCTGCATATGCAGGTCGTTATGTAGCGAAAAACATCGTTGCTGCTGGCCTGGCTGACAAGTGTGAAATTCAGGTGTCTTACGCGATTGGTGTTGCTGAGCCAACTTCAATTTCAATCAATACCTTCAATACTGCAAAAGTCTCTGAAGAATTGATTATTGCACTGGTTCGTGAACATTTCGACTTACGTCCATATGGCATTACCCGTATGCTTGACCTGATCCAGCCGATGTATAAGCAAACTGCTGCTTATGGTCACTTCGGTCGTGAAGGTTCAGATACTGCATTTACCTGGGAAAAAACTGACAAAGTGGAAGCGCTTAAAGCGTCTGCTGGTCTATAAGTTTTTCTTAAAAAAAGCCTGCATCATGCGGGCTTTTTTTATGTCTTTCATTTCTTCATCTTTAGAATTATCTCTAGGTCGTGATGACAAATATTTAAATGCCAAGCTTCATACTATAACCTGCCTATCGAATGATACTATTAAGACTTCCCTCTCTGTGAATATCACTATTCCATGAAACTTAAAACAACTTCCGACTGAGCCATTACAGTATAAGTATCGAAAAAAGTTACAGTTAATCAACAAATATTGATCTATTTGCTAGCATAAATCTAAATAAATGGCTGCTAAATTAGATTGCAGCTCTACAACAACAAAAGGATATTACTCGATGAATAAATTACTGATTGCTTTAGGTTTGGCGACCACTGTTGCCTTAGTCGGCTGTAGTAAAGAAGAAGCGCCTGAAACCGGCGCAACCACAGGTGAGCATTTAGAAAATGCAGCCAATCAAGCCGGTCATGATATGGAAGATGCCAGCCGTGAGGCTGCGGTAGAAACCGAACGAGCAATGGATAATGCCGCAGAAAATACTGCTCAGGCAGCGGACGAAGCAGCTGCTGCAACGTCTAGAGCAGCAGATGCCACTGCGGAAGCAGCACGTAAAGCAACTGCAGCAACTGCAGCGGCAGTTGAAGAAGGTGCCGGAGAAGTTCGGGAAAAAGCTGAAAACTGATTTTAGCATTCAGTTTGATGTTTAAAAGCCTGCGATTGCAGGCTTTTTTTATCAGCGATGATTTTAAATATCGAATGATCTAAATTGAAATTGCATTATTTCTTGATGGGATCAATTTTTTATCTAAATGATTCGATAAAATCAAATAAATTGATAAAACTTATCAAGTATTAGAATGACTTAATTGTGATTGAATCGGCAAAACGGGCTGCATTTAAACTGAAATTCAGTAGAATACCAGCCTTTATTTTTAAAATTTAATCTCCCATGTCAGTCATTGTTGCTGCTTCCCAACGGTCGAATATTTCGGTCTGGGCAGCTTTTATTTTGCTTATCATAGGTACAATCGGTGCCTATCAAATCGTAGGCTTAAATCAGGCCCTATTATTTTTGGTTGGTGGTGCACTGGGCATGACCCTGTACCATGCTTCATTTGGTTTTACTTCGAGCTGGCGTGTCTTTATCAAGGAACGTCGCGGCCGTGGTTTACGTGCGCAGATGATTATGCTGGCGCTGGCAGTTTTACTGTTCTTCCCCGCTTTAGGTGCAGGTGAATTGTTCGGCAACCCAGTCAAAGGCAATGTTAACCCTGTTTCCATGTCAGTCATGATTGGTGCCTTTATTTTCGGTATCGGTATGCAACTTGGTGGCGGTTGTGCATCAGGTACGCTGTATACCGTCGGTGGCGGTAGTGCACGTATGCTGGTGACGCTCTTGTTCTTCTGTATCGGGTCTGTGATTGCGACCTCGCACCTTGACTGGTGGTTTGCTCTGCCACATCTTGAGCCTATTTCACTGGTAGAAAGTTTAGGCGTTCTTCCTGGATTGCTGTTGAGCTTTATCGTTTTTGCCATCATTGCTGCGGCAACTGTTTATTTCGAAAAGAAACGTCATGGCAGCCTGGAAATTGAGCCACGCAGTGAATATCAGGGCTGGAAGCGCTTTGTTCGTGGTCCATGGCCTCTGATTTGGGGCGGGATTATTCTGACCTTACTCAACTTTGCCACTTTGGCACTGGCAGGTCGTCCTTGGGGCGTGACCTCTGCACTCGCTGTTTGGGGTGCCAAAGGTGCTACGCTTGTGGGTGTTGATGTAGCTTCTTGGGATTATTGGCAAAAAGCAGGCAATGCTAAAGCACTGGCAGAATCATTATGGTTTGATATTACCTCAATGATGAACTTCGGTATCATGCTGGGTGCTTTGTTGGCAGCAAGTTTGGCAGGTAAATTTGCGCCGAATTTCAATATTCCAAAACGTTCACTGATTGCTGCTGTTGTAGGTGGCATAATGCTGGGCTACGGCGCACGCTTAGCTTATGGTTGTAATATCGGGGCATATTTCAGTGGAATTGCGTCGGGTAGTCTGCATGGCTGGTTATGGCTGGTCTTCGCTTTTATTGGTAACGGGATCGGGGTAAAACTTCGTCCGATTTTCTTCTCGGATGAAAAACCGCAGTCTGAAAAACTGACCGGTTGCTAATGCTTAAAATCAAAAAAGCCCATCTGTGATGGGCTTTTTTCTGGCTTTAGGATTTACAGCGCAGCTTTTAAATTACAGCCATAACCCATGGTCTGCTGGACCTGACGATAAGTCGTATAACGATCCAGAATAAAGGTATAAAAATGATCAGCGTCAGAGAAATTGGCTTTTAAATTTTCATTCTTGGCATTAGGCAGTTTAATGTCATCGACCAGTTCCAGATTGTAATGTCCCAAACGGTACATATCCGCAAAATAACTATTCATCATATCGCAATAGGCGATTTTACTGGGTTTTAATGCAGTACTGCTGACAAGATGCTGGTTCAAGCTTTGCAGATTATTGACATCTAAAGGAAACTGGTGCGCGAAAGCAATGCTTTCGACTTTCTTAAATTTCTGAAAGTCTTGGGCTAACTGGACATTGAGTGCATCAAAACGTTGCTGCAGTTCCTCTGCAGTCTGAACCTGATATTTCACTGGATCTACGACCGTTTTTTGTGGTTGTTCCGAACATGCAGTTAATCCAGTGAGCAGCGCTAATGACGTTAGCCATACCTTCATGTTTATACACTCAATTTAAATATACCAATGCTTATTATGCCTGAAAGCAGCCTGATGTACTGTTTAAAGTATTTTCTCATTCATATAACGCCAGTAGCGCTTTGGCACATATTGAATATGCAATTTCATGTTCTTGCGCGCCTGAATATTCACACTGTTAAAATAGTCTTTCCAGAGCTGATCATATAGCAGCTCTTGATCATCCAGTTCAATACTGAATGATTGACTATGACCAATCCGGATTTGTGGATCGATTATTTCAGCGTTCATCTCGACCTGATGCATCTGCCTTAAATCATAATAAATACCGTAATTACGCTGCTCGTCATAAATCAGCCAGCTTTGATCCTGATAACGCTCCTGAAAATGTCGGGAAATAATCGGCAAGACATTAAAATCCGGTCTGACCAGACTCAGAAACAAACCATCTTTGGCTTTTTTAAAGCGTACAAAAGCCTCCATACGATGCTTTTCCCGCCCCACTTGCTTGGCCCATTGCGACATGCCGATCACCGCAGTATGACCATAATCTTTATCGACTGGACGCTGGTTTTGAAAGACATAGACTGCAAAATCAAAAAGAGTCTGGAACGCTGCTTCCTGCTCTGACAAAAACGTATAGTAAAAAGCACGCAAACTGCTGGAAGATACTTTCTGCTTTAATCCCTGCCACACCCGCTGCCCATGCTGATCATTAGAGGCCACATGGATAAATTCATCAAATAAACCTGTTTGTGCTTGAGGATTGGCCGTCACTATCACGTTAAATTCTTTAAACTCGAAAGCACGAAATACACAACTGAGCAGACCAGTCATGCTGCCATCAAAACAGTAACTTGCCACTAGAAACCCAATCCTAATTGAGGTGAAAGTTGCTGCTGATATTTGGATTGTCCTGACATCAAAATTTGCTGGCGAATCTGATGGGACTGCTGATCTTTCTTAAATTTCGGTGTATCTGCACAGCAGATAAAATGCTGCGCCCGGTTATAAGCCACGCCCATGCGTTTTAGCTGGTCAATATGAATCTGTCCAAAACGGCGGGCCTGTACAATTTTCTGGGCAGAACGTACACCTATACCGGGTACCCGTAGAATCATTTTATAGTCGGCACGGTTAATATCGACTGGAAAGGCTTCAGGATGACGCAAGGCCCAACTGAGTTTGGGATCAATATCCAGCTCCAGATTCGGATGCTGCTCATCGACAATTTCATCAGCAGCAAAGCCATAAAAACGCATCAACCAGTCAGATTGATACAGACGATTTTCTCTTAATAATGGCGGTGCTGAACCGATGGCGGGTAAGGCTTTATCTTCAGGATTAATCGGGATATAACCAGAGAAATACACCCTTTTCAGCTTGAATTCCTTGTAATGCCGATCAGCCATCAAAATAATATCCTGATCGGTTTCACTATGCGCGCCCACCACCATCTGTGTGGTTTGTCCGGCAGGTACAAACTTGGGGACTGACTTGATCAGCTTGCGTTCATCTTTGAGCTGGATCAACCGGTCGCGTACAATGCCCAAGTCTTTTTGTACTTCGGCATGGGTTTTCTCAGGCGCAAATTTTTGCAGTCCCGCTTCCGTCGGCATTTCAAGATTAATACTCATACGGTCGACATACAGTCCGGCTTCGGTAATGATCTCCTGTGATGCACCCGGAATGGTTTTCAGATGAATATAACCATTAAAGTTTTCTTCGAGTCTTAATTTTTTGACGACCTGCAGCATCCGTTCCATGGTGTGATCGGCCGATTTAAAAATCCCCGAACTGAGAAACAGACCCTCAATATAATTACGCCGATAAAAATTCATGGTCAAATCCACGACTTCCTGCACGGTAAATGCTGCACGCTGGACGTCATTGGAACGGCGCGAAACACAATAGGAACAGTCAAAAATACAGACATTAGAGAACAGAATTTTCAGCAAGGAAACACAGCGGCCATCTTCGGTATAACTATGACAGATGCCATTCCCGGTATTGCCCACACCCTTGTCTTTATTTTTACGGTTGCTACCACTAGATGAACAAGACACATCATACTTGGCAGCATCGGCTAAAATTTGCAGTTTTTCACGGATACGATCAGACATGAGCTCAGAGAATATGTGACCAAAAAGCTATTATAAAGTGTTCAATTCTAGGCTAATAAAAGTTCTATCTTCTTGGCGACGTAGCGTGTCGCAAGAAATGTAAATAACACGTAACCCATGCTGCAGTATTTCAAAATAAAATAACCAATATGATTTGCTTAATTTTGTGCTCAAAGGCAAAGTAAAAGCATAACAAGGAGCAAATCTATGTCTTTATTAGAAAATCTCGGAATTAAACATCCTATTTTCTTGGCACCGATGGCAGGTGTCTCTACGCCCGAGCTTGCTGCCGAAGTGTCCAATCAGGGCGGCTTGGGTTCACTGGGTCTGGGGGCCAGCAGTATTGATGCAGCTCGGCAACAGATTTTAAAGACTCAAGAACTGACAGATTGCCCTTTTCAGGTTAATTTTTTCTGTCATGACACTGTTCCTGTAGATGAAGCTGTAGCGCAGGCATGGATCGCCCAGTTTAAAGATAAATTTGCCGAATATGGCGCTCAGGCACCGGATCATTTGGAGTGTATTTATCCGAGTTTTAAAGATAATGACGACTTCCTGAATCTGGTATTGGAAACCAAACCACGGGCTGTCAGCTTTCATTTTGGGATTCCACATCCGCATCAGATTCAAGCCCTCAAACAGGCCGGGATTCTGACCATGGTATCTGCAACTAATTATGCCGAAGCCAAAGCCATTGAAGCAGCCGGAATTGATATCATTATTGCGCAAGGTATTGAGGCCGGCGGACACCGGGGAATTTTCTCAACCAAATTTGATGCCTCAGTTAAAACCTCCAATCTGGTCAAGCTAATCAAACAGCATTCTTCCTTGCCGATTGTAGCGGCAGGCGGGATTATGACGGGTGAGCAAGCGCGTCAAATGATGGATTTCGGTGCAGATGCCGTGCAACTTGGGACTGCATTTGTGCAGTGTAAATCTTCTAATGCCAATGATGCCTATCGTAAAGCCTTATTTTCCAAGCCACTCACTCAGGTGAGTGCCAGTATTTCCGGTCGTCCTGCACGCGGCATCATTAACCACTGGCATATTGAAGTGGATACACCCGATCGGCTGGATGTTCCGGCTTATCCATATACTTATGATCTGGCCAAGCAATTACATGCTGCTGCTGCCAAACATGGGGATCAAGGTTATGGTGCATTCTGGGCAGGTTCGAACGTGGCACAGATTCGTGAAATGGAAGCTTCCGATCTGATTAACCAGCTCGTACTGGAAATGAAGCATCTTTAATTATTGAATCATAAAAAAACCTCTCACATGGAGAGGTTTTTAATTTATCTAGAATTAGCGTGTGACACGATGCCAGGCATCTTTAACTGCAAATTTAGCTTCTTCCCAGTTGAGGCGGGACTCACCTTTTAACTGTTCCCATTTGGTACGCAGTTCAGGTTCAGCACGATCAAAATCCGTATCATGCTCATACATTGGACGGTTTTCATAACCGACTCGATAAGCACCGCGATAATCACGATCATAATCTAGATCGCCATATGTGCTACGCGTTTCATTGAAATACGGGCGATTATGATACTCATCTCTCCAGTAATTATCTTCTGCACTCAAATGATCTGGATGTCGATAATTATTTGCCTCAGGCAAGTTCTCTGGATGCTGGTAATTATCTGTCTGCTTCCCATGATCAGACGTTGCAATGTCATTACCTGCAATACCGCCAACCACTCCACCGATAATACCACCCACCACTGCACCTGGAGGGCCACCCACCAGACCTGCAACTGCGCCTACAGCCGCTCCGCCCAAAGTACCGGCACTGGTCGCAGCCAGATTATCTTCCCCTTCATTCATGTCTGGAACACGAGGATTATCTTTCACGGGTGTATTCAAATCTGGACGCGCATTGGTATCAGTCGGATTGATATTCAGGCCTTCACTGCGTTCTTGTGACAATTCCGTTGACGTTTTATGGCTAAACTCTGTGACTGGACGATTGGTATTTGTCATTACAGATCTCCCTCAATGATGACGATAAACAAGATGGATCACATCTGGTTTATATCTGGATAGGTTCATCATAGAGGAAGCTTGAGTAAGCAATGTCCAAGTCCTGTCCAGTTTAAGTGAACAAACTGTGCTGCTATGTATTAGACAGGCTGAAGTGTAAACAGAATGCAAAAATCCGCCTGCTCAAGATAAAAAAGGTAGGGATTTCATGCAAAAAATATTACATGATTCGCTGAATTTTGCCCGTCATTACTTGGTTTCCAGTAAATTCACCTGCTCGACCTGTACATCATTCATGGTTAAACCATGTTCTAGCAGTGCATTAAAATAATCTTCTACCACACGATACTGGTCAGCGGTATTTTCTACCTGATACATGCTTTGACGAAACTCGTTACTGGAACGCAGTCCTTTGGTGTACCAGGCAATATGTTTACGGGAAATCCGGCAACCGGAATACTCGCCATAGAACTCGTATAATTCTGTCAAATGTCCCAATAGAACATCTTTAACTTCCGCAATACTCGGGGCATCCAAGTGTTGACCGGTTTTTAAATAATGGGCAATTTCACGAAAAATCCAGGGCCGACCTTGGGCTGCACGACCAATCATAATTGCGTCTGCACCGGTATAATCCAGCACATATTTGGCTTTTTCCGGACTGTCGATATCACCGTTGGCTATCACAGGAATATTCAACATTTCCTTTACGTCTTTGATTAAAGAATAACGCGCGGTATTCAGGTACATGTCTTCACGGGTACGGCCATGTAAAGCCAGTGCCGCAATCCCGGCTTGTTCAGCACGTTTGGCGACCCGCATAATATTTTCCTGACCATTCAAATAACCAAGACGGGTTTTTAAGGTCACTGGCACATCAACTGCAGCCACGACTGCATCCAGAATGCGTGCAACTAGATCTTCATCCTGCAATAAAGCAGAACCGGCAAGTCGGTTACAGACCTTTTTGGCTGGGCAGCCCATATTAATATCAACAATTTGCGCACCATTGGCCACCTGATAACGTGCCGCTTCAGCCAGATCATGGGGATCTGAACCAGCAATCTGCGCTGAAATCGGTGCCAGCTCTCCATCAAAATTGGCACGATATAAGCTCTTTTTACTCATGCGCAAAGTTTTGTCAGATGTCATCATTTCACTGACCGCATGGCCTGCACCAAAGTATTTGCACAAGGTTCTAAACGGACGATCGGTCACACCTGCCATGGGAGCGACAATCAAATTGTTTGACAGTTGATATGGACCAATATACATATAAATTCATCACTTTTTTGATGGGCATAGTATACTGCATCTGCCTTATTCGCTCATCTTTTCAATTAATTTACGACACCATGAATAAAACTTTCGCTTCTTGTTTTTCTTTTAAGTCATTGTCTGTACTTGCACTTTCTCTGGGTCTTGCCGGCTGTGGCAATGGTTCATGGTGGTCAAAAGATGATGAACCGACACTTGAAGTTGAACATATTCGCAAAGCTATTCCAAACCGTGTCAACCAACGTGAGTCTTGGGCACAAGATATTTACGACATTACTGAACAGCTTGGCATTCCTCAAACCAAGGAAAATGTTTGTACGATTGTGGCAGTGGTTGATCAGGAATCTAACTTTGTTGCAGATCCTACTGTTCCGGGTTTGGGTGAAAAGGCGGTTAAGGAAGTCCAAGGCCGTCTCGACGAAAAATTCAAAGATAAACTCGGTCAAGCAATTGGTGGCACAGTTGCAGGATATTTCCAGGAAGTTCTCAAGAACCATCCAAGTCCTGAAGACAACTACTTGAGCCAGATGCGCCGGGTTAAAACGGAACGTGAACTCGACGAATTATATCGTGAAATATTTGACTATATGTCGAAACACTATCATGTTAGCGCCCTGACTGGTGCTGCCAAACTAGTCGGCCAGAATATTGGCGAGAAAATGAATCCAATTACCACCTTGGGCTCAATGCAAGTGCATATCAGCTATGCGAAAGAACATAAACGCCAAGGCGGCAATATCGCAGAGTTACGTACTGATCTCTACAGTCAATATGGCGGTCTGTATTATGGGATTCATCGCCTGATGATGTATCCGGCAGATTATGACAAGCCGATTTACCGTTTTGCGGACTATAATTCCGGTATGTATTCCAGTCGAAATGCTGCTTTCCAGAGCATGTTGAATGATTTAACTGAAGCCGAACTCGATCTGGATGGCGATTTATTACTCTACACCAAAGATGGCGCGATCCGTTCGCAGAAGAGTCAATCTGAGCGTGAGTTAATCAGTGTTTTTGCCAAAAATAATTTTATTATTACTGAACGTCAAATCCGAGCTGATTTAAAGAAAGAAAAAGACAAAGACTTTGAAGATACGATGACTTATCGTGGTGTCAGCAAGCTCTATCAGGAAAAAACCGGTAAAGACCCTATTTATGCGATCATGCCTGAAGTGGTTATTTCCGGACCAAAATTAAGTCGTGATTATAATACTAACTGGTTTGCTACCCGCGTCGATGGTCGATATCAAACATGCATGCGCAAAATCAAAAATCTAAAACTCTAGCCTTATTTGATTTTGATGGAACCCTGTATCTACATGATAGCTTTACCGGGTTCATTTTCCATGCCTTAAGAAAACGGCATATTGTGAAACGCGGCATGCAAATTTTGCCATGGATACAGGCCTATTATTTAAATTTCTATCCGGCACACCGCATGCGACCCAAATTGTATGCCAGCATGTTTAAAAACAGTGATGCAGAGGAAATTCTGCAATTAGCTCAGGATTATGCACAACAACTAATATTCAAGTTGAATCCGAAATTATTAGAACAACTTAAACAGCATCAACAATTAGGACATGAAGTCGTGCTGGTATCAGCCTCATTGGATTTGTATCTTAAACCGGTGTGCAGTTATTTAAATATCGATTTAATCTGTAGCGAAGTTGAAATCAAAGCTGGGAAAATGACAGGGTTTTATCAAACTCCTGACTGTAGTAATCAGCAAAAGAAATCCAGAATTTTAGAAAAATATAAACTGCAAGATTATGCGGAAATTTATGCTTATGGGAATAGTGAGGAGGATGAAGAAATGTTGAGTCTAGCGCATCAACGTTATCTCGAAGGGCATGATAAACAGCTTCCAAAAATTAATATTTCAGCTCATTCGATGCCATATTAGTCCTTTCCATTCTATAGGGTTAACCAACTAAACGCCTTTAAACAACGCTATAAATGACAGATTAATTTTTTTACTTTATGCCTTGAAATCATCTTAAATAGCTTCGCAATCAGGGCTTTTACTTTCTGTAAGTATTAGCCTCCTAAATAAAAAAAACCACTTCATTTGAAGTGGTTTTTTAGCTTTAAGAAAAATTACTTCTTAAATGGAAATGCATATTTCACAATACGTTTAATCACGCTACCGTACTGCTTAACTAGACTAGCATTGTTGTAGTTCAAACCATATTTTTCACAAACCGCCTGAACTTTTGGCGCCATTTGACGATAGCGGCGTGCAGGTACATCAGGATACAGATGATGTTCAATCTGATGACTTAAATGACCCGTCAAGATATGAAATGCTTCAGAACCAGTCAGGTTGGATGAACCACGGATCTGACGCATATACCAGTGACCACGACTTTCATTTTGCAGCACCGATTTCGGGAATACTTCCACATCTTTGGTAAAGTGACCACAGAAAATAATACTAAAGGTCCAGATATTACGCAGACCATTGGCCACCATATTGCCAGTCAAAACCGGTAAAGCCGCAGGACCTGCGATGAGTGGAAAGAATACATAATCTTTAAACAGCTGTTTACCGATTTTGCTCTGCATTGGACGCCATTCTTCTTTGGTCTGCTCTTTGCTTTTGCGACCTTTGAAGTATTTACCCAATTCAAGATTCTGAATCGCAACGCCCCACTGGAACAATAAACAGAATGGCACTGCATAAATCGGTTGCAATAAATAACCCGGTTTCCAGCGCTGTTCCGGGAACAAGCGTAATAGACCATAACCGATATCATCATCCATACCCTTAATATTGGTATAAGTATGATGCTTGAAGTTATGGGTTTGACGCCAGTTGTCTGAAGTCCCTACGATATCCCATTCATAGGTCTGACCATTGAGTTTAGGATCATTCATCCAGTCATACTGACCATGCATGACATTATGACCCAGTTCCATATTTTCCATAATTTTGGCAAAGCCTAATAAGCCTGTACCCAATAACCATGCTGGCGGGAACCAGCCTGCAAACAATAAGGCGCGACCGGCAATCGACGAATAACGAATAGTTGAATAGACACGGCGGATATATTTGGCGTCTTTCTCACCTAGATCATCTAACACTTCTTGCTTAATCGCATCAAGTTCACGTGCAAGTTCATCAAGTTCAAACTGGGTTAATTCACGGTTTTTAGGATTTTTAAAATACTGTAATTTTACTGGCATATTCATAGGATAAAACTCGCTTATAAGTCGATGACAAGGTCAGTCTGCGCTGAGTTAATACAAATTTTGAGCAGGTTGCCGGGTTCGGTATTTTGCGCACCATTGACCAAATTCTTGGTCGAACCTTCTACTTTATTGCAGGCACATTTATTACAAATGCCCATACGGCAACCATGTGTCGGTTTAATATTTTGCTGTTCCAGGCTCACCAAAATGGACTGGCCTTTTGGAATGCTGACAATTTTTTTCGACTGGGTCAGGGTGACATTAATAAAGCCGGTATCCGATTGATCCGCCAAGCTCATGCTGAAGGCTTCACCTTTAAACTGTTTTGCCTGAGCAAAAAGCTGTTCTGCTTTGGATACAAAACCTGAAGGACCACAGCAATATACGATGCTATTTTCCAGATTTTGCAGATCGGTCAGATAGGTTTCATCCAGACGCGCAGCAGCTGGCTGTTCTTGAGTGGCATACACATGAAATGAGAAATTTGCATGTTTCTGAGCAAGTTCTTCAAACCGTGCTTTAAATGCGGCATCCTGATCTTTTTTAACCCAGTACCAGAGAGTAACCGGTGCAGATAGTTCACCTTTTTTGCTCAAGCTTTCCAGCATACTGAGCATTGGGGTAATACCACTCCCTGCTGCAAGCAAGATCAATGGACTCGTCTGCACAGGCAAGGTCATATCACCATAAGGCTGACCAAATTCGATCACATCACCTACTTGTGCCTGTTCTGCCAACCAGGTACTGACTTTACCGGCATTGACTTTTTTCACGGTCAATAAAACATGTTGCGCATCTACACGGGTCAAACTATAGCTACGTTCATAACGGATGCCGTTTACCACCACATAGACCGGATGATGCTGCCCTGCTTCACCAAACTTAAATAAGCGATTCACTTGAATTTTCAGACTCAGCATATCCTGTGCTGCATTTTCTATATGCACGATCTTGCCTAATGGCTGATTCAACGACCATACAGGATTGAGTTTCTGAATCCAGAAATTAATTGCATGCTGATCAACTACACTATCAGACAGTGCATTCAATGGCATTTTAAGTTTTTGCAGTACATGCATCGTTTGTGACATCACCTTGGGTTTTTAATTATTATACACATGTATATATATTTGTATATACAACCGTATTGTTTCTAATCATTTCACAAGCTTGACTGGCTCGGTTATAATAAAATGATTCATGCATGAACCTATCGATGAACGAGCCTTCAATGAAAATAAGCAGTGACGCATCTTTATTACAATCGAAAAGCATTGATGAGCCGATTATCGTACGGAGTGTCGGTCGCAAGGCCACCATTACCAAGGAAGAACTGTTTCAGGCTGCGTTGAATCTGATTGGGCCACAAAAAAGTATTTCCTCTTTAAGTCTACGTGAAGTCGCGCGTGAAGCCGGTATTGCACCGAACAGCTTCTATCGTCATTTTAAAGATATTGATGAACTGGCCATTGAGCTGATTGATCGTGCCGGAATTGTATTGCGTCAGATTTTGCATGAAGCACGTCTGCAAGCTTCTCGCCAGAACAGCATCATCCGCAGTTCTGTAGAAGTTTTTATTGCCCAGCTGGATGCCGATGAAGGTAATCTGAGCCTATTATTACGTGAAGGTTATACCGGTTCCAAATCTTATAAACAGGCGGTAGAACGTCAGTTGAATTATTTTCAGCAGGAACTTCAGGATGATTTGATTCGTCTGGAACGCTTAAACAATAAGAAGTTATTTCATCCCGATATTGCAGCCAAAGCGATTACCCAACTGGTCTTCAACATGGGTGCTAATGTGATTGATATGCCTGCCGAAGACCGCAAAGAAATTGCCGAACAGACCATGATCATGATCCGGATGATCCTTGAAGGTGCACGTCATCTGGAAGATTCTCAGCTGCGCTAATTTTCCGATTTGCATGAACTAGTATAAAAAGAGACGTAATCAAAGTCTCTTTTTATGATGATTACAAAAGTGCGAGTTGAGCTTTGACTGCCTTTGCAGTGGCTTCCGGATACTCAAGCGGGAACATATGCCCGCCCTCGACCACAGAATAATTAATCCGATAAATCTTGTGCATCCCTTGTGGCAAACCCTGCTGATAAAACTGGCTTTGCTCTGCAGTCATCAGATGCATCGGCACTTCAGGCGGTCGGCGTGGTGTTCTCCACCACCAGGCTGGCACAGTCCGGAAGATTTCCGCTTCTATCTGTTTTGGAATAGTTAACGTCACCCCACCACGTTCAGGTTCTGGCTGAATGCTGCTCTCGATATAATCAGCAAAACACTGCTCATCGAAATTTTTAAATAAGCGGTTAAACCGGAGTGCTTCAATTGCGACCTGTTTCGATGGCCAATAATCTTTGCGTTTTAGCGTAATTCCTGCGGGTGTATAACGATCGACACTTTTTAGATTCAGCTTTTTGATCAGTTCAAACATGGCACTGTTTTTTCCAATCACAAATGGTGGATCCATAATGATCAGCTTGGAAAACAGTTCGGGACGTCGATACGCCGCCATCAGGGTCACCAGACCGCCGAAGGAATGCCCTAAACCAATCACCTGTTGATGAGGAAATTGCTGCTCGATATCTGCAATAACTTCATCGACCAGATAGCGCCAGTCTCGCGTAATTGGATATTGCGGATTCATGCCGATAAATGGAATCGCTTTGACCTCATAGTCTTGCTGAAAACAGTCCAGAAACTTCTGATAAGTTGCCGAAGGGATACCATTGGCATGGGTAAAATGTAGGGCTTGCTTCATTATTTTTTAAACGCAGTGCGTATTCATCCTGAAATCATCAAATGAGCTTACTGATCTATTCTTTCATTCGGCAGTGCAAAAATGCTCAAAGCATGACCTCAAAGTCATTTCTCTGTACTTCTTCAGAATTTAAGGTTTATTTCTGCGATAAAGTTAAATGTTGCATCGGTAGAAAAGTCGCGCCGCAACTGGCCTTATCCCCCGCGATGACCACTGCCCGTCCTTTGACAGTAATAGACAAATTGCTGGAAATTGCGGTAACCATGGTCTGGCATTTGGGACAATAATGCTTCATGCCATTTAAATGTACGGCAATACCATTGATCAAAAAAGAGGGTTCACATTTAGTCACCATGCCGCCATGACTGGTCTTTGTGCCAAGGGTAATCAATGCTTTTGACATGCTTTGTCATTCTTATTATTCAGTAAGCTGATTTTAAACAGGAGAAAAATGACAGACCAGCATTCTCCGACAAAAAATAATAAACCCGGATTTTTCCCATAAAAAAAGCAGCCCGAAAGCCATTGCTGTCCCACAATTTTTCACAAGAGGAAGCTCATTTGAGCTTCCTCTTGTTTTATGGGTATTTTATCGGGTGAAAATAAAGCTTTTAAAGTTCTTCTTTCAAACAAATTCACTTGAATTATTCTGAGTAAACGTTGAACTGTCCAACCTGTTTTCCCTAAATGTTGAGCGAAACTCACCAATAAATAGGCGATCATCGCAATCCAGATTTGTGTCTGAATTGCGTTCCTGCTGCGGCCTAGAAACGCTTTTAATTTGAGATTCTGCTTAATCGCCTTAAAGAACAGCTCAACTTTCCAACGATCTTTATAAATCGCCGCAATGGTGGAGGCGGCTAAATGAAAGTTATTGCTGAGAAAGCTAAAGTGCTTGCCACTTTGCTGATCTCTATATTCAATTCTTCTTAACACTGGGGCTTTTCTTTTTAGGGCATGTGCGCTATTCAGCTGAATGGTTTCATCTTTTAGAATACCTTTGGATTCAAGCACTGGATGTTGCCGGATCACCTGATACACAGATTTAGGCCTAAAACGTGTGACAAATCCAATGTTTTGAGCAGTCAGATTTGCATACCATTGGTAATCGACATAGCCTTTATCAAAAACTACAATGCTGCCAGCAGGAAACTGGAATTTGCGGCCTTGTACCATGTCATTTTCTTTGCCATTTTCAACTGCAACAAACTCAGGAATATCATTGCTGTGATTCAATCCTATGCTGAGTTTCATGCTGGCTTTTGAGTCATGAACTTTGGCCCATTCACATAAGGAAAGCGACAGGTCAATATGACTGGCATCCAAGGAATACAAGGGATTCTTAAAGCGAAATTTATGAGCTACTTTCGAGTGTTCATAGTATTTAAGCAACTTGTAAAATAGCTGTTGATACAAGGCAGCAGGCTGCTGCTCATTGATTCGTGCCAGCGTGCTTCGGGGAATAGACTTTGCTCCGAGATGACTTAGCTTTTCCTGTTGGCACTCCAAATTGGATTGAATATCTCTCAGACTTTGCCTACAAGAGAATTGAGACATCAATATGGCAATAAACTGATCCCACCGGGAAGCCGCTCTAAATTTCTGTCCAACATGGTGTACTTTAGCAAGTTGTTCAAAATCCTGTCGCACAACAGGTTTAATTAGCTCATGAAATACGGTATTCTGATGTGACAAAACCTGAATCCTGGTCGTTAAAGTGTTTGTTTGCACTCATATTTTAACTGTTAGGACTCAGGTTTTTTTATTTAAAGCAAACTATGGGACAGCAGTGGCCCGAAAGCTGCATTTTTTAATTGTGTAAAACTTAAGGCTTGACCACGACCATTACCTGAATCGCTTCCGGTGTTACAGATAGACCATCCAGCAGGCTTAAACCTTCTTTTTGCAACTTCTGTAAACGTGCAATTTCATCTTCACGGATACTTGGGTTGAACTGTTTCAGATAGGTCAGGCGATCAATTTCATATTGCCATTTATTGCCATACACTTCTTTGGCTTGCTGCTTGAAGCCCGGCAAAGCACTACGTGCCAGTTCAAGGGCCTGCTGATAACGTGCTTCAATTACATCACGACGTGCTTTCACCACCTGACGACAGCTATTGCCATCCAAATGATGTAGATAAGGCTTCAGGATTTCTGGTGCAATCTTCTGGGAGAGATCCTGACCTTTTTCACTGAGCAAGACACGGATTAACTGTTGCGGCAGGCTAGATGGCAAGTTCAATGCTTTCGGTGCAACCACATCTACCTTGAACCAGACTTCTAGCAATACCGAACCTTGTGGCAACGCCGCAGATTTTAGTACCGCAACGTTGGTGCTACCAAAGCCTTGGGTATTGATCATTTCCATCACACTTTCAGTGAATGGATGTTCAAGTGTCAGGTATTGGGCATCTTCACGGATTTGCGCCTGATCACGATAGAAAGTCGCTGTAATCCCCTCTTCATCTAGCGTCAAACCTTGAACCTGCATTTGATCGGTTGGCTTGATAATCACTGTCCCGTTACTTTGCTCATCAAAGTCGATATTCGTGGACGCCATAAAGCGCTTCATGAAAATCGGCAAAGTGGTATTGTCATCATAGTCTTCAAGCGCGTTGACAATTTCCTGTGCTACCACCGGACGGCAAGAGTTGTACTCAAGCAAACGGTCACGACCTTCCTGCAATTCAGCTTCCAGCGCTTCACGTTGCACGCTGACTTCTTCCAGCAGGTCTTCAAATTCTTGACCTTTGTCTGCCAATAGACAGTCTTTCAAGCGAACAATAAAGTTTTCTTGCAAGGTCTGTGCGGTTGGAGAAATATTGCTGAAAATATTCAAAGCTTCATTATACCAGCGGAACATACGTTCTTGTGCAGTTCCTAGCAGATAAGGCACATGAATCTGAATGCGGTTTTCCTGACCGATACGATCCAGACGACCAATACGTTGTTCCAGCACATCCGGGTTCGCAGGAAGATCGAATAAAATCAGATCAGAGGCAAACTGGAAGTTACGCCCTTCCGAACCAATTTCCGAGCAGAGCAAAATCTGCGCGCCATACGAATCTTCAGCAAAATACGCCGCAGCTTGGTCACGCTCAAGTAAGCTCATGCCTTCATGGAACATCGCAGTACGGATACCGGCATGTAGACGCAGTACATTTTCCAGTGCTTCAACCACTGGCCCACTACGTGCGATCAGCAAGACTTTCTTATGTTTGAGATCGGTACGTAAACGCTCCATCAGCCACATCACGCGCGGATCAGTTTCCATCCATGCACCATCGAGCTGCGCCTCTTCAGGCCACATCTGTTCACGTAATTTTCCATCTTTCGACCAGTTTTCTGGTGCTGGCAATGGTGCCGGCTGACAGTCACGACCCGGGAAACCTTGAATGGCTTCACGTGTGTTACGGAACAGGATACGACCCGTACCATGACGGTCCAAAAGTTCGTGAATGGCACGGAAACGCTGTTCAGGATGATCTTCAATCGCATGACCCAACAAGGCCTCAATCGCGGTCAAGTGGTCTGCTTCAAGAGGCAGGTCTGACATTAACACTTCTGCAATTTTAGCGGTATGCTGATATTGTGCTTCTTCATCGAGGAAACGATCCAGCGAGTTAAAACGCTGCGGATCGAGCAAACGCAGGCGTGCAAAATGACTTTCTACACCGAGCTGTTCCGGTGTTGCGGTCAATAACAATACGCCCGGCGTATGTTCAGCCAGTTCTTCAACCAGATCATAACGGTCATTACCGCCATCTTCTTCGCTCCACATCAAATGGTGCGCTTCATCAACCACCAGCAAGTCGAAACCTGCTTCAAGTGCCTGTTCACGAAGATCTTCATGGTCGACCATCAAATCGACAGAGGCAATAATTTTTTGTTCGGTCAGGAATGGGTTCTGTTCAGGGTCATGTTCTTTGATCGACGCAGTACGGGTCAAGTCAAATAGCGAGAACTCAAGATTGAAACGACGGCGCATCTCGATCATCCACTGATATTGCAGTGAATCTGGTACTAAAATCAGAATACGTTCAGAACGGCCAGTTTTCAGCTGTTGATGGATGATCAGACCCGCTTCGATGGTTTTGCCCAGACCAACTTCATCGGCCAGTAATACACGCGGTGCAAAACGCTGACCGACTTCATGTGCAATATACAATTGATGCGGAATCAGGCCGACACGTGAACCTACCAAACCACGCAGTGGACTGCTTTGCATATTGGCCTGCATCAGCAGCGCTTCAATACGCAGGTCATACCATTCTTTATAATCAACCTGACTGGCCAATAAACGGTCTAGAGGCTTAGACAGCTGGATGGTCGCACCAATACGGGTTTCATTCAGCGATTTACGTTCTTCAGTTCCATCTTCTAAGGTACGAACGACATGATAACGCACCACGCCATTGCGGTCTTCAACGGATTCTACAATCCACTTGGTCCCTTCCTGATCCTGTAATTCATCTTTCACATTAAATACGATACGAGATAAGGGTGCATTGCTGCGTGCATAGACGCGGGTTTCATCGCTTTTCGGGAATAAAATGCTGACCGACCGCTCATCAACATCAATAAGAACGCCTAAACCGAGTTCTGTTTCAGTATCTGATAACCAACGTTGACCAATAGCAAATTGCTGCAATTTTTCCACCTTTATCTTAAGTACAAGATTATGAATATTAGGCTCAATCACGAAACGTCATTGGAGCAAAATTCCACACCTTCAAGCAATGTATTTTGACATAAAGCCCACTAAAAAGTGAGCATAATTCACGCCGATTAAAGAAGTATTTCCTAGAACGGCGCCGGACAATAAAATTCGACCAACTGCTCTGTTTGAGGATGATAAAAACTCAAATGTTCCGCGTGTAAACATAGACGTGAGCTGAGCTGTTGCTGTTCGGGTGTCGCATATAAGGTATCGCCAATAATCGGATGTCCGAGATATTGCATATGCACCCGTAGCTGATGAGAACGGCCGGTAATTGGGATCAGTTTCACCCGGGTCACAGGCTGTCCCTGAATATTAAAATGCTCAATCGCCTGCCAATGCGTGATGGCTGGCTTATTATGTGCGGGATCTGCGATATGTAAGGGCGGACGGCTTGGATCATATACCACCGGCACTTCAATAGTGCCTTCACCTTCTAGTTTACCGGCAACCACAGCCTGATAGGTTTTATCGGTCTGGCGTTCCTGAAACTGGCGGGAAATGGTTTTTTGTCCCCATTTAGTCAGACCAAAGGCCAAAATGCCGGATGTATCGCGATCCAGTCGATGAATCAGTAAAGTTTTGGGTTCTAGTTTGACCAGACGGTTGATCAGGCAATCTTGTAAGTCTTCTGTTTTACCGGGAACTGTGAGTAAACCTGCAGGTTTTTGGATGACCATGAAATCGTCATCACGATGTATCAGATGTTCGGTTAGAAAATTACTCAAAGTTCAATCCCAGGCTGATCGCGAAAAACAAGGCGGCAATGATAGAAAGCTTAGCCAATAATTACAATGCGCATTTATGTAAATGACGATGAAATTTCCGATTTAGCGCATAAAATTGCTCAATCGCAGCGCATCAACCTGAGGATTTTAAAATGAAGCTTGCCAATTCGTGCAAAGACGGATGTTTTAGCACATCTTCATAACGGATATTGGCACCATGTGCACGCCATATACCGACTAGACTCACCACCGCTACCGAATCCAGACCATAATTTTTTAAGTCGACATAGGGATCAATTTCCAAAGCATCCATATCCAGCTGTTCTGCGACAGCCAACATAATGCCTTTGGCCGACAATACATATTCGGAAGATGCGCTTAAATCCCATAAGCGGGTCAGGCTATAGGTATTTAAGTGATGTATCCCCTGTGCTGAAATATTTTCGATCCATTGAATATGCTGATCTTGATTTGCCAATAAAATCGCATCATCGACCACACCAATTTGATCCGTCACACTCATCAGATGCGGCAGAATCTGTTTCAGCATCGGTGTAACCTGCCCGGCAAAAATCAGCTGCGGATGCGTTGAGGCATATTCTCCCAATTGCTGCATGCCTTGCATCAAATCATCACCGTACAAATCAACAATCGGAATATCCAGCGCTTTGGCTTTATTGGTTAGTTGAATCAAATTCACCATGAGTCCACTCTCTTGTATGCCCTGTTGCATACGCAAGTTTTGTAATCCGACTAAAACCAAAACAGATTCATTTGATGCAAGCTGCCATTTGGCTTGGGATGGAGCAAGTTGGATTTTTTTGGGCATAGAGTACAGCATGGGAGGCTCTTATAAATACAAAATAGCATGATGATTCATGCTATTTTAGTTTAGCATTATTTGAAAAACACTTTGATTTCACAGATGATTATTGCTCTAATTTCGCATAATCGCCATTATATTAAATATGCCTAGAGTTGATTAACGCGACTATCCTAAAAATAGGGTGATTTAGCCAAATAAGGACTAAATGCTAAAACTAACATAAGCAAAAGAGGAGTATCTGAGGCACTAAAAATCACTCTGCCCAATGAGTCCACTCAAAAATTTTCTTCGGGTCATCAATTTCATAAATTCGCCACTTCTTATCTAAAAAACCTAATGGAAAAACCTCATTCGATATATCGTTTTGAATAAAGTGGTTAAGAATATAAATGCTTGAATTAAGAATATCTAATACGTTATTTGATAACATTTTTTTGTATTTTCAATGCTATTTTTCTTTTTTGAATGAATAATTTCATTTCTAAGGGTTTCTAATTCTTTAAACATTGACCAATACTTGATTTGCTTAGGTGATTCACAGTTCAAAATATTTGGAATAATTTCAGTGAGTTTTTCTGAAGTTGGTATCCATTTTTCAATTTGAGAAATTTCATAGACTTCTTGAATACCTTTTGAGTTTGTTTTTTTATAAACGAAGTCATTAGGGATTGTGGCGTTGCAAAATGCTTCAACTGCTTTATAAGAAAAAACAGATGCTATTTGTATTTGTTCAATATAGTCATAAAATAACGAGACATTTTCACTATAAAAATCTTTATTCTTTTCCATATCTTTTTTAAGTTTTTCTAGTAGATTTTCAGCTTCATCTCTAGCTTTAGTAAATATATTCAATGATAGTCCGATCTCATTAGGAAGCGATAAATTGATCTCTTTATTATCAATTTTTAAATCTAACATTCTCTGTAAAAAAACCAATTGATCGTTTTTTTTAACATTATAAATTAAGGGTTTTGAGCACCTAATATCTGGAATTTTGTAAGAGCCGAAACCTGTCTCAGATTTAGAGTAGCTGTTCACAACATGAACACATACCATTTGTAAATTTACTAAAGCTACGTTCATAAAAATTCCTTCAAAATCATTTTTTTATAGTTATAGATAAGAATTGAGCGAGTGTCTACGAGCGATGACTGCTTCTGTCGCATTTGAAAATTAAGTTTTCCTAAAATTAATATAATACATGTTATATGAAATCCTCTGTAAATTTCATTTTAAAACAAACTCTTATATTGGTGTAAAAAGCCCAATCATTAGCGATTGGGCTTTTTAGCTGACATTTCACATTCCACGCTTCATTTTGGAACATCTTTGGATGATTTTATTAAATTGAGCTGATCAATTTCTATTTTAGATTAGCTTTGCTGCGCCAAAAACTTCTCAATCGCTACCTGTGCAATCTCCGCATCTTCAAACGACTTTACACCTGACACGCCCATTGCACCTACCAACTGCCCTTGATACATAATCGGTTCACCACCTTCCAGCATTCCTGAGAAACTTTCCATGGTCAAAAAACCCATCTGTCCGCCTTTGATAATATCTTCAAATAACTTCGATGGACGGCGACTCATAGCGGAACATTTGGCTTTTTCAATAGCCAGATTTGCAGTCATTGGTGCTGCGCCATCCATACGCTTCATCGCCAGTAAATTTCCGGTTTCATCCACTACAGCAATACTGACATTAAAACTGTTCTGAATCGCATATTGATGAGCTTCATTTAATAAAAATTCCGCATCACTTAAAGTCAAATAATGTTTGGTTTTCATTGATCTATCTAATCCTTTAATTTATCAATTTCAAATCTTATGATGTCTAATCCAAAGAATGAAATAAGCCCGATCACTCGGGCTTATATTCCCTCTCCTTTTAGGAGAGGGTCAGGGAGAGGTCGAATTATCCTTTCATCTCAGCAAAAGTTTCTTTAGCCGCTTGAATCGTGTAAGCAATATCTTCATCACTATGCGCAGCAGAAATAAATCCTGCTTCAAAAGCAGATGGTGCAAGGTTTACGCCACGATTTAACATGCCATGGAAGAATTTACGGAACGCATCGACATCGCATTTCAGCATAGAGTCGAAGCTAGTAATATCTTCCTGATCGGTAAAGTAAAGACCAAACATACCGCCCACTTGTTGGGTCTTGAATGGAATGCCTGCTTCATCAGCAGCAGTTTGTAAACCGGCGAGCAATTTTTCGAGTTGTGCGGTTAATTTTTCATAAAAACCTTCGGTACGTAAATGCTTGAACATCTCGATACCGGCACGCATTGCCAGTGGATTACCCGACAATGTACCTGCTTGGTATACCTTACCCAGTGGTGCAATACATTCCATCACTTCACGCTTACCACCAAAAGCGCCCACTGGCAGACCTGCACCAATGATTTTACCTAAAGTGGTTAAATCCGGAGTAACGCCATAATGTGCTTGCGCACCACCCAAACCGACACGGAAACCGGTCATTACTTCATCAATGATAAACACTGAACCATGTTCATCACAGACATCACGGATCGCTTGCAGGAAACCGTCAATTGGTTTCACCAAGTTCATGTTGCCTGCGACTGGCTCAACAATCACGCCGGCAATTTCCGAACCAAATTTGGCAAAGCATTCTTTTAAAGTCGCGATGTCGTTATATGGAAGTGTCAGCGTATGTTTTGCAAAATCCGCTGGCACGCCTGCCGACGTCGCTTCCCCTTCACCACTGGTCAATAAACCTGAACCGGCTTTTACCAATAATGAATCCGAATGACCGTGATAACAGCCTTCAAATTTTACAATCTTGTCACGGCCAGTATAACCACGCGCTAAACGAATCGCGGTCATGGTCGCTTCTGTACCTGAGTTGGTCATACGAACCAGCTCAATCGATGGCATGATCTCGCAGATAATGTCTGCCAGTGTGGTTTCATGAACTGTGGGCGCACCAAAGCTCAAACCGTCTACTGCGGCATCCTGAACCGCTTTAATAATCGCTGGATGCGCATGACCCAAAATCATCGGCCCCCATGAACCTACATAGTCCACATAACGTTTGCCATCGACATCATACAGATACGCACCTTGGGCTTTTTCGATAAAGACCGGCGTCCCACCGACACTATTAAATGCGCGTACAGGTGAATTGACGCCACCCGGGATATGTTTATTGGCTTGTTTGAACAATTGTTCTTGCTTTGGAGATAAGCTCATGAAGGCACTCGACTCAAAATTAAATCAATCAAAAAATTTTATGCTGTAGCTTGAAAAAGCGCAGACCATTCATCTAAACGTTCAGGAATGGCATTCATAGGAAGTCCCAATATATCACTAATCACCGCGCAATAATCCGCACCTGACTCAATGACATCCTTTGAATTTTCAACCGTTAAACCACCAATGGCACAGAGAGGCACGTTCAATTTTTCTTTGGCCAGTTTTAAGGTTTCAAGACCAATATTACCCGCTTCAGGTTTACTATCAGTCGCATAAATTGCTCCAAATGCCACATAATTCGCACCATCGGCAATGGCCTGTTTAGCCAGCTCAAGTGAGTTATTACAGCTACGGCCAATCAACACGCCTTTAGGCAAACGCGCAACAGCGTCGACAATCGAACCATCATCCTGGCCTAAATGCACACCCACGCCGTATTTAACCGCCATTTCCAGATCATCGTTAATCACGAAAGGTACGCCATATTCAGCACACATGGCTTTCATGTACTCGATTTCGTAAATTTGATCTTCTTTCGCCACTTTTTTACGGCGATATTGCAAGACCGCAACACCACCATTGGCCATTGCACCTTCCAACTTCGCCAATAAAAGCTCTAATGGATCATCATTGGTAATTAAATATAAACCGCGCATCTTGCTCGCCACTTGCTAGGATGGCTCTATTATAGGCATAACTCGGTTTAATTGCCGCCATCTTGCTGTTTCTGAGACCAGGTAGCAACAGATTTGCAGTTTTTTAGCACAATTTATCAATTAAATCGTAAATATCACCATTTTCAGGGATATACGGACTTTCAAATCTGCGTTTTAATGGCCTTATAACAATAATTATAACGTGTTAATGCTTACGCCCTCCGACAAACGCTTTTAGGATTTTGCAGATAACTTGGTGGAGAAGTTGCAAAATTCTAAGAGCGATTTTTTTGTCTTTTTTTCGCCTGGCTCAAGCGTACTCAAATTAATTAATATTAAAAATACCCATTTTCAGGGATAGCCCAATCGGCACGAAGCGTCTTAAATAGCCTTAGACACAGAAAATAAACAGAAAAATAAATACCTGTGTTTGTAATACCCGATCCTTTCTGGTTTTGAGTCATTCGTTTGTGGGGAAACGTTTCAAAGCCAGAAAGGATCTTTTACTTTCAGCACAAATCCACATGAATTCTTCTATGAATATTTACACAATAGCATGAGCAAAATCTTGAACATTTATTGGTAGCAAACAGGCATAAAAAAAGCCCGGAGAAGGTCGCTCCAGGCTTGGAAAACTGATGTATTAATTAAAATATAATGGTTGATCAAAAAACCTAATCTGCAATACCATAATTATTAGAATAATAATTCTAGACTTGCAAGGCTTTTATCGAAATTTCATGCTTTAAGTGGGCACATTCCGATAAAAGTCATTCTGGCTTAACTGGAAATTTTATCGTATTTAAGGTCGATCAGACTGATATTACCACGCAGGACATCGGCAAACATGCGCCAGTCCGAGATAAAGCTATATACAGGCTGTTTGAAGCTGGCTGGTTTATTGCGCTCAAAGATAAAATGACCGACCCAAGCACAGGCATAACCCGAGAGTAAACCATATGCAAAATATCGCGGCTTGCCTTGACGAATGGCTTTGGCAAAACAGTATAAACCGATGCTACTGCCGGCCACGTGCAGACGGCGGCTAATAATATGCCGATGCTCAGTCAAATAGAAGCGATAAAATTCATGATAGTTCTTAATCGGCATCTGGGGCTGAACCATCACCTCATTCTTACTTTCTGGTTGTACTTGTACATTCATCTGTCATCATCCTGACGTTTTTTGTTTTACCTTAGCGTATATTTTAGCCAAATAACAGCCTTTTGATGCGCGCTTCAATGCATCTTGAACCTCTCTGTGAACGCCTGAATCCGATCGTTTTAGCCTAAAATGAACCGATGAAATCTAAGTTTCAAACTTCTGTTTAAGCTTTTTATGCTCAGTCAAGTCTTACATGCATTTTGATTTTGGTTACAATCTGCTGCGCACAAATCTAAAAATATAATTGCGGCTGCTGTCCGCCTCATTTTAAAACCTTATTCAAGTGAAGATTCAGTACTTAATTGCACTGAACAGATAGGATGATCATCATGGTTGAAGTTGAACTCAAGTTCCAAATTCCTGTGGCACGACGCACTGCGCTGCTCAAGGCACTTGATCCGAAAAAGTCTCAACAGATCCAGCTTCAAGCCAAATATTATGATACTACCGACCGTCAACTGGCCCGGCATGAGGTGGCACTGCGTCAGCGTCTGGAAGGTACACGTTGGGTGCAAACACTAAAAGCGGCCGGAAAAAGCCATATCGAACGCTTTGAACATAATCATGATCTAGGGAAATTAACCGCATCTCCTGAACTGGATTTAGATATTTATAAAAAATTTCCAGAAGCCGGGGCAATTCTCAGCAATGCGCTCGGCAATCAGTTCGACCAGCTCCAACTCCAGTTTGAAACCGATATTTCCCGTACGTTAAGGGTGATTGACTATGAAGATACCCAGATCGAAGTCAGCCTGGATATTGGGCATATCCGCACACATGATGCCGAGCAAGAAGTACATGAAGTCGAGTTCGAGCTTAAAAATGGTTCAATTCAACATCTACTGGCGTTTAGTTTTGAATGGGTCAAGAAATACCAGCTCTGGCTCGATGTACGCAGCAAGGCTGAAATAGGCAATCTATTGGCCACTTCACAGCGCGTCAGTCCTGCGACCCTTAGCAAAGAATTTCAGATCAGCAAAAAAGACAGCGCCAGTAAAACCATGTACAGTCTGATTGCACAGCAGATGCAGCATTTATTGCCGAATATCGCGGCGATTGCAGCTCAGGTTGCAGAGCAGGAACATATTGATCAGGCACGACTGGCACTGGATCAGCTGTATCTGACCTTGCTGCTCTTCAAAGACTGGCATCCACAGCTTTCGGACAAGTGGGCTCACCAGCTGGCGGCTTTTAAGCAGCAATTTGAACATCTGCAACATTTGCAGCATATGCAAAACAGCCTGGCCGGCTTTCTGCAAAATCCAACCACGGCAGAAAATCTGAGCAAAGATATTCTGTATGCGCAGGAGAAACTCGGTAATCTGGTCAAATCTACACAGAATGTGCATCATTATCTGGAATTGCTGATGTTCAGTTTAAATGAAAATGAGCATGCCTCGCTGGACTTGAAAACTGCTGCTCAAACTACCTTGCAACAGCAATATAAAGCTTTGCAGGAACAAATGAACCAGACGGATATCACTGATTTTGAAAGTCTGGATCAATTGTCGGGCCGGATTCAGGAGCTCAAATTCAGCTTTCCGATTTTAACCACGATCTATGATGTCAAAAATTTGCAGAAATACAGCAAAGCGCTGAACGATGCTCAACTGGCAGCCAGTGAATATCAAACTTTGGCCTCTTCTGCAGTTTATATTCAGCAGACCGAGCTGGAAGCAAGTGACTGGTTTGTGCTGGGCTGGCTGACCGCCAAGCAGGAAGTCTATGCGCAGAAACTGCTTGAAGCGACCGAACAGTTCTTGGTCAGTCGTAAATTCCTGAAATAAAAATATTGAAATAAATATCACAAGAAAAACTCAAAGCACGCCTTCTCTGGCGTGCTTTTTGTTGCAGAAGCACATCACACCCCTGCCGATCTTTGGGCTATATTAATCTATAAAACCAACATCGCGGAGGAATGACCCGATGGCAGAAATAGAACTCAAATTCCAGATTCCGCCACAGTCTCGTGTGCAATTTGAACAGGACATTCAGAAACTTCAGCCGACTCGGCATCGTCTGTGTGCACGCTACTTTGATACTGAAGCGCAACAATTACAACAACATCAGATTGCCCTGCGGCAACGTCTGGAAGACCAGCAATGGATTCAAACCCTGAAAGCAGCGACTGAACAACAATTTGAACGTTTTGAACTTGAGCATGAATTAAAAAGTCCTCCGGAACATTGTGATTTTCAGTTATATCGCAAACATAAACCGGCCAAAAAAATCCTGAAACAGGCGCTCGGTGATTTGGAGACACCTCTTATTCTGCAATTTGAAACTGATGTCGTACGGTATGTACTCACAGAAAGTCATCTGGACAGTAAGATTGAAATTGCCTTTGATGTCGGAGAAATTCGACACAATGATCAAGCCATCGATATTTATGAAGTCGAATTTGAGCTTAAATCCGGCCAGCTGAGTGAATTGATTGATTTCATTCAGCCCTGGGTTCAGCGTTATGCTTTGTGGCTGGATACACGGAGCAAATCGGAACGCGGTTATGCCTTATTACATGATGAAGAGAGTCTGCCAGTTCAGCATCAGCTTCCCTTAGTGCTTGAACAGAAAGATCAGATCAGTACGATTTTACAAAAAATTGTCGCCAACTGTCTGGCTCATCTTTTCCCCAATGCGACGGCGATTGCTGCCGAAAACTATAATAGTGATCATGTGCATCAGGCACGTGTTGCGATTCGACGTTTGCGCAGTGCTTTTAAAATTTTTCAGTCCGTAACTGAACATGTGCAGCCAGAATGGCCGGAACAGCTACGGGATATTTTTCAGCAACTCGGTTCTACCCGAGATCGCGATGCCCTGGCAGAAAGCCTGATTCCACAACTGGAAAAAGCAGGTTCACCCTTACTGAAATTACCACCACACCGACAAAAACAACCAGATATCAGTGCGCTGTTCAGAAGTCCTGCCACAGTAGAATTAATGCTGCAACTATTCAGCTTTAGCCAAGAAAATACAGAGGGTAAAGCCAAGTCTTCGCATAAAATTTTGTGTAAAGGCCTGAGCAAGCTGCATCAGCAAATCTGTCAGGATGCCGAGAACTATCAAGAACTGGATATTGAATCCCGGCATCGCACACGCAAACGGGTCAAACGCTTACGCTATAACGTAGAATTCTTGCAAAGCTTATTTCCTGAAAAAGAGGTTAAAGCCTATCTAAAAGCCTTAAAACCCTTGCAGGAAAGTCTCGGGCATTATAATGACCTATTTGTAGCAGACGAATTATTTAGACCTTATGTCAAACAACAGGCCAAGGCCTGGTTTGTGCTAGGCTGGATAAGTGCGGAACAGCAGCGTTTGTCGAACGAAGCAGCAGAGCGTTTACAGCAGTTTGCAGAAAATACCAAGCCCTTCTGGTAAGACCGGGCTTGGTCAAACTGTGCTAGCGATATTTGCCGAATACTTTCCAGGTATTATTGTCTGCCAGAGGATCGTTATAACTGTCGCTGCGTTGCTTGCGTGGCTTATCGCGTGCATCGACCAGTTCAAAATGTGGCTCAACACTCAGCACAATCCCATTCACATAAAAACGGGTGCGCGTATATTCGCTCTGGCCATGCTGAAACACATAAGTGCGTAAATCCACAAATTCACGGTGTGCCACCAAAGCTGCAGTATCGTCACTATCAAGCCACTGCCGCATGGCTGCAATCTGCTCGGGTTCGAACTGGCCGCATTTTTCGATCAGGCTGGCGACCCCACGAAAAGTTTTGGATTCCTTGGCGCGGGTTTTATTAATGCGAATCCGGTCAACATGAAAATAAAACAGCGGCAAGTTTAAATGACTCGGCAGATGGATCGCATCCAAGATTTCATCTTCCATAAAAGGCTGAAACAGATCCTGTGCCCTTTCAATCAGCCCGAGCCACTGGCTATAGTATTCATCTACCTGTGACTGGCTGCCATAATAAATCGGCAAGCCTTCAACATTGGCTAGATTTGCCGGTGGCCAAATATTCTGGCGCAATAAGGCAATATCACTTTTTAGGCTTTGTACTGCAATCGCATCCTGCATGGCATTCACTTTTATATGCTTAGGCTATTTTTTTAGATTAAGGCAAAGGTTTAGTTTCTGCAAGGCTTTGCCTATAATTAACGATTGAGATTTTAGTGTTAGGAACAAATTCATGGTTCAAAAGATTGAAGCAACCGATGTAACCGAAGAAGAAGCGTTAAATGCGGCATTCTTTGAACGTGCTGATGAATTTATTCAACAAGCCAACGAGTTTTGTCGCGTAGAAAAAGGCTCACAGGAAAAACCGAGCGATAAGCGCGGTCAAGTCAGTGCGGCGATGTTATTTGGTACTGCCCGTTTCAATACCTGGGTGGCAGCGAATAACTTTAAAGATGGGAATGAAATGCGCGATGCCAAAGATCAGGTCATGTCTTATATCTTGCAGCAATTTCAAATGATGCTGGAAGATAACTATGATGAATACTGTGAACAGTTCGAAAACTATTTACGTTTCCGTCACAATGAAGAGTTTCATGCCAACAAGCATAACCATGATCACAAGCATGATCACAAGCATGATCATTGATTAAAATACGAAAAGCCCCGCGGGGCTTTTTTTATTTGCTGTCATTTATCATATTGACTTTAAAGTGATTTAAGCACTATATAAATTGAATAATAAATAAACGAAAACAAGGCATAGCATGCAGCAACTTCCCTTCCCGATCATTGACCCTCATATCCACCAATGGGATCCGTACAATACCCCACATGCGGCAGCGCTAGCGGTAAAGCTGTTCGGCAATCATCCCAAATTACTAGACAGAATGGTTCGACTGTTGAAACCCAGAGACGTCATTGAGACCATTGGCCTGACACAGCACCTGACTGCACCTTATCTGCCTGCAAATTACAAGAAAGATGCAGGACATTATGAAATAGAGCAGATTGTGCATGTTGAAGCCAGCTGGCATGACCATAAAGGTACGGGTGTGGTAAATGAAACCCGTTTTATCGCTGGGCTTCCTTTTGATCAGCACACTATCCAATTGGGTGGAATTGTCGCCACGGCGGATCCGCGGCAGAAAAATTTTAAACAGTTGATTCAATTGCATCGCGAAGCTTCTCCCAAGTTTCGGGGCATCCGTAAAATGGCTGCAGTACATCCAGATAAAGGGATTCATGCCTGGACCGATGAACCGCATCTCTATCGCAACACAGATTTCCTGAAGGGCTTTGAAGAACTGGCCAGGCAAGATTTAAGCTTTGATGCCTGGGTGTACTCTACCCAGATTGCGGATGTTACTGCGCTGGCCAAAGCCTTTCCAAACACCCCTATTGTGCTGGATCATCTGGGTACGCCCGCAGGTTTATTTGGCAAAGTGGGCAAAGCTACAGGCAAGACCGAACAAGATCGCACCCAGATATTTGCAGACTGGAAAGATCAGTTGGCAGAACTGGCCGAATGCAAAAATGTATCGACCAAAATGTCTGGTCTGTTTATGCCAGTCTTGGGACATGATTTTCACACGCAGAAACGGCTGGCAAGTAAACAGGAATTAGTGGAACGTGCCGCACCCGTGATCCAGCATACTTTAGACTGTTTTGGTTCTGGGCGCGTGATGTTTGCATCCAACTTTCCAATGGACAGTGTCAGTAGCTCACTCACCAACATTATTGATGCCTTTAGCGATATTGTGCAGGACTACAATGAAAATGCCTTAAAGTCGATTTTTTATGAAAATGCTAAACGTTTTTATCGACTTTGAGTAGATGAGGACATGCTAAGTTGGATAACAGATTCCAGTCTAAATACGCCTTCAGGCAAAGGACTATGTATTTTACTCACTATTATTTCAAGCTGGATAACGTCTTATTATTATCAAATGGTGATCCATCATTTTTTTGATCGAGATATTGCTTTCGTTTCAGCTTTGATTGGCTGTGGAATATTGATTTTTCTTCTTATTGTATCTGTTTGGAGTCTGCCCCTATCTATCCTTGCGGGCATAATCGGAGGGATTATTTTTAGCCATAGAGCAACCTAGAGCATAAAACTAAAATCAAAAATCCCCTCACTTGAGGGGATTTTTTATCAACACTACGATGTTTTAACTTGCTTACCGTACTGATCAGCCATCACTTCAACCAGCTGATCCGGCTTGATGTATTTTTTAATCATGGTATCAATATCGGCTTTACTCAGTTTAGCAATCGCCTGATCACGTTTTTCCCGGTAAACCAGATTACGGTCTTTTTCCAGCTGTGGGATCAACATAGTGTGAATACGACGATCATCCTCGAGTGCAGTTAAACGCTGTTTCAAGATACTGGCTTTTGCCGCTTCGACTTCCTGTTCAGTCACGCCACGTGTCAGCAGTTCATTGAGTACCTTATGCACTGCCTGAGAAACCTGTGCGGATTTTCCAGCCGTATAATTGGCACTAATCATCATGGCGCCCACATCTGCCCATTCATCGAGTTGCACATCTGCACTAAAACCATAGACTAGTGCATTTTTCTCGCGTAGCTCTTGTGCCAGTCGTGACGATAACTGTGAATCACCCAGAATATATCGAAATACCTGTAATGCAGGTGCATCGGCATGATCTGCGCCGACCGGCATGCTCATGAATGCCTCATAACTCCCGAATTCACGCTGCTCAGACAACGCATGAATTTTCTGGGCTGGATAGCTTCGATATTCCGATTTCAGACGCTCATAAGGCTGTGTAGCTTTCCAGTCTGAGAAACTGTTTTTCAGCGTTTTTTGCATCGATTTCGGATTAAATTCGCCCGTAACCGCTATTTGCGCATGCTGGGTTTTTAAAAACTGCTGATACAGTGCCATAACCTGTTCGCGAGTCGCTTTCTGATACTGTTTTTTGGCCAATTCCGGCTCGAAATGAAAACGCAGATCGCCAGGCTGATAAATCTCGATCGTTCGAGCCATCGTCAAGCTCGACACGGTATCTGGTTCAGTATAAGGACGATCCAGACTGGATAAAGTCTGCCCCTTGATTAAATCAAACTGACTTTGCTCAAATGCCGGCGTTTTCAGCACATCAACCACATACTGGAAAAACTCCTCAAACTTTTCTTTTTTGGCGCTGATCTGCAAGGTCAGGCCATTGCCGGATGCACCGGCAGTTGCCGAACCACCTACTTCAATAATTTTATCGGCAATCTGCTGCAAGCTTTGAGTTTTCGATGAGCGCAACATTAAATAAGCGGTCAGATCCAGAATCTCGCCTTTATTCATCAGGCTTTGTGCAGTACCAAAATCCAGTGAAATTGTGGCATAAACCTTGTCATCGCGGGTAGTCGTCGGAAACAACGCGTATTTAATGCCATTTTTCAACTTGCCACGCTGAATCTGTTTGTCTTTACTGTACAAATACTGTTTGGATTCCTGGACATATTGCTTCACTTCAGCCTGATAAACACTGACATCTTTCAGTGGCTCTTCTGCTTCAGTCTGTTGATCCAGAGTTTTTGCCGGTGCTTCTGTTTGTGCCAGTTCCTGCGCTTTTTTCTGATCTTCCGGGGTAGGTAAAATATTGCCAGAAATACGGTATTCAGGTTTTAAAAAATTCTTATAGACCTGATTGACCTGATTCACATTCAGGTTTTGAATCGCGCTCAGATCTTTAAAATACTGGCTCCAGTCACCCGAATACGCCACTGCATAATCACTTAAACGTGAACCTAAAGCAGTCGCACTATTTTTAATATTGTCGGCCTGATTTCGGGTCAGATTTTTAGCCCGGTTTAATTCTGCTTCGGTAAATGGCTGGCTCTTTTCTACGCCTTGGATCAGCCCCTTTTCAATATCCTGTGCCTGATGATTCGGAGCATAGATTGCTCCCATAAACACCAGATTAAAGTCTTTATCCAGCCAGGTACTGGATTGCACCGCTGTTGACTTCCCAGTTTCCACCATATTCTGATAGAGATGTCCACTTGGCTGCAAAGTATAGAGCGTTGGCGAAACAGCCAAAGCCGTTTTAATGCTTTCTTCGGATTGATTCAAATAAAGATTAAACTTGGCCAGATCACTGCCTTTCTTTACTGTAAATTCACGCTGTTTGATTTGCTCTGGTTTAAGCGCTGGGACTTTCACTTGCGCTGGTACATTTCGGGATTGAATCGGACTGAAATGCGTATCCAGCTGTTTTAAGACTTCGGCCTTATCAAATTTGCCCGAAATGACCACAAAGGCATTATTCGGTGCATACCATTGACGGTAAAAATGGTTTAGTTCCTGCATATTGATTGATTGCAGCTCATTTAGGTCACCAATCGGCAAACGGCCTAAATACTGATTGCCATAAGCAGATTTAAACACCTGATCGATCAATACTGAAAATGGCTGATCCAGACGAATTTCACGCTCGCGTTTTACAATATCAATTTCAGTCGGTACATATTTTTCCTGAAGCACCAGCTTGTCCATGCGTTCGGCTTCGAGAAAAATGACTTCACTCAGCGCAGTTTTTTCAGGACGGATCACATTGGTATATTTGGTCGAGTAATAGTCGGTACTGGCATTAGTCATCAAGGTATATTGATCCAGTCGACGCTGGAATTCATCCCCTTTGACATTTTCTGTGCCTTTAAAGGCCAAATGTTCCAGCAGATGGGCCAGTCCGCCCTTGCCCTGAGGATCATTCAGGGAGCCGGTCAGATAGACCGTATTCATAAAAACTTTATTTTCTTTATCATTCGGTGCCAGGATAATGCGTAGTCCATTATCCAGTCGGTATTCTTCAACATTTTGTTCCGTTTTCACCAAAACAGGTTGTGCAAAACTCAGTGCACTACAGCCAGACAATACAATCGCCAGACTTAAATTTTTATAACGTAGCAACATTCTTCATCCAAATTATAAATATAAATTTTTATTCGCGCCCTTCTTAGAGAATGATTCTTTTTCTGAATAATCTATTCCAAGCCGGACCATCAAAATAACATGCCGCCTCACCTGACGACATGTAGTTCTATGTAATTAAAAAATTAAAGATAAATCTCAGCTTGCATATATAGCTTGCCGTAACCGGAAATTTCAATTCGATTCTGATCTTGCAAGGCACAATATAGCACCCCACCACGCGCCGAGGCCTGATAGGCAACCAGTTCATTTTTACCAAGTTTCTCGGCCCAGAGCGGCGCAATTCCAGTGTGAATTGAACCGGTTACCGGATCTTCATTGATTCCATTACTCGGTGCAAAATAACGTGAAATACAGTCGTATTGGGTATCTTGTGAAGTAATTGCAACATCTAAATAGGTATTTTGAGCAGTAATGGCTGTACGCTTACCATTCAACTGTTTCAACAATTCAAAATCAGGCGTTTCATCCAGCACATCTTGTACCGATTCGTATTCAACAATATAGCCCTGTGCATTCAGATAAACCTGTTTAAACGGTTTGCTCAAAGCCTGTCTTAAAGCTTCAGGATATTCAGCAACTGGCTCTGCACGACGGATTGGAAAATTCATTCTGATCTTGCCATCCGCATCCTGGCTGACCACAAAGATTCCCAAATCTTTTACATGAAAATGAATCGTTTTCCCCGTATCAAATTGATTGAATAGCACAAAGCTGCTGGCCAATGTCGCATGACCACAAAAATCCACTTCCTTAGTTGGCATAAACCAGCGGATGGCATAATTATCGCTATCGATGACTTTAACAAAAGCCGTTTCGGACAGATTATTTTCCAAGGCGATATTTTGCATCAGACCATCTTCGAGCCATTCATCCAGCACAATCACGGCTGCAGGATTGCCTTTAAACAGTTCCGTGGTAAACGCATCGACCTGGTACATTTTCATTTTTTGAATTCCTGAATATAACGATCTCTAGTTTAAAAGCTTTTTTGCAAGAATGAACTTGAATATGTTAATGATCTCATTAATCTGGCCTAGTAAATAAATAGAGCAAATGGTGCTGCATGACAAACTCCCATATTCAAAGCGTTCCCTTAGAAAAAGCTTATCGTCTGATTACCCATGGCCCTACTGTACTGGTGTCTGCTCAAGATCAGCAGGATACAGATGTTATGGCAGCAGCCTGGGCATGCGCATTGGAATTCAGCCCCGCAAAAGTGACTGTGGTTCTGGATAAAAGCACCAAAACCCGAAATATTATTGAAAATTCAGGTTATTTCGCGCTGCAAATTCCAACATTGAAACAACTGAATATGGTCTATCGTCTGGGTACGCAGAGCCTGCATGATGTGCCTGACAAACTGGCACAATCCGGAGTAGAACTATTTCATTTTCCTGATGCTGATATTCCTGTAGTACAAGGCTGTGCGGCCTGGATACTCTGCGAGCTGATTCCTGAGCCGCATAACCAGCAAATGCATGACCTGTTTATAGGCAAGGTGATTGCAGCCTATGCCGATGATCGGGTCTTCCGCGACGGCCACTGGCATTATCATGAAGTGGCTGAAGAGTGGAAAAGTATTCATCATGTAGCCGGCGGGCATTTTTACACCATCGGCAATGCGGTGAGCATTGATGATCCGGAATTATAAATTTTTCAAATTTGGAATAAATGAAAGTAATCGCGGATGATCAGACGATATCAACCAGCACCAGAGTATCCGAAATTATGCTACTTTATCTATAATCTTCATTTGATGTGATGTGCTATGACACCCTTTAAAATTCACTGTATTGATGTCCAGAATTCACTGCAAAATTATATCTGGTTGCTTGAACATACCGCGTCGCATCAGGTGGCTGTGATTGATCCAACCGAAGCAGAATTGGTACAAGACTATTGTGCCGAACACGGTTTAACTGTAAGTCAAATCTGGCTGACTCACTGGCATAAAGATCATATTGGCGGTGTGCCGGAACTGATCCAAGGACAAAATCTGCCTGTGTATGGCCCACGGGCAGAACTAAGCAAAATTCCGTTTATCACCCATCCTCTTGAGCATGAAGAACAGTTTAATTTTCATGGAATAGATATCCAGGTGATTGCTGTACCCGGGCATACACTCGGCCATATTGTTTATTTTATTGATGCGATTGATGTGCTGTTCTGCGGCGATACCTTATTTGCCATGGGTTGTGGCCGGGTTTTTGAAGGCACCTATTCACAGATGTATCATTCACTGTCCCGTCTGGCTGCCTTGCCACCGCGCACCCAAGTCTATTGCACCCATGAATACACATTATCGAATGCACAGTTTGCCAAACACGTTGAACCGGACAATTCGGCAATTCTGGAACGCTTCGAACATATTGAGCGTTTGCGTATACTAGGCCAGTGCACGCTGCCAAGTAGTATTGAAGATGAATTGCAAACCAATCCTTTTCTGCGCGCAGAAAGCGTGGAAGAATTCCAGCGTTTAAGAACCCTGAAAGATCAGTTTTAAACCGGATTCAAAGCTGAAGATCAATGCTTCAGCCGACTTACTTATTTGTCATTTGCGATGCATAGAATGTTATTGAAAGGCACGTACAAATTTTGCACAAATTGGAATAAGTTGAATCTCCATCTAAAAAATGTCTTTCTGTGCCATTTTTGCTTTCTTATAATTAATCAAGTCCTCTATTTTTTTAGAAACCAATTTCAGTTCCAACACATGAAATAATGACTTATAAATAACAGGATGATATTGATTTAAATTAGAGAAATTCGTGGAACATTGCTTAAATAATCAGCATGGAACCTAACAAGTGAATAAAAAAGCCCAATTTACTTGAATTGGGCTTTTTAAAAACTATAAAGATATGATTTATATATAATAAAAAATAGAATTTCGGATAACGTGTATTATGTTAATTTTAGAAAATCGTAATAGGATAATAAAAATCTATATTGTTTTAAGAAAACTCTCTTATGATTAAATCTCTATAGTTCTTTTAATATTTGCTATGTATCAAAGAATCAAACAATGGGCTAAATCAATCAAAAAAGACATCTTGGTTGTTTGGCTTATTGCAAAAGACAAGCGAACGCCCAATTCTGTAAAGCTTTTAGCTTTAATTATTGCTGCCTATGCCTTCTCACCAATTGATTTAATTCCAGATTTTATTCCCGTACTGGGGTATTTAGACGATATTATTATTGTACCTTTAGGTATTTTATTAGTTATCAAGCTTACCCCACAAAACATTATAGATGATTGTAGAATTCTTGCAGAAACCTTAGTTGAAAGGCCTATAAACTGTTGGGCCGCAGGAATTATTATCCTGATATGGCTTGTAGTATTGGGATATTTAACCATGTACTTCATGAACGATTCACTGTCTATACTGTCTATTTTTGACAAGTGAGATTTAAATACCCTCTCTCATTTGCACCCATTTAATATAATGGGCATTATTCAAAATTAAAATGTAAACCAAAATAGAAATAAAATGTCTGCTTTCAGAGCATGACATTAGTTCTGTCGTACAAATTTAAAAGTGACATTGGCCATGTCGATCCCGAATGATGATATGTAGGATAGCAGTAACTAGTTTCTTGGATTCTATTTACTAAAACTGACAACGTATCTGTCGCCTAAAGCCATGTTAAAGAATCTGGTTACTTTGTGCATAAGCATCCAGTTCACCTTGAGTCACGACACGCACCGCCTGCATTTCATCAATACGTACCAGTAGCAAGCCACCTAAAGCAGGCTGATAACGACGGGCACTGCCGAAAGGCGTATAGCCCACTTTCGACTGAATACTAAAGCTCAACCAGTCTTCATGTCCCAACATCACAGCAACCGGATCAAGTCCCTGCTGCTGCATTAATTCAATTTGCTGATTCACATAGTCTTCAATGGTTAATTCAGTCATGGTGCGGGTATTCAGTTTGAGAATTACATTTCAGACAGTATAAAGCATGCAAATCGAGCTGAAGATCAGAAAACCAGCAGCCGGTATTCTTTTAATAAATAAGTCGATTGGATTTTAATTTTCTCATTCTAGATCTGAAATTTTCTATTTCATACGATTGATAAAATTAGGAAATAACCTGTTTCACTAATAAGCTATTGAATTAGAAAATTAATTATCCAAATTTATAGCTTATAAAAACTTAATATTTAGTTACAACCTATTCAATATGATAAAAATCATTTACTTAACGTTTAAATTGATTTTTTCTTAATCAACCGATGTTCACTATATACACAAATTCATTTAAATTAATTTAAATAAAGGCATTTGCCCTTTAAAAGATAATTTTTCACCCTTATTTAAGATTTAACAATGATGAAGGAGTGATCTCGTGAAAAAAGTGGTTAAAGCGAAAAATTTGATTGCATTTCGACTATGGTTAGAAAAATTGGGATATTCGGTACGCACCCTGGCGGATGATCGTGGTTTCAGTTTCAGCTTCAAGAAAGAATATGGCCTGGTGACCTGTGATCTGGCAGGTAATGCTCTGGCACTACAGTTAGGCGAGGAATTTGAAGATCATTTAAAAGCCTGATTGCTTCTATTTAAGAGCAGAAAAATAAATTAATCTTTCCACTGATTCAACAGCGCTATTCTTCAGTTATTCAGCCCATTTCGATGGGCTTTTCTTTGTTTAGTAAATTTCAGGCAATAAAAAAGCAAGGCATCGGCCTTGCTTTAATATGATGGTGGGGACGGAGAGACTCGAACTCTCACACCTCGCGGCGCTGGAACCTAAATCCAGTGCGTCTACCAATTTCGCCACGTCCCCATCAGGATACCAACTTAGCGTTGGATTTCTTTCAAACTTTGGCAGAGGATCAAGGATTCGAACCTTGACGAACGGTTTTGGAGACCGTCATGCTACCATTACACCAATCCTCTACTTCTACCCAATATCCAGTTTCCCAAATATCGATTGGTGGGGACGGAGAGACTCGAACTCTCACACCTCGCGGCGCTGGAACCTAAATCCAGTGCGTCTACCAATTTCGCCACGTCCCCAATGGCTGTGTATATTATAGAGATAGACCGACATTGACAAGCGATTTTACAAGCAATCACAATCTATTCCGCTATAAAATAAACAGTTAGTTCTATTTTTTAATTTTTTATAAAATTTCTGCCGAAAATTTGATTCATTTTAGGATATGACTGCCCATTCGTTATTTTTAATCATTTCGATTCAATTCCAGCATTTTAAATTAAAACTCAAATGAATTTCTAATCTTGATCAACATAGGCATTCAGAATACTGAAACTATTATTGATAAATAATGTCTGAACCAGTGCTTGAAATCAGAATACAATACCGCATAAATAACAACAGCTTTACCAAATTTCAGGCAATAAAAAAAGCAAGGCACTCGCCTTGCTTTAATATGATGGTGGGGATAGAGAGACTCGAACTCTCACGCCCAGAAGGCGCTGCGACCTGAACACAGTGCGTCTACCAATTCCGCCATATCCCCATGGCTGTGTATATTATAGCGATCAGACCTGATTCACAAGTAGTTCTGCAAAAAGCTAAATACTTTTATATCAAAAATTAAGCAGTTAATTCATTATTGAGCAAATAATGCTCTATTTAGACCAACATATAAAATTGATGAATACAATGGAACTGATCCATATGACATTTAAATTATTCAATATGCAGATTGCATGCAATACCATGAAATTTACTAAAGCCCTGCCCTTGCAATCATTCGCTAGATAATTTAAGCCCAGAACGCATTGATGTTCATCAATCTTGACAGCAAAAATCTGGTACTAAAAAACCGACCTCAAATTTCAGGCAATAAAAAAGCAAGGCATCGGCCTTGCTTTAATATGATGGTGGGGACGGAGAGACTCGAACTCTCACACCTCGCGGCGCTGGAACCTAAATCCAGTGCGTCTACCAATTTCGCCACGTCCCCATCAGGATACCAACTTAGCGTTGGATTTCTTTCAAACTTTGGCAGAGGATCAAGGATTCGAACCTTGACGAACGGTTTTGGAGACCGTCATGCTACCATTACACCAATCCTCTACTTCTACCCAATATCCAGTTTCCCAAATATCGATTGGTGGGGACGGAGAGACTCGAACTCTCACACCTCGCGGCGCTGGAACCTAAATCCAGTGCGTCTACCAATTTCGCCACGTCCCCAATGGCTGTGTATATTATAGAGATCATTTCCAACTGACAAGCCGTTTATCATAAAAAAACACTCGTTTGATTAAATAAGAAACAATCCGAGTTTTGTTGTATTTTTCTCATTCAATTTCAGTCATTAAGTAGTCTTTAACCGCTTGAAAATCGGCCAAACGATGCTGCTTCTGCTTATGTAACATTTTTTCTAATAAGCATTGAAAAGTTTGGATGTGTTCCGGTAACTCAATCTTCAGGCGCTGACAGTGCAAAAAGGCCCAATCCAGATAATCAGTCGCCTGTAAACGCTGACCACTCAACCACTCATAAAAAATAATCCCCAAAGCATAAACTTCACTTTGTAAGCTCTTGGCTTGGTCTTGAAACAGTTCTGGCGCCATATAACGCGGTGTCGCATTCAGTTCATGCAGGTCATTCTGATGGAGGGTTTGGACTTGCTCAAAATCAAGCAGGCAGACCCTGTCCTGATTATTTACAAAATGTTCCTGCTTTAAATCGGCATGTAAATAACCCAATTCTTGCAGGCAGATTAGAGGCTCCACGGCTTGCAGCAAATGTTGCCAAATTTTCCCGATAGATTGCTGATGCGGCATGATCTGAAAATGCGCCGGCGCATCGACCAGAATTAAGGCCTGCTCAAATTGTTCATGATTGATCTTGAAAGGCTGTTGAATAATTTGATGTGGAAGGAAAAAATTTAGATCACCTGAGCTGGCATGAGCCTGATAAAAATCCAGCTCATGTTGCCAGCCTAGTTCAGCATGTGGAGATGATATTAAACTATCAGATCTATGCGATATCTGGGTTTTTAGCCAGAGCGCATTTCCCTTGGCATAATAAAGACGCCGACCAAAACCCAGACTACGGGCTTTGGTTCGTAGTTCAAAATCAGAAATATCGAGATGATCTAAATTAAGTCGTGGCAATGTATTCAGGTATTGGATTAAGTGTATGCTGATAATTTAGCAGCTCCAGACAATGCTGAATAGTTTTCCCGACCCGTTCCTGAGTCTCAATGAGGGAAATTTTCGGCCATGTGGCACGCTCGCCTTCACGCTGTAAAATTTTAAACAGATACGGCCGTGGATTCTGCAACATATAGCTATAGTGGCGCAGGCTATATTTACCAACAATATTCACATCACCATAATAACGCTGATCCACCACACCATAGCCATGATCCAGCAGACGGCGTACAGGAGGTAAGCTTCCGGCATGCTCTCGGGCAAAATCCATCATGCCTTTGGTAATCACCGCGCCCTGACGGCGAACAATCCGTTGCGGCCAGCTCAAGGTACCTTTACGGAAACGTGAAATATCATCCTGCATGAATGGCACGATATGCGGGTTGGTCTGACTGGCAATGGTATAATTGATATTATACAGGCGTGCCATTTTTTCCTGTGGGAAATCACTCCGTACACTGCCATCTACCCAGTGGGTTGAACCCATATAAGGCGTATATTGACCATCATAGCGCTTACTGGTCAAACGAACCGGTGGAAACAGAATCGGCACCGCACAAGAAGCCAGTACTGCACTCCAGACCAGTAAATCCGGAGAAGTATAGGCATTTAAAATGCGTGCATCCTGTCCAGCATCATAAGGCGCAACCGCAATATTGATATGCAGACCTGAGGTTTTAAGCGCTTCTTCGAAGGTCAGATCACCCAGATTTTCGACTAGAAATTTTTTCAGATATTTTACATCCGCCAGACCACCATTGCCTTTCATCAATTCACTCATGGTGCGAAAATGAAAAGCCTCATGAAAGAAATTATGACCTTTCAAAATATCAATATATTGCGAAGGTTTGGACACACCTAACATGGCGGTCATGATGGCACCCGCACTTGAACCGGACATTACCTTCGGCAACAAGTCCTGCTCCATTAAGGCTTTGCATACACCAGTATGAAACAGACCCAGCGTCGAACCACCGGAAAACATCAGGGCTGGCTGGCCATAGGCGCGCTGACAATGCTGAAAATATTCGATTTTTTCTTCCATACTGAGACAGGTACAGTCTATTGAAGCAATATAGGCTAAGCCTTGGCTGACTTCTTCGACATAATCTTCAATAATTCTTTTAGTGCCCACATAGGCTTCGGTAAACAGTAGAGGATGGGCAATGTTGGCAATATCGTAGCTCAGGCCTTCGCGCAAAATATACATCAGGTCACGGGTGCGCTTTTGTTGTCGATAGCGTCGTAATTTACCCAGACGATGTGCGATCACTTCTGCATCAAAGTAGGGTGAACTGTTATCAAATTTCCATTCCTGTGCACCTGATTCTTCATCTATTTTCAGGGCAATATATTTCCATTCCTCATAGGACTCAGCCTGTTGCAGCTGCTGCTTGAGCTTTTTAATACGATAGGCCTGATGTGGATTAATATCCTGAGTAAAATCTTTAAACAGCATCTGCCTTTTCCCTATATTTATTCTTGATACAGCTCGTACCCAGAGCCAGAAAATGTGTACAAATTTTCTATCCTCTACAATAACGAAAATTCTCTACTTTAAGCAAATTATCATACTTTTCTGGCTTTGACTGTGAATTTTGCAATGGTACTATCTTAGCCATAATTTTAAATCTGTAATGTTAAATCATGGCGAAAATTGAGTTACCTGACCATATTTTAAATGCTCTTTCGACTGTTCTGCAGCAACTTCAGCAAAGTCTGCCCGAACTAAAACAAATTCCTGATTTTTCTGCTCATGCCTATAAATGGCAACATGGTGAACTCAAACCTATTCATCAGCTTAGACAGATGGAACTGGCCGATTTAAAAGGGATTGAGCGACAAAAAGAAAAAGTCATCCAGAACACGTTGCAGTTTTTAAACGGCTTACCTGCCAATGATGTCTTACTGACCGGTTCACGCGGTACGGGTAAATCCTCCATTGTTCGTGCCCTACTCACCGAGTATGCAGATCAAGGGTTACGATTAATTGAAATCGAACGGGATGATTTATCCGATCTGCCTCAAATTCAGCAACTCATTGCAGAGCGTTCAGAGAAGTTTATTGTCTACTGTGATGATCTGGCCTTTAATGCCGAAGACGAAAATTATCGCAGTTTAAAAAGTGTTTTAGATGGCTCTTTACAATCCGGTTCCAGCAATTTTGTGATTTATGCGACCAGTAACCGTCGTCATTTATTACCCGAATTTATGCATGAAAATACCCCAGTTACCCGGGTTGATGTTCCGCAATATACCGAATTGCATCCTCAGGAAGCGATTGAAGAGAAAATTTCGCTATCTGACCGTTTTGGTTTATGGCTGTCTTTCTATCCAATGGATCAGAACCTGTATTTAGAAATTGTAGAACATTATCTCAAAAAGGCAGACATGGAACTCACGCCAGAAACCCGTGCTGAAGCCCTACGCTGGTGTCAGGCACGCGGTCAACGTTCAGGACGTGCTGCCTATCAGTTTTCCAAGCACTGGATTGGTTCAACCCAACTAAATGCCTCTTAAAAACTTAAAAGCGACCGGTTCAGGTCGCTTTTTTCATATAAATCATTTATATAATGATGATACTCAAAAGAAAATTAAAATTATGGATGTCGGCGCAGTTCTCATTCAACTTAAGCCCTTACACATGCAGCAAGTTCATGACTGGCAGCGTACTTTGAAAGCACGTCAAGACGAAGTAATTGAAACGCTTAAGGCTGAACAGGTTCACGTTGAATCCTGGTTTTATCTGCAACTTCATGGTCAAGACTATTTAATTGCATATATGCGCGCCGACGATATTCAAAAGACACAAAATATTGTGAAATTCAACAATTGTCCGATTGATCAAGTGCATAAACAGTTTAAAACTTCATGGCAAGCAGTTTATCCCGCTGAATTGTTATTGGATGCTACAGCTACCTGATTTATTAGCACGGCTATTTAAAGAGTTTTTTAATAAAGACTACCCTCGATTCATAATAAAAAAAGCCCCAGTAATACGGGGCTTTTTTGACATCTCAAATTATTGTTTATCACCGATAATGGTGGACCACAGCAAGTCATCAATCTGACTGCCATTGAAATACACAGTAGCCTTCAACGATTCAGGCTGGTTCTGCTTGACTTCAATTACCTGATCATAGCTGTCCTTAATTCTAAGCACGCCCTCTTTTGGCAAATGCCTATAGTTATTTAATACGGTTTCGTCCATCTTGAATGGTGTCGTGGTATTAAAATCAAAACTATAACGATAATCTGCCAGATCAGGCTGACCGATAATCGTACCGCGACTGGTTAAGGTACGAATCCCATTACTGCCACTGCCATAATCATCCACCAAGGTGTAATTATAATTACGCACTTGCAGGTATTCTTTGCTCTTTGTATCAAACGCGATTCCAGAAGTACCTGCCTGACCGGTCTCGGCTATACGCTGGAATTCCAACTGATCGATTTGATAAGACTCGGATTCACCCATTTCATTTTTAGTTTTACGATGCACAATTGTGCCAGAAATCAGGTAGTCGTCCTTGAGATTAAAATCTACATTTGAGCCATAACGGACATTGCTAAAGCTTAAAGTCGTCGTGTCACCATTCACCGTCTGAGTAATGGTTGAACCTTTACGGTAAGTTTTATCCAGAATAATACAGTTATCTTTATTTGTTTTTAATTTCAGGGTTTTGACCGAACCAGTGGTATTGACTTCCGAACAGATCAGATTTGGATATTTAATACTATTGATGCCCAAATTATAAATTTTGATAATACGTGCAGTACGCCCATAAGGATAATCTGCGAATACTTCTCCAATCATGTGACCTAGAGCAACATTATAGTCGGTATCATTACTGGTATTTCCGGAAATTTTATCGCGAATTTTCTTTACAATATCCTGATCTTCAAACGGGACAAACTCCTCTGAAAGCTCAGGGGAAATACTTTCCTTAGGAACATTTGGAGGTGTAGTGACAGTAGGACTGTCTGAGCTACTTCCCCCACCACCGCCACAGGCACTCATTAAACCCGAAACAAGAGCAAGTCCAAAGATAGAAATCTGCTTTTTCATAAAATTTATTCCCTAAAATTTCTTTGCATTTTTATTTGGTGATCACTAAAGATTGGCCTTCTCGAAACGGAACAGCTCAAATGCTATTTCTGCCGGTAATGTTTTTTCTTGGCAGCCAGCTTTATCCTTCGATAGCGCTTTATCTTTAAACAAAGAATTTTTTGGTTCTGTAATTTTAATGTATATTTCAAACAACAATTATCATAAGAAATGAATTGCTTATTTGAATCTTGTTCCTTACCAGAGTCACTTTTCAAAACACTTAAAGCGCATTTAATTAAATCGATTAACTTTGCAACAAAGCTTATAAAATTTGTAATGGTTAAGTTAAAGACGGATTGAATTTTCTTTTTATGGAGAATCATGCTCAACTTTCATACATGGCTATGAAAGAAAATATTAAAAGATAGGATGACTTTAGAGCATAGAAAATGATCATTTTTATGATATGAAATACTGAATCATTTAAAGAAGATTTAAAGCGTCAATTATTTTAGATTGGTCATGGATTCACTGGATTTTTTCCGACGTTTATATTCAAACATGTTCTGATCCGCTTGTGCGAGCGTTGCAAATAAACCCTGACCAGGATGACGCATTGCCATACCAATCGCTGCGCCAATGTTTGCTGCTGCAAAGGCATTAATTAAACGATCCACTAAACTTTCAGTACCCGTTTCATCATTTTCCACGCTAAGAATCACAAACTCATCGCCACCCAAACGGGCAACAATATCATTAATTCGTACGTTATCTCGCAATACTTGAGCCGCATTTTGAATCAGCTTGTCACCCTCATCATGCCCCAAACTATCATTCACCTTTTTTAGGTCATTCAGGTCAATAAATAATACAGCGGCGGGATGACCATATTGCTTACAACGCTCTTCTTCTGCTCGCAGCAGTTTTTCCCAGGCACGGCGATTATAGAGCCCGGTCAATTCATCTTTACTGGCTTCTTCCTGCAATAATTCATGCTGTCTTATCTGCTCACTCTGACGTAATTCTGCCTGCAAGATCGAACTGAGCAATTGTCCCAACAACTCGACCAGTTGCATATCTTGCACAATAGCTTCCGATTTGGTTTCTGGATCAATCGCACAGAGCGTTCCAAACAAACTACCATCTTCTTTAAGGAGTGGCTGACCAATATAAGATTTTATACAGACCTGCTGATTAATCGGCGCTGTGGCATATAAAGGAATTTCTTCAGAGCGAGGTGCAATTCTCGGGGCCTTACCTGCGACCATATGAGAACAAAAAGAATCAGCCCACTGAAACACTTGGCCGGGTCGTATATCATAACCATGGTCTTCACTTTGCAGCACAATCCAGTCTTGGCCTTCTACCCGGGTAATCATCCATAAATCAAAGCCAAAATGCTGATGCAGAAACTTTAATACTGCCTCTCCAGCATCCTGAAAACTTTTGAAATTTATATTTTCCATCCGAGATTGCCTCTGCTACAAACCTGTAAAAATATGCATGATATAAACTTAAGCTATTAAACTATTTTTCCGGTTTCAATAGAATATACAAGCTCTAAATACAGCTATAAAACTATATATTTACAACATACCGTTGCTATAAGTTTTCATTTAAAAATTCACAATAAAAAAGAGGCCTTAACCTCATTGCTGTCCCACAATTTTTCACAAGAGGAAGCTCATTTGAGCTTCCTCTTGTTTTATGGGTATTTTATCGGGTGAAAATAAAGCTTTTAAAGTTCTTCTTTCAAACAAATTCACTTGAATTATTCTGAGTAAACGTTGAACTGTCCAACCTGTTTTCCCTAAATGTTGAGCGAAACTCACCAATAAATAGGCGATCATCGCAATCCAGATTTGTGTCTGAATTGCGTTCCTGCTGCGGCCTAGAAACGCTTTTAATTTGAGATTCTGCTTAATCGCCTTAAAGAACAGCTCAACTTTCCAACGATCTTTATAAATCGCCGCAATGGTGGAGGCGGCTAAATGAAAGTTATTGCTGAGAAAGCTAAAGTGCTTGCCACTTTGCTGATCTCTATATTCAATTCTTCTTAACACTGGGGCTTTTCTTTTTAGGGCATGTGCGCTATTCAGCTGAATGGTTTCATCTTTTAGAATACCTTTGGATTCAAGCACTGGATGTTGCCGGATCACCTGATACACAGATTTAGGCCTAAAACGTGGGACAAATCCAATGTTTTGAGCAGTCAGATTTGCATACCATTGGTAATCGACATAGCCTTTATCAAAAACTACAATGCTGCCAGCAGGAAACTGGAATTTGCGGCCTTGTACCATGTCATTTTCTTTGCCATTTTCAACTGCAACAAACTCAGGAATATCATTGCTGTGATTCAATCCTATGCTGAGTTTCATGCTGGCTTTTGAGTCGTGAACTTTGGCCCATTCACATAAGGAAAGCGACAGGTCAATATGACTGGCATCCAAGGAATACAAGGGATTCTTAAAGCGAAATTTATGAGCTACTTTCGAGTGTTCATAGTATTTAAGCAACTTGTAAAATAGCTGTTGATACAAGGCAGCAGGCTGCTGCTCATTGATTCGTGCCAGCGTGCTTCGGGGAATAGACTTTGCTCCGAGATGACTTAGCTTTTCCTGTTGGCACTCCAAATTGGATTGAATATCTCTCAGACTTTGCCTACAAGAGAATTGAGACATCAATATGGCAATAAACTGATCCCACCGGGAAGCCGCTCTAAATTTCTGTCCAACATGGTGTACTTTAGCAAGTTGTTCAAAATCCTGTCGCACAACAGGTTTAATTAGCTCATGAAATACGGTATTCTGATGTGACAAAACCTGAATCCTGGTCGTTAAAGTGTTTGTTTGCACTCATATTTTAACTGTTAGGACTCAGGTTTTTTTATTTAAAGCAAACTATGGGACAGCAGTGGCCTTAACCTCTTTTTTTCAAGCCTGAAATCTATGCTTCTGTCGGATTAGTTAATTCCGTCATTGGCCAGCGTGGTGTGGTTGTTACCGCCAAGCCATCATGCTGTCCTGCTTTTAGACGTTGATAGCCCGCAAAAGCAATCATGGCACCATTGTCTGTACAGAGTGCAGGTTCCGCATAATAAACCGAAGCACGGATCTTGGCTAAATCTGCTTCTAAACGCTCACGTAAACGCTTGTTAGCGCTGACACCACCGGCAATCACCAAACGTTTCAATCCAGTTTGCTTCAGTGCTTTGACCGATTTTTTCACCAAAGTATCGACAATGGCTTCCTGAAAACTGGCAGCGATATCGGCATCGCGGTTTTCATCACCGAGTTTTTTCATTTGTACAGAAACTGCGGTTTTTAGACCACTGAATGAAAATTCTAAACCTTGATGCAGCATTGGTCGCGGGAATGCAAATGCATTTGGATCGCCCTGCTCTGCCAGTTTGGAAATATTCGGGCCACCCGGATACGGCAGACCCATCATCTTCGCGACTTTATCAAATGCTTCGCCTGCCGCATCATCAATGGATTCACCCAAGAGTTCATACTGGCCAATGCCATAAGCAGCCATGAGCTGAGAATGTCCACCCGATACCAACAATGCGACAAATGGAAACTCAGGCGGAGTTTCTGACAATAAAGGTGCCAGCATATGACCTTCCATATGATGCACACCAATTGCGGGTTTATTCAGCGCAAAGGCCAAAGTACGACCAAACAATGCACCGGTCATGAGTGCGCCCATCAGACCCGGGCCACGGGTATATGCGACTGCATCAATTTCTGATTTTTTCACGCCGCTCTGTTCAAGCAGCTCATTGATGAGTGGAATCAGTTTACGCACATGATCACGTGACGCCAGCTCTGGAACTACACCGCCATATTCTGCATGCAGTTTAATCTGGCTATAAAGCACCTGTCCGCGCAAACCCAACTCGCTGTCATACAGCGCAAGTCCTGTTTCATCACACGACGTTTCCAAGCCTAAAACGATCATTAAACTGCCTATAACCTTTATCAATTCTATTGCAGCAACTATTATAGACTTGTGGTATGAGATGTAAATGAGTAAAATAGTGACCTTCACTTGTGATTGAGGGCAATTCAGCCCGAGATCTTACCCTAACTGATATGAGGATTCTTCATGCCACAAGTTAAATTGAAAGAAGGCGAACCAGTAGACGTAGCTATCCGTCGTTTCAAACGTTCATGCGAAAAAGCGGGTGTTCTTGCTGACGTACGTAAGCGTGAATTCTACGAGAAACCAACTCAAGAACGTAAGCGCAAAAAAGCTGCTGCTGTTAAACGCTACCAAAAGAAATTGGCGCGTGAATCAGTACGTACAACTCGCCTTTACTAAGATTAATTTGTGATTGATTGCCTGGAATAAATAATGACGACTTTAAAAGACCAAATCACGGATGTTTTGAAAGCAACAATGCGTGCCAAAGAAATGTCCAAGCTGACGGTCATTCGTAGTCTACAGGCAGCAATTAAGCAAATCGAAGTCGATGAGCGCAAAGAACTTGACGACGCTCAGGTTCTTGCGGTCATTGAAAAACAAATTAAACAACGTAAAGAATCGGTTAAAGCCTTTGCAGGCGCTGGCCGAGATGATTTAGCTAGTAAGGAACAAGCCGAAATTGAGATTTTGTCTCAGTTTCTACCAGAAGCTATGACTGAGGAAGAACTTGATTCCATGATTGCGCAAGCTATTGCAGCGCAACAAGCTACTAGCATGAAAGATATGGGTAAGGTGATGAATTCTCTGCGTCCGCTCATAGCCGGGCGCGCCGATCCTGCACAAGTTTCCGCCAAAATCAAAGCGCAACTTGCTTAATCCATACTCTCTAGTATTTTCTCTTTAACGTTGAACTGCCTTTAATCAAAGACAGTTCCTGACGTATTCTCATTGCAAATTACAATCGACCTGATAACGCTTAAGTAATTGCATCTCTTTCGACGATTTCACTTCTACAATTACATCCCGTTTACTCATATTTTGAAACTTACGATCCAGATAAGCACGATTCTGGTCAGCGGCTTGATATAAACGATCAACATAGCGTCCTACTATTCCACAAAATTTTGCATTCTGCTCAGGACTAAATCCCTGTTGCTGCGGATTTAAACCACTTAAAAATTGACGCGATTCCTTTTTATAATCCGCATTAATTCGTTCTACCGCTTCTACATATTCAACTGCACTCGCAGCAAAAACCCCATAATTCCACCCCAGTAGACACACGCCCAATAGTATTTTTTTCATATCATGCTTCGGATTTAATCACACTAATATTTAGAAAGATTGTAGCCTGATTGAATATATTCTTGCTATATCATCCTGATACAAAAACTTAAAACCCAGTGCAACCTTAAATCTTGTATTGATGTGCCTGCTGCATCTGTTTCAGACGCTGGCGAATGGTGGACGATAAAGATTGATTATTCTTTACGCTACGCTGGGCATGTAATAATGATTTGATGGCAGTTTCTTCATATCCTGACCAATATTCTACTTCTGCACGATAGCGCAGCACATTAGCAGCCTTAATCGGCGAATCTGGCTCTGCATTGGCAGCCAGTTGCATTAGTCGCCAGCCACTGACATCCCGTGAATTGGCATTTAGAAATCGCTGCACTAAAACTTTTGCTTTATCGGGTTGCTTGGCGCGAATCAGCACTTCTGCATATTTATAATTGAGCGCTCGATTTTCCGGCATGATCCGCGCTGCTGACGCTACACTTTCCAAAGCTGCATCAAGCTGGTTCTGAGCTAAATAAATATCAGTCTGGAATAAAACCTGTAAAGGATGCATCTGGTTATGCTTTTTTGCTCGATCTAAAGTGGCCTGCGCGGCCTGGAAATCACTTTGCTGTATTCGATAGGCAGTTAAGGCAAGCTGGCCTGCAAAATTATTTTGCTGGTCCATCAGGATAAGCTGCTCTGCATTGGTCTGACCAGACAATACCCTGCTATACCACTTGATAATGTCAAAGTCTTGGTCATTGAGACTGCGTTTCACCGCAGGAAGCTGGTTGGCACGTAAACGTGCTTCACTCATACGCTCGGTGGTGAGTGGATGAGTGAACCAGAAATCCGGCAGAAAGCTTAAGCGGCTGGTCGAGCGATGCATGACCTCAAAGAAATCTGCCATACTATGCGGGTTATAGCCGGAACGATACATATATTGCATACCAATCCGGTCTGCCTCACGTTCCTGATTACGACTATAAGTGAGCTGTTTATCCAGAAGTGCTGCCTGTGAACCCATCATGACCGCTGTGCCGACATCACCATCTGCCTGAGAAGCGACCAAAGCACCGACGAGAATTCCAGCTAGCGCCAGTAAACCTTGCCCTTTAAAGGCATCCTGAGAGCGACTGTAATGACGTTGTGTGACATGTGCAATTTCATGTGCCATCACTCCTGCCACTTCATCCATATTTCGGGCTGAATTAATCAGACCAGCATTAAGTGCAAAAAGACCACCTGGTACAGCAAAGGCATTAATTTGCGGGTCATTAATAACCAGCAAACCGATCGGCTGTTGCAATTGAGTCTGACTCAGGATATGAGAAAATACTGAAAGCAGCTGATCTTCAAGCCATGGATTTTGCAGGACCGGCATTTGTTTATGCACTTCACGATAGACTTTTTCACCGATCATTTTTTCTTTTTGTTGATCGAGTAAGCCGACGCCTGTACCAATATCAGGCACAGAAAATTGTACATTTACTTGATTAAAATCATGGTTAGAGCCGTGCCCTGCTACCATATACAGACTTAAGCCACACGCCAGCGCCAATCGTTTCAATGAAAAATCTCTAATCCTGCCGATCTAATTTATCTTGAATATAGCATTGAACAATGAGCAGAGACGCAAGAAAATGTTATTTTTTAATACCATTTAAACGACGAATCAGATGCATTTTAAAATTCCGGATTGACCACATAACGGGGCACTCGTCCTTCCAAGGCATCAACAAGATTCTGATAAGCCAGTTCTGCCATTTTTTTACGGGTGGCTGCAGTGGCCGAACCCACATGTGGCAATGTAACCACATTATCCAACTGGAATAATTCCGATTCTTTTAACGGCTCTTTCTGATATACATCCAGACCGGCAGCAAAAATCTGCTTGGTTTTTAAAGCTTCAATTAATGCCTGCTCATCAATGACCGAACCACGTGAAATATTGACCAATACCGCATGAGGTTGCATTTTCGCCAATTCTGCTGCTGCAATCAGCGCCTTGGAATCCGCATTCAAATCTACTGCAACAACCACAAAGTCAGAACGCTGTAACAGTTCCTCAAGCTGGCAATATTGCGCATTCACCCCTTGAGCGAGTTCTGGTTTTTCCCGGCGATTATGATACAGAATATTCATATTAAAACCGTAAAAACCACGACGTGCGATTGCCGCCCCAATATGACCGAGACCAATAATTCCGAGGGTTTTTCCAAAAATATCCATACCAAATTGTGCTTCGCCCACGGTACGCTGCCATTGTCCCTGCTTGGTCCATTGATCCAGGTAAGCCACTTTGCGTGCTGCTGACATCAGTAAAGTGAAAGCCAGGTCAGCAGTGGTTTCAGTCAGTACATGCGGCGTATGACTGAGATAAATTTTCTTTTCATTTAAATAATCCAGTTCATAGTTGTCATAACCGACACTGACACTGGAGATAATTTTTAACCGGGTGGCACTGGCCAGATTATCGCGATTCAACAAGCGCCCTGCGCCAATCATGCCATCAGCATCCTGAACCTGCTGCAAAAGCTGTTGATTCACATCGCCTAGCTTCGGTTGTATATAACTAACCTGATAATTTTGTTCCAGCTTGTTTTGAATATCAGTATCAATTTGACTAAATACAACCACTTTTTGTTTCATCTATTTTTATTCCACAGCAAGATTATTCCAGACTGGCAGTCCTATTTTGCATAAACTGCCATAAACGTTTTTTTAGAATCGGCTGATCCAGCATTTCTTGTAAAGATGCCAACTGGATCATTTTCGTATTTGATATATGCGCTACAGGCCCGAGGAAAATAATATTTTTCTCTGCACTCATTCCATCCAGAAAACCCTGAATATAGGATTCTACACCACGTCCATCCTGAACATTGGCCCAGGGAAATGGCCAGTTCAGCTCATGAAACTCACCTGGGACTGCACGCTGGATATTGCCCCATAAATTCTGGGTGTCTTCGGTCATTGCAGTTGCATCAATCACGATACTGCAATGTGCCAGACTTAAAGCCTGCAAACTGAATGGCGGGATTTGTACGATTTCACGCTCTTCCTGAACAGTTGCAATGTGAGTCGGTGCCGCAGGTGGTGTATCAACCTTAAGCGTAACAATTGGCTCTGGCTCAGGAATCGGTAGATCAGCCAACGCCTCTACGGAAGCAGGCTGTGGTAAGACGATATCGGTGTGAAATTCAGGTGCAGCCTGATCACGCCAGATCGAAACCTGGTGCGGCTGACATGCGCTGTCCCTAGGAATCCAGAGATCGATTCCTAATGTTGCCAGTATGTCACGCTGATGCCCAATCATCTTTTCATCATCACCAATTTCAGGCTGAACATTTTAGCCGGATTGCCTGTGCTTTGCCGAACTTTTTCAGCTTTTCTTTTTTATCCTGATGGATTCTAGTACAAAGTTTAGCTGTCTGCTAAAAACCGTGCTTTTAATACACCATCAAACCATTTCTGCTGTTATAACAGATTCCGGCTAAAGCTGCGCGTTGTCATTTATTTTCTACAGAATGGTTAAACTGTTCTTCTTTAACATTTGCTGAACGACCTGTTCTGCCTCAAAACCCAAGCGCCAATACAACAGCTCCATCACGTCCAACTCATCCTGTGTCACGATACGATCACTCCACAAACAGGCTTCTGCAATACCTAAAATACTGAGACGATCACGTAATAACAGCCCCGCAATATCATTCAGAATTTCTGCAAGATCAATCGGCTCATCAGAAATTTCATTGTATAAGTCCAGTTCCTGAGCGGTCAGAATCCGGTTTAAAATCCGCTCCCGCACCTCAAGCTGGTTGCCGCTATTAATCTGCTGTACATGCAGCAAGGCGTCAATCAAACGCACAATCTGTGGCTTGACTTCTTCGAGTGCTGTAGGAGTATGTGCAGGAAGCAGATTTAACTCATATTTCACACATTCCAGTAATAACGCATCCAGCAGGCCAATTTCGCCATCTTCCTGAATAATCCGTGCCAGCTTCATCAAAAACTGCCGTGCGACAGTTGTCGGCATGCCGCCGATATTCTTGCAGGCTTGCTGGAAAATCGAAATATGCACACGCCCATCGAGATTGAGCAATGAATCTACAATTGCACGACTAACTTCAGCCTCAGTCGGAATAAATTCACGATATTGACGAATCATTAAAATGGCGACCATCACTTCACGAGAGCCGGTTGCCGTTTGTAATGCACGCTCAATCAGTTCCGGACGTGGCATCTTGAGCCGAAGTTCCGGATTCAGCGGCTTGATCGCATCTTTAATCGCAAAACTGATCGGAGACAGCCGTAATAATGGCAAAGGCTGTGGCGAACTCCAGCTCATTGCAGTTTCAGGCACCACTTCTTCCAAAGAACGGAACAAACTAAACAAAGGCTGATTTTTGAGTTTTTTCAGATTCTCAAGCTGTAAGTCCTGAATCAAGGCAGGATTTAATTCATAAATCCGCTGATTGATATTGGGATGAATATTCAGCCAGTTTTGCGGGCTCAAAGAATTGGCAAAGCACATATGTGAAATGGATTCAGCATATTCACTATAAATCTGGGATCCGGAATGATGCACATGGATTCTGAGTAAAGTCTGGATATTGGCATCATTTTGAATCAGGCGACGAGTTTTCTGATCATTTTTATAGGTTCGACCACCCAACGAAATATATTTAATAAAACGGGAAATCAAAACGCCCAAACTACCAATCAGCCAGATCACCGCACCAACTGCCACATAGAAGGTTTCGAACTTGTTTTCACGCGGACTACCCGCTCGATAAAAACCAGACTTGGCAATCTTACTGCCACACTGACTAAACGTAGTTAAACTGCTATACAGAATTTTCAAACGGGTATTTTCCGCAGCCTCACCAGAGAGGATTTTATTGAATTCATGGCTGAGTAAGCCATACAGCTCGACTTTATCGAGTGTTTGTATCGCACCCCAAGTCAGAATAATCGCGGTATCCCGCGGACTAAATCCCGCCGTCAGTGCATTAACACCAACTTCATCGGGCAGCACATACACCGCCGGAACTTCAATCAGAAAAGTCTCTGCCAGTTGCTGGTTAATGTGCAGTGCAGCACTTTCTTCTGGAATACTGTCCATCGGACTCAACCGACGCGCACCCAACTGCTTCGCCAGTGAATAACCACCATTCCGAAAAATATAAAACTCGTAGATGACCGAGATCATCATGGCACATAACAACAAAGCAATCAGGTAAGGACTCAGCGCATGCCAGAAGATTGACTGGCTAGGATCAGTATAAAAAACAAAGAGACCAACAACGGTATTAATAATAAAAATAGTCAACAGAATTGCAATCAGGCAAAAACTTACAGGCAGTACTATATTTTTGTTTTTTATAAAATCGTATCCTACGTTTCGCAATGCAGAATCCTAAAATGATGATTTTCAATGGGCTCATCATAAAACAAAAAAGCGGGAAATTCCCGCTTTTTCATGATGATTTTAACTACTTAGACTTCGCGTACGCCAGTCAAATCCACTGAAGCTGCATCAATATTGACATCAATATAATTGCTTTCTTTCATGGCACTGTCACTACGTTTTTGCTGAAGATCATCCAGATATTGCGCATCAATACCGCCCGAAACATAGATGCCATCAAAGACTGAACAATCAAAGTCTTTGACATCCGGTACTTTGGTGGTTCTTACCGCATCTTTCAAATCTTCCAGATCCTGGAAAATCAGACGGTCAGCACCAATAATTTCACGGATTTCTTCCACGCTACGTTCCGATGCAATCAGCTCAGATTTCGCCGGCATATCAATACCATAAACGTTTGGATATTTCACCATCGGTGCTGCAGAAGCAAAGAATACTTTTTTCGCGCCAGAATCACGAGCCATCTGGATAATTTCATTACAGGTTGTACCACGGACAATCGAGTCATCCACCAACAGTACATTTTTACCTTTAAACTCAAGCTCAACCGGGTTCAGTTTCTGACGTACCGATTTTTTACGCAGCTGCTGACCAGGCATAATGAAGGTACGACCAATGTAACGGTTTTTCATGAAACCTTCACGGAATTTCACACCCAGCATATTGGCAAGTTCCAATGCAGAAGTACGTGAAGTATCCGGAATCGGAATCACCACATCAATATCATGCTCTTCACCCCACTCGCGCAGAATCTTTTGCGCCAGCTTCTCACCCATTTTTAAACGTGCTTTATACACCGAGATTCCATCAATGATGGCATCTGGACGGGCAAAATAAACATATTCAAAAATACAAGGACGGTATTCAGCATTCACTGCACATTGCTTGGTGAAGAAGTTACCTTCTAAATCAATAAATATCGCTTCACCAGGCAAAATATCACGCTCAACTTTAAAGCCCAGCGCAGTAATCGCAACCGACTCAGAAGCAATGATATACTCCATACCCTGTTCAGTTTCACGCGAACCGTAGATCAATGGACGAATACCATTTGGATCACGGAAGCCTACCAGACCCTGACCGGTAATCATCGCCACCACGCCATAAGCACCTTTACAACGCTCATGCACACGTGTTACCGCATGGAAAATATCTTCCGACGTCGGTACCAGTTTGCCATGTTTTTGCAGTTCATGCGCAAACACGTTTAACAGGACTTCTGAATCAGAATCAGTGTTCATATGACGCAAGTCAGTTTTGAACAGGTCATCATGAATTTCTTCGGCATTGGTCAGGTTACCATTATGTGCCAAGGTAATCCCGTACGGTGAGTTCACATAAAACGGCTGTGCTTCAGCACTGCTCGATGAACCGGCTGTTGGATAACGCACATGACCAATACCGTAATTTCCTTTCAAAGCACGCATATGACGAGTATGGAATACATCACGCACCATACCATTGTCTTTGCGCAGGAATAAACGTCCTTCATCACATGTCACGATCCCAGCTGCATCTTGTCCACGATGTTGTAACATCGTTAATGCATCAAACAACATTTGGTTAACGGGTGATTTACCAGCTATACCAACTACTCCACACATAGCAACCTCGCAGACAAGCTAGGATTAATAAAAAGGATTATTTGTAGACTCATCTGAAGCTCCAGACTTGGACGATGTTTCAGATGATGAAGCTGAAGGTTTCGGTGCCCCTTCAGACTTGATATGTTGTAGTGCGCCATTCGCGGCTTCTTTCGACATTTGAGTCGCCCAAGGCGCATAAGGCAATAAGGCTTGAATAAACTTGGACTGTTTCCAGTGCGGTGAGCTCTCTACCCAAGGGCCGATACCCTGCATGGTAATCAGAACAATTAGCAAACCTTTCAGGCTACCAAAGACACCACCCGCCAGACGGTTGAGAGGGCCCAGTTTAAGACTCTTTAAAATACGGTTCAACAGTGCAGTAACGATCCAGGTCAGAACTACAATCAGCAGGACGATAAAAGCGAAGGCCGCAATCTTTTGTACGACTGGATCTGTACTCAGAGCAACCATAGACGGCGCAAGTAGCGTTGAATATTTTGCCGCAACAATCAGGGCAAAGATCCATCCCACTAAGTTCGCAAAGGCTTTAATAAATCCTTGACGCAAACCGTTGAGCCCTCCAATGAGCAAGATAATCAGTAGAAAGATATCAATGGCATTCATAGGATTTAAAGTGCGTCTACACAATCTTTTACAAGTTTAGGTCCAGTATAGATGAGGCCACTATAAACTTGTACAAGGCTGGCGCCTGCCTGTTTCTTGGCAGCAGCATCTGCACCTGAAAGAATACCACCCACACCAATCAATGGAATTTGTCCTTTTAATACCGCAGCAAATGCAGCCAGACATGCGGTACTTTTCTCAAATACTGGCGCGCCAGACAAACCGCCTGCTTCTTCTGCATGCTCTAGACCCTCTACCCCTTCACGTGACAGTGTGGTATTGGTCACGATCAGACCATCGATCTTGAATTGCAATAACTGCTTGGCAATAAAGGCAATATCGCTGTTATCCAGATCAGGCGCCACTTTGAGTACCAAAGGTACATAATGCTGGTATTCCTGAGCCAATTCAAGCTGACGCTTCTTCAATGTTTCCAGCAGTTCGGTGAGTGCATCACCACTTTGCAGGCTGCGCAGGTTTTTGGTATTGGGAGAAGAAATGTTGACGGTAATATAAGAAGCATAATTATAGACTTTTTCTAAACAGATGAGGTAATCATCTACTGCTTTTTCTACCGGAGTATCAGCGTTTTTACCGATATTAATACCGAGAATGCCTTTAAATTTGGCCGCTTTGACATTTTCAACCAGCTGATCCACGCCATCATTATTAAAGCCCATACGGTTAATAATGGCTTTGGCCTGTGGCAAACGGAATAAACGCGGATGAGGATTGCCGGCTTGCGGTCGCGGGGTAATGGTACCAATTTCAATAAAACCAAAACCTTGACCGGCAAGGGCGTCAATATAGGCACCATTTTTGTCCAAACCTGCCGCAAGACCTACCGGATTGGGAAATTCGATTCCCATACAGGTCACAGGTTTCGCAGCAACGTTTTGACGCATCAAGCCCATTTTATGGGATGATTTCAATAGTGATAATGTCAGCTCATGTGCACGCTCTGGTGCTAAAGAAAACAACAAAGGGCGGGCTAGAGAATACAACATATCCAGAAAAGTCTACTGCTTTTTAAGTCGGCATATTATAGGCATAGGCTGACAAAAAAACCATGCTTTGCAAATCTTTATTTTTACCGTTTATTGTATGGTCGCCGTTAATTTAATCTGTCCTGCCTCATTATTTAGTTCCATTTTCTCGATACTTAGCCCCATTTGTGCCAGCTGAGTCAGGAAATTTGCCAGTACTGCATAATTTTCATGCATGACCGCCAATTGAATTTTTCCTTCCATTTGCTGGGAAGCCACCGACAATCCTTGCTGCTGTGCGACTCGCTGTACTTTCTCCGCTGCATCCAGTTGGGTGTCCCCAGCCGGTTTCATGGTTACTGCATTACTTTGCATCCAAACAATGGTATCTTTCAGCTGATTTAAGCGTTTTTGCTGGGTATCTGCCGCCTGATGCATATACCAGAGTGCAGAACCGACTGCCGCCACAATCACAAAAACAGTGGTAAAAATCACCATTACCCGTTCACGTACCGACAAGCTGTCCAGATAATCACTCAGTTTTTCAAAAGACTGATCCATACGATTTTGTAGCGCTTCAATGCCTTTCATTATTGAATCCTCACCAGTCCGATCGCAGCTGTTCCGCTGGCCTGAATATTCCCCAGCTCCACCTTAAAGCCTTGCTGGCTTAATTGTGTGGTCAGTGCATTTAACGTTTCTGATGAATTGGCCTTAAGCTCCATACTTAACACAGAAGCATCATAATTCACCCGTTGTGCCACAATCTGATTTTGCATCAAGACTGGCCCCACCCGACTAATCAGCTGCAATGCATGCGTATCTGCAATCTGGCTTTGACGCAACTGCCCTTCAAACTGACTTTTGATATTCTGCTCAGTGACCGGATAATTTTGTCCAAACCAGTATTTAAACTGGTCGATGGCTTGCGCGGCGGTCTGATTCGCCACTTTCTTATATTGATACCAGCGCACAGCATCATAACTAAACTGCAATACTAAAATACCCAGAAAAACCGCCGCGCAGGCTTTCCAGTAGCCGGAAATAGCGCCATTGGATTTTGCTTTAGGCAAGACATTAAACGGATGCTGTTTCGGTTTTTTCAGTACAGGAATTCCATATTGGAAAGACTCCAGTTGCTCCTGAGTGACCAGTGCTTCAAGACTACGCAACTGCTCCTGATTCAGATTGCTCACCTTATAGCTGAGATCCTTGGGCTGATAATCCAGATAAAGGCTTAGATCATCCAGCGACTGGCCGATATATTCCGACTCGCGCACCAGCAAACGTCCACCGATTTGCGCAATCACACGCTGATTGGCATCAGGAACCGGCAGCACCAAAAAGTCCGGTAACAAAGCTGCCAGCTTGACTGGGATCAGGCTTAAAGCATGTTGCAAGGTCTCAAGCGTAGAATTCGCAATCCCCATAATGCTGATCTGATCCGGCTGCTGAAAATGATGCAGCACTTTCATGGCATCTACCGGCAGCACCACGTATTCTTCGAGCAAATATTTGATGCCATCATTGCCCATTTTCTTATATTGGCTCTTAGGCAAGGTCTGCTGCAAAATTTGCACATGACGGCTCGGAAAAAACACCACCGCCTCTTCGCCATGATGAGCCTGTATATCCTGAATCAGCTGCTCAAGTGTGGCTGCAGTGTTCCAGAATTCCCCAGTTGACCATTGCCAAACCCCATTGGCTTCAGGCATCCATAAATACAACATCGATTGTGTTCTGCCGTTTTAATAAATTTTTTATAGTGTAGGAATAAAGCTTTTTATCTGTGTGGATAAGCCAGGGGCAATCACCGCCTGATCATAAATACGTGCTTCTGCCAATGCATAAGGTTGAAAAGATTCAGCCAGCAGAATGGAAGACATATGTGCCACCACATTCATATGGCATACCACTGCAATCGACTCATAAGGCAGTTGCGACAACCATTCCACTGCGACTTTGGCATCATCATCCGGTTTGATCGTATTACAGATCACCACCGGCACATCTTTAAAATAATGCTGCAAATGTGCCAGAGTTTCCTGCGCACGCAATAACGGACTGACCACAAAGACTTCAGGCTTAATCAGATCCTTTAAGAACTGTGAAGTCTGCTCAGCCTGTTGATGACCACGCTCCGTTAAAGGTCGCTTGGTGTCATTACCATTGACCGGTGGTGCGGCCTCGCCATGTCGAACTAAAGTCAGTTGCATTTGATTTCCTTATATTCTTTTGCCTGCATGATAAGCAGCGAATATGACAATTCGCAGACAGTCCCTGTGTTATAGATCAGACTTGATGATGTGGCAAGACAAATTCAACATCACTGCGATGACCGTTTTTCATCAATGACAATGCAATATTGAGTGGCGGCGCACCTTCAAAAATCACATCATACAAGGCCGAGGTAATCGGCATATACACATCGAGCTCTTCCGAACGTGCCTTGACCTGTACAATGGTATTAATCCCTTCTGCCGTTTGCCCCAACTCAGTCGTTGCCTGCTCCAAGGTTTTACCTTTACCAAGCGCATAACCCACCTGATAATTACGGCTAAGAGGGCTGCTACAGGTAGCGAACAAATCACCCACACCTGAAAGCCCAAGGAAAGTCAGCGGATTAGCACCGAGTTTTACTGCAAAACGGCTCATTTCGGCCAAAGCACGGGTCAGGATCATACTCTTGGTATTTTCACCCACGTTATACGCAGCAGCCATGCCCATCGCGACAGCATAGATATTTTTTAATGCGCCCCCGAGTTCTACCCCATGCACATCATCACTGGCGAATACGCGGAACAAGGCACTATGTAAGGCTTGTTGTACGGCATAACGCACCAGCTCGGACTGGCTGGCAATCACGGTTCCTGCTGGCTGTCCTGCCACAATTTCTTTGGCCAGATTCGGTCCTGATAACACACCATAAGGCACTTCAGGCAACACTTCGCGAATAATATCGCTCATGAAACTAAAGGTTTTGGCTTCAATACCCTTGGTCAGCGAGATCACGGCTTGCGACGTAATAAAAGGTTTGATTTGCTGCAAGACATCCCGAAAGGAATGACTCGGAATAGCGACTAAAATAATATCGCGATCACGCACAGCCTGTTCCAGATCTGACACCGCTAGCAGATTTTCTTCTAACTTAAAATCTGGCAAATAGCGTTTATTGATATGCGTGACATTAATATCTGCCGCAACTGCTTCGTCACGAATCCAGATCATGGTATTGCAACCATTACGCACTGCAGTATTGGCCATTGCAGTACCAAAACTGCCCCCACCCAATACTGTGACTCTTAAAGCTGTCTTATGATCAACTGCAACCGGTTCTACCAGTTTTGAGAAATTTAATTCTGACATCTTATTTTTTAATATCCTGTTATACCCTGCAAACTAGCTGTTCTGGTTCCAATAACTGACAAAATCACCGGTTTGAATCTCTGCGCGTGCTGGAATTGCTTTTGCTGCAGTGCCAATATAAATAATACCTGAGACCAGATCATCTTTTGAAATTCCCAATGCCTGCTTAAACAGGCCAGACTCGACTACAGCACCGCTACGCCACATGGTCGAGAAACCCTGAACCTGAAGTGACAACAGAAAATTCTGAATGGCTGCGCCTGAACTAAGGATTTGTTCAAAATGCGGAACTTTAGGATGATCCTGCAAACGCGTTAAGGCAAGCACCAATAAAGGCGCACGAAATGGATGATTCTTGACCCGCTCAATCTGCGCTGTTTCAGTTTCACCCAAATCGACGAGCGCCTGCGACAGCAACCCTCCAAAAGCTTCACGCTGATTATCTGGAACCACCACAAATGTGGTCGGCTTGAGCCGATGATGATCGGGTGCAGTTAATGCCGCTTGAAAGGCTCTTTCCAGTTGTTCTGCATTGGGTGCGGGTGCCAGCAGATGACCAATCGATTGCCGTTGGTGAATATTTTGATGAACGATGTCAATCGCAGATTCCGTCATTGCCTTGTATATCTACACTTAAAAAACCATACTCAAGATTAGCATATTCAAAGAAAAATACGCTAGAAACTTCATAGCGATTCAGCACGCTCATCACAATCTGAAGATAAAGTTGCTTGGTTTTTCAATCCTGTGCTGCTCTATTTTTCACCTAACTCACATAGAGCTATACCAAAAATTGCCAAACCTATACAACAGCTACAAAATCTGCGCTGCTTGCTGTGTTGAAATATTCAGCATCGTATTTACTTGAGATTTCATGATGAAAAAAACAATCGCTTTCAGCGGATTAGCTATTTCCGCATTACTGCTTACTGCCTGTGCCTCAAACCCGACTGCATTGGCAGTGCAAAAGGAAAATAACCAGTATGAAGTGACCGGATTAGGTAAAAATCAACTGACTTCGAAAAACAACGCGATTACTGCGGCCAATAAAGCCTGTGGCTCTCGATCAACCCCAATTATTGTAGATGAAAAGACAGCTTATAACGGCGCTTTAAAAGGCGTGGTCGATGAACAAACAGGTCAGATGATTCAGGCAGCAGCTACTGTCCTTGGCAATATCGCAGGTACCAATACTGGTTTAAACCAGAATGACGACTATCAGACGGTGCTTACATTCCGCTGTCAGGCCAAATAAGCCAAACCATAGCGCAATAAAAAACCGCTCTTCAAGAGCGGTTTTTCTATGATCTGGATTAACAATAACCTTCCAGGCGGGTCAAAGGCAATTTTTGCCCAATGGCTTTTTCAATTTCCGGAAGATAGAACGCATCATCTTCGGACAAGAAACTGATACTTACACCTTGCGCACCGGCACGGCCTGTACGACCAATACGATGTACATAATCATCTGACTGTTCTGGCAAGGTAAAGTTCACCACATGGGATACGTTATCTACATGAATACCACGTCCTGCCACATCCGTCGCAATCATAATATTATGCTGACCATTTTTAAATTGATCTAACATTTTCGTGCGTTTATCTTGCGCGATTTCACCAGACAACATCACCACCTTATAACCATCCCGTTTTAAATGATCATAAAGTTTGCGTACCTGATCCCGACGGTTAGCAAAAATCATGACTTTCTCAATCGGCTCATCACGCAGAATTTCTTGCAACAATTTATATTTATCTGATTTTGCCACCATATAAACCCGTTGCTCGACATCAGCATTGGTTTTCTTTTCTGGCTCAATTTCAACCGTAACCGGTTCAAACAGCCATTGCTGCGCAAGATTCAACACATCATAGCTAAATGTTGCAGAGAACATTAAAGTCTGACGCTGCTCTTTACGCGGCGAGAAACGTACAATCCGTTTAACCGATGGAATGAAACCCATATCCAGTAGACGGTCTGCTTCATCAATGACTAAAAATTCAATCTGATCTAGCCAGACTTCTTTTTGTTCTACAAAATCAATCAGACGACCTGGTGTAGCCACCATAATATCGACAGGCGCTTTATTAAGCTGGTTCTTTTGCTTGTCAAAATCCACACCACCCAGCAAGGTCACCACATGCAAACCCGCATATTTCGCCAGGTGCTGTGCATCGCTTTCAATTTGCAATGCCAGTTCACGGGTCGGTGCCAGAATCAGCGCGCGCGGCTCACCACGATAACGTTGTTCCTGAATCGGATTATTTAACAGATCGTTCATGATACTAATTAAAAAGGCCGCAGTTTTACCTGTACCAGTCTGTGCACGGCCAATTGCATCATGTCCTGCCAGCGTGAATTTCAAAACCTTCTGCTGGATAGGCGTCATGGTGGTAAAGCCTAAAGCATCAATCGCTTTTTTCAGATTGGGATGTAAATTTAAGGTTTCAAAACCAGATGACATAAAGCGGTGCTCTAATTGGGTAATCACTAAGATAGGGATAGTATAAACAAAAAACGCCCCAAGTTATATTGGAGCGTTTTCTTTTTAGCTTAATCCGAAGATTAGTCTAATGGTTGAACTTCTTCAGCTTGAAAGCCTTTTTGGCCTTTAACAACACTGAATTCAACACGTTGGCCGTCACGAAGTGAACGGTGACCGTCACCTTGGATAGCACGGAAATGAACGAATACGTCATCGCCGCCGTTACGTTGAATAAAGCCGAAGCCTTTAGTATCGTTAAACCACTTAACTACGCCTTGTTCGCGAGCAGCTGTCATAAGTTAATCCTCATTGAAACTAAAAGAAGGACCACCCGGTGTTGCAAACAGCAGAGCAAACAAGTTTGAAAATATTATTTTTAAGCTTGTAATCATTCTGTAAAACTATCAACAAAATCCCGGTTACATCCATTTATGTAATAGGGTGAAAAACAATCACTTTGTTTATTCAAAGTCCCAAATACGCAACGAGCTTAACATGGGTTTATCACAATTAATAGATTTTTTTTAGCATGTTCTGTTTGATTTAGTTATTTTTTTCATGAAAATTGTCAAAAGACTTTATAAAGTCATTTAGATCTTCTTTTTCTTAAACTAGTTTGGTTCTGGCATCATATTTGCTACTATTTATAGCCTTTTCTGCTACCTAAATGAAACCGTAATGCTCGAAGATCCAGCGCATTTCAGCCTTATAGACGCCATGGGAAAACCGTGCCCGATGCCGCTATTAATGTTAAAGCGCGCATTAAAGGCCGGAAATCAGAAAACATTCCTGCTGAAATCATCTGATCCGCATAGCCAGACGGATGTCAGCCGCTATTGTCAGCTGCATCAGCTCAAGCTTGAATTTAAAAAAATTTCTGATACAGAGTTTCACTACTTAATTGAATCTTAAAAAATTTCAATTAAACTGTTGATCCTCACTTTCGTATACTTTTTTACATTTCTCTACCCAAATATCCATTATTTGTGGAGAGATTGGATTAAGATAAAACCTAGTTTAGGGTTATCCCGCACTTCAAGGAGAACACATGAGTGACAGCCGCAATCAGTTGATGCCCCTGTCATTATCGGCGCCAGGTGTCAACCTCGGTGCTTATATCAGCACTGTCAATCAGATTCCGATTTTAACAGCCGAACAAGAAAAAGAGTTGGCTGAACGCTATTACTATGACCAAGATTTAGATGCAGCTAAAATGCTGGTCATGTCGCACTTGCGTTTTGTGGTACATATTGCGCGTAGTTATGCAGGTTATGGTCTGCCACAAGGTGACCTGATTCAGGAAGGCAACCTGGGTCTGATGAAAGCTGTGAAACGTTTTGACCCGAATATGGGCGTACGTTTGGTGTCATTTGCCGTGCACTGGATCAAGGCGGAAATTCACGAATACGTGATCCGTAACTGGCGTATCGTGAAAATCGCCACCACTAAAGCGCAACGTAAACTGTTCTTTAATCTGCGCAGCCTGAAGAAATCATCGAAAAAGTTGACGCTCGCAGAAGCACAGTCTATTGCCAATGATTTAAATGTCACACCAGAACAAGTACTGGAAATGGAAGGCCGTCTGACGGCGTATGATGCGGCTTTTGATGCATCAAGCGATGACGATGATGAAGGTTCCACCCATGTGGCACCAGCGTTATATCTTGAAGATAATCGTTATGACCCGGCTCGTCTGATTGAAAATGAAGACTATGAGGAGCAAAGCACCTCTGCCCTGCATGAAGCCATGGATCAGCTAGATGATCGTTCACGTAATATCTTGCAGCGTCGCTGGCTAGATGACGAGAAATCGACCCTGCATGAGCTTGCAGCCGAATATAATGTTTCTGCGGAACGTATTCGTCAGCTGGAAAAAAATGCCATGGAAAAAATTAAAGTGGCGATGTCATCCAATTAACACCAAATTCTGTTACTGATTTACCTCGAAAAAGCCTTCTTTGATGAAGGCTTTTTTATGTCCGCATTTTGAATTTATGCTAAGGTTGAGCGCAAACTTTATCAGGAAGATCAATTCAAATGTGGATTGCGATTTCAGCACTTAATTTGGCACTTGCAGTCATGCTCGGTGCTTTTGGTGCACATGGTTTAAAAGCGCGGGCGACTGAAGCACAGCTCGGCTGGTGGCAAACGGCAACGGATTATTTTTTCTATCATGCCTTAGGACTACTGATTCTTTCTTTACTGGCGAAAGTCATCCCTGCATTGCCCATTCAATGGAGCTTCGGTCTGATTCAGGTCGGCATTTTACTGTTTTCTGGCTCACTGTATATCATGGCCTTAGGATTACCCCGCGGTTTAGGTGCTATTACGCCCATCGGCGGGGCTTTAATGATTGCCGGATGGTTAATTCTGGCCTGGAATGCTTTAAAATACGCCAGATAAGTTTGAACAACACTTAATCATGGAGGGTTGCTAGAATGATGATTTACATCAATGGCGAACAACAGGAAACTCACTGCAAGAATCTGCTGGAACTGATTCAGAGTATGGCGCTTGAGGGTAAGCGTTTTGCAGTTGAAGTCAATGAAATGATTATTCCTAAAAGCAGATTGGGCGATACGCCAATTTGCGATACAGACAAAATAGAAATTATTCACGCGGTCGGTGGCGGCTAATACTCGGGACAATTATGCAAGATTTATTACAGATTGGTTCACGCCAATTCCAGTCACGCCTTTTGGTAGGCACGGGCAAATACAAAGATTTAAATGAAACTCAGCAGGCCATTGAAACCAGTGGTGCAGAGATTGTCACTGTCGCTATTCGCCGGGTCAATATTGGCCAAGATCCTGACCAGCCGAATCTGCTATCAGTGATTCCTCCGGAAAAATATACCATTTTGCCGAATACTGCAGGTTGCTTCGATGCCAATAGTGCCGTCCGCACCTGTATGCTGGCGCGTGAGTTGCTCGATGGCCACAATCTGGTCAAACTTGAAGTTTTGGGTGATGAAAAGACACTTTATCCAAACGTAACCGAAACACTGAAAGCTGCGCGCACCTTGATTGACGATGGCTTTGAGATCATGGTTTATACCTCGGATGATCCGATCGTGGCGCAAGAGCTGGAAAGCATGGGCTGTGTTGCGATTATGCCATTGGGTAGCCTGATTGGTTCTGGTCTGGGCATTCTGAATCCACATACCCTGTCAATCATCAAGGAAAATGCCAAAGTCCCGGTTCTGGTCGATGCCGGTGTCGGTACAGCCAGTGATGCTGCGATTGCGATGGAACTGGGCTGTGACGGCGTACTCATGAATACAGCGATTGCGGCAGCGCAAAATCCGGTCTTGATGGCATCTGCGATGAAAAAAGCCGTTGAAGCAGGCCGAGAAGCTTTTCTTGCAGGCCGTATGCCGCGCAAGCGTATGGCCAATGCCAGCTCGCCGGAAACCGGCTATTTCTTTAAATAAATTTTCATCAACAAAAATAAAGGACTCAATTGAGTCCTTTATTTTTTCCAGTAATTAAGGAATCAGACCTTCATCACGCATGGCAATCTGTACAGACTGACGTTCTGCCACCTTATTACGGATATGAATAATATTTTTATATGGACTCAGATCATGCTCAATCTGGTTCGACCAGTTGGTCAAGACAAATAGATAAGCATCCGCAGGGCCAAAGTTATCATCCACCAGATAATCATTGTCCGATTCACCAATCGCTTTATCGATATAACTCAATAGACGATCAATTTCCGCATAGGCTTTTTTCTTTTCATCGTCGGATAACTTGCCACCGAAGAACACCGCATAGGCATCATGTAGTTCAGAGTTCAGATAACCTAACCATTCCAGCACTTTGGCACGTCCCATGCCCGATGGTGGAATCAGATCTTGTTTTGGATCGTGTTGAGCAAGAAACGGTAGAATTGCAACATTTTCTGTCAGGATCAGACCAGGGTTAATTTCTAACGCTGGTACATAGCCTTTAGGATTAACTTCGTAATAATCCGTACCTTTTTCTGTTTTATGTGTTTTTAAATCAACACGTTCCAAATCAAAATCGACATTAATTTCATTTAAAATAATATGTGCTGCCAGTGAGCAGGCACCTGGTGAATAGTAAAGCTTCATTTCTGATCCTTGTTATACACTTCTCAATGTTTTAAATCGCTTCTGACAAACTTTCAAGTGATCAAACCTGTAAATTGCAAAAAAGCGTAACTGTCACCTCAGGGCAGTTACTCATTCAATATTCAGGATATTCCGGGCTTTTGCAAGTCAATCTTGTGTAGATTTTTATCTCTATCTGTTTAACATACACAGGTTTTCAAAATATAGATGATATTTCGTGATTAGCCTGAAAAAAGAAGAATGGTTTTCCAATATCCGCACAGATGTATTGGCAGGTCTGGTGGTGGGACTTGCCCTGATTCCTGAATCAATTGCCTTCTCTGCCATTGCCGGCGTCGATCCGCAAGTCGGTTTATATGCTTCTTTCTGCATTGCAGTATCCATTGCCTTTTTTGGCGGACGTCCCGCCATGATCTCTGCTGCTACAGGCGCAATGGCGCTTTTGATGATTACCTTGGTAAAAGAACATGGTCTGCAATATCTGCTGGCTGCCACAATTCTGACCGGTATCATTCAGGTCATTGCGGGGTATTTTAAAGTCGCTAAATTAATGCGTTTTGTATCGCAGGCGGTGGTATACGGATTTTTGAATGCCTTGGCGATCCTGATATTTGTGGCACAAATCCCGGAAATTAACCGGATGGATAGCACCGGTTATCTGTTTATTGCGATTGGTCTGACAATTATTTATCTGTTTCCTTATATCCCTAAAATCGGTAAAGCCATTCCCTCACCTTTAATCTGTATTATCGTACTTAGCGGTTTAGCTCTCTTCTTGGGTGCAGATATGCGTACCGTCAGTGATTTGGGGCAATTTCCAGATACCTTGCCGGTATTCCTGCTTCCCGAGATTCCACTCAATCTGGAAACCTTGCAAATTATCCTGCCTTATTCCTTTACCTTGGCGACTGTCGGTTTGCTGGAAAGCATGATGACCACTACGGTTATTGATGAAGTGACCGGAACTGAAGGTGACCGTCATCAGGAATGTCGTGGTCAGGGTATGGCCAATATTGTCAGCGGCTTTATGGGCGGGATGGCCGGTTGTGCCATGATCGGCCAGTCAATTATCAATGTGTCTTCAGGGGCACGTACCCGTTTATCGACTCTGGTCGCTGGCGTGTTTCTGCTGTGTCTCGTGGTTTTTTTGAAAGACTGGCTGGCTTATATCCCAATGGCAGCTCTGGTTGCGATCATGATTATGGTGGCATTTACCACCTTTCAATGGGGAGCAATCAAGCAATTCAGCAAACATCCGCTAGAATTTAATACCGTGATGATTGCCGTGATTATTGTCGTGCTTGCCACTCATAATCTGGCGCTTGGTGTATTTGTCGGCGTATTGCTCTCTGCCCTGTTCTTTATTAATAAACTGGAAAGAACCGTACATGTCTATACGCATTTAAATGAAGCCCATTCACGTAGCTATATTATTTCTGGACAAATTTTCTTCAGCAGTACAGAAAAATTCTATCAGTTCTTTGATTTTAAAGAAAAGCTTGATCATGTCGAACTGGATCTGACCCATGCGCATATCTGGGATGTGACCTCAGTGAACATGTTGAATAATGTGATCCAGAAATTTAAAGCTCAAAATATAGACGTAACAGTGATCGGTTTGAATGAAGCCAGCAGTACACTGATTGACCGTTTTAGTAGCTGATGAACGGTGATTAATAAAAGAGCTTCAATTGGCTCTTTTATTTTATCTGGAAGATCTTGCCGATTTTTATGGAGAAATACCGAGAAAAGTTTGACTTGCTCGGCTCAGGACTTAAAATACCGCATTCTGAATTTTTAGATTTGCCAAAGTTATGTCGAACGATCAATTAGACCAGCAAGTCGTGGAGCTGGAAAACTTAAGCGAGCACCGTGAAATCGTGACGTTTATGCGCCGCTCAATGCCGCTAAACACCTCTCAACGTACTGCGCTTGAACAATATGGTCACTTAATTTTGGAATATCCAGTCGGTGATTTGCGTGAGCACTTTGAACATCCTGAACGTCCTTTGACTGTAGAAATCGGTTTTGGTATGGGCCGTTCACTGGTATTGATGGCCAAAGCCAATCCTGAGCGAAACTTTGTCGGGATTGAAGTGCATATACCTGGAATTGCGCAGTGCGTGTATGAAGCAGGTGTTGAAGGCCTAACGAACTTACGTGTGCTGGATGCTGATGCAATTCAGGTATTACGTGAAATGCCAGACAATAGTATCAATACTGTGCAATTGTATTTCCCGGATCCATGGCAGAAAAAGCGTCATTTTAAACGCCGTTTTGTTTCGCATGACCGTATGCCACTGGTGGAGCAAAAGCTAGAACTTGGCGGAACTTTCCATGCTGCAACGGACTGGGAACCGTATGCGGAATGGATGATTGAAGTATTGGAAGAACGTCCACGACTGGAAAATCTGGCGGGCAAAGGCAACAGCTACCCTCGTCCGGAATGGCGTCCACAAACCAAGTTTGAACGTCGCGGGATTGAAGCCGGTCACAAGATTAATGATTTTATCTTCAAGAAAATTTCTTAATCCAAGATTCAAAAAAGCGCTGATTAATCAGCGCTTTTTTATGGAGAAAATTTATCTTTGAGCCCTTCTCCGTAGATAAATCTTCAGATTCTTCATTTCTGATGACGCGTGAGAATCTGCTGGCTCAACAACTGATAGACATTTTGTAAATCTTCACGCTGCATATTGGCTAACATCTGCTGATGCATATTCAAGATATTCTGATCACCACGCATCGCTGGACCGGTCTGCATTTGTTTGGGATCATTCTGAGTGGCTTTATTGGCGGTTTCCAGCATCAAGGGATACAGCAGGCTAAAATCGACCTGTTGTGCATCAACCACCTGCTTGGCCATGTCATAACAATAATTGGCAAAATTACAGGCAAATACCGCTGCAAGATGCAAACTGAGACGTTGACTAGAACTATAAGTATAAACGCGATTGCTTAGGCTATTTGCCAGTTCTAATAACAGAATTTGGTCCTGCTCATTCATCGCCTCAATAAACAGTGGCGTCTGCTGCCAATCAATCTGGCGTTCCAGACTAAAGGTCTGTAAAGGATAAAATACGCCTGCACGCGCATGCACATTTTTCAGTAAATCGAGATGGGTACTGCCAGAGGTATGTACGATCAGATTCTGCTGCAGATATGGATGAATCTGTTCAATGACGCTGGCAATCGACTGATCACTGACCGCGATAATGACCAGATCCACCTCATGATCCAGCTGTTCAGGCTCAGCGATTGCCTGAGCTTTAAATTGCTCAGCCAGTTGCTGTGCTTTTTCTAGGGTTCGACTGTAGATCTGTACGATCTCATGGTGTGCTGACAATACAAGGGCAAGATGATATGCCACTCGCCCTGCCCCAATCATACTGATCCGCATCTGCTGTTCTTCCTGATAAATTACGCACAGCATGCCAATAAATAAAGATTGAGGCAATTGGCCTTGATGTTTCGAATAGACTTTAAAACTTTCGCAGGGTCAGAATCTGTTCACTTCGACCAAAAGGCCCATGAACATCATGCAGAATTCCGCTGGTCAAACCGATACCATCTCCACCATATTGCTGCACCACTTCCAGTCCTAGCCATTTACCCTGCGGCAGACGGTGCATATGAATCTGCAGGTCCAGATTCGGAAATCCCCAACCGGAATTCGGATCCTGACGTGGCACAATGCCATTGGCTGTATCGACCATACCAAGTAAACGGCTAAAGTCTGTCGTCGGTTGGCCTTCTACCATGTCTAGCGAATTTCTCAGCCAGACAATGCCCTTGCCTGCACGATGGTCAGCATGCGCACGGGTTTCAATACTCTGGATATAACCGCCTGGCCAGCAGCGCATACCCTCCCAAACAGGTAAATATTCTGGACTTTCGATCGGAAAGTCTTCCACTCCGGCAATGGCCTTGGTATCTGAAGTTAGCATTCTCCACGCGCGTGCCACAATGCAGGTTTTACCATTGGCACACATTTCAGCTTCAACCAGTTCGATGGTTTTACCCGGACGGATCATGCGCGTAGTAATTGAAAATTCACCAAAGGCGATCAGGCCAAAAATATCCAGCCCGACCCGACCAATACGCATGTCAGCACGTGGCTGAAACTGTTCCAGTTCGACGCATAGAATACCAGTGGCTGGTGCCATGTGCTGCTCATGCGGATTCCATGCACCTTGTGCATGAATATTAGAACGGTAATAAGCCGTAGTACTGCCATCTGGATGCTGTTCGCGCTGAATAAAACTGTAATATGCCGACATTGTTTTAATACTTCCCTGAATATTCACTTAAACTTAAGAGTTTACAAAAAGTTCTTTGATCTTTATTTTCGTATCAAAAAGCCATGATAATTCATGATTTGACAATAAATCTTGCACTGTTTAAATCCGACTTTGGTTAAAAGCGCTTTAAAATTTTGTGCAGATAACAAGTGAAAATCCTGCTCCAAGCGTTCAACCATCTTGTTACTTTGCACCACGCTTAACCCTGTCTGTTGTGCCAGCTTCTGCATAATTTTGATGTCTTGCTGATCTTCGGGTTGCATCAGGTCATAGGTCAATGCAAGACCATTGGTTTTAAGACACTGCTGGATAGCCTGAAAAAATCCGTTTTTTTCGGAATTTGAAATGAAATGTGCCACCAGAATGGCTAACGCAGCATCAAACGTATCTGGCTGATTCAAATCTTGAATCATACTTTGGACGAATTTCACCCTTTGTCGATCTATAGAATTCAGATTTTTACTGGCCTGTTCCAGCATAGCTGCTGATGGATCAATTGCAGTAAAGGTCCAGTCTGGATAACGCTGCAATAAATAGGACAGTTCATAACCTGTTCCGCAACCTATTATCAATATATGAGCGGTTTTCAGGAGTTCAATGCTGAAAATTGCTTCAATCTGCTGATGCACCAGTTCATAACCGGGAATCAGTTTACGGATATGATCGTCATAACTAGCGACCACGACTTCACTGTGAAAGTTTTTTGCCATATTTTTACTCTAAATCTATGCACGAATCTAAAACTCAGGCGGGTCTTTAGATAGATTGAATATTTAAATCTTATAGCTTGATCTTATTTGCTGTTTTCTTGAAATTTGATCATAGGCCCGGCGACATGGAAGTCCCTTCAGCAAAATAAAGGGACTTTGCTTACTTTTGGCCCATCAAAAGTAAGAAAAGCCTGAACATTGATATCGAAGCCGTTATACAAATGGAGGCAATGCATGCATTAAATACTGCTTTGCCCCACTTAAGAATCGCATCAATATAATTTAAGCAATCTCTTTCAAGTTCAGCTCTTCACGCATAAATTCACGCAATTTGAACTTCTGCGCCTTACCTGAAGCCGTCATTGGAAATTCCTGGAAGAAACGCACATAACGCGGCACTTTGTTGTGAGAAATATGCTCCTTACAATACTGACGGATGGTTTCTTCAGTACATGGATCATTTTCATGCAGGATGATACAAGCACACAGCTCTTCTCCATATTTATGGTCTGGCACCCCAATTACCTGTACGTCCGAAACTGCCGGATGGGTATAAAGGAAATCTTCAATTTCTTTCGGGAACAGGTTTTCCCCTCCACGAATCACCACGTCCTTGATTCGGCCCTTGATTTTGACAAAGCCTTCATCATCCATTTCAGCGATATCACCGGTATGCATCCAGCGCGCCGCATCAATCACTTCCTGGGTTTTATCCTGATCTTCCCAATAACCGAGCATCACTGAATAACCACGTACACACAGCTCACCCAATTGGCCGCGTGGAACCACCTTGCCATTTTCATCGACAATTTTAACTTCCAGATGCGGATGTACCCGGCCAACCGTACTGACACGTTGCTCGACACTGTCTGCCGTTGAGCTTTGTGCACTGACGGGTGCGGTTTCAGTCATGCCATAACAAATCGTGATTTCAGACATATGCATCCGTTCAATCACGCGCTGCATAATTTCCTGCGGACATGGACTACCCGCCATAATCCCGGTACGCAGACTGGACAGGTCAAATTCGTCAAACTGTTCATGCTCAAGAATGGCGATAAACATGGTTGGCACACCATAAGCCGCGGTACATCTTTCCTGCTGAATGGCTTTTAAGGTTTCTAATGGATTAAACACGGCAGACGGATAAATCATGGCGGAACCATGCGTAATACAGGCCAGATTGCCCATGACCATACCAAAGCAGTGAAATAAAGGAACTGAAATACAGACACGGTCTTCTGGCCCTAAATGAATGGCTTCGCCAACAAAGTACCCGTTATTTAAAATATTATTATGGGTCAGCATGGTGCCTTTCGGATTGCCGGTGGTGCCCGAGGTAAACTGGATATTAATGGTTTCATCGAACTGCAGTTCACTGGAGATCTGTTGCAGTTGTTGCAGCTCTTGTTCGCCAGGCGAGCTCAGCAAATCCTGAAACCGGTGGATGCCGGTATGCTGCTGGTCATCAATTTTAATTACATGTTTTAAATGCGGCAGACGCTCTGCATTAAGGAACTTATCCTCGGTTTCCTGCAATTCCGGTGCAATTTTAGTCAGAATTTCCTGATAGTCCGTCGTCTTAAACTGCGCTGCAATCACCAGTCCCTTACAGGAGACCTTGTTTAGCACATATTCAAGCTCATTGCTTTTATAGGCCGGATTCAGGTTCACCAGAATAATGCCTGCCTTGAAGGCCGCAAACTGGGTAATGGTCCATTCCACACAGTTCGGCGACCAGATTGCCAGACGGTCACCTTTTTGCATACCTAGTTTCAGCAGCTGACAGGCAAAGGCATTGACCTGATCCTGTAGCTGCCGGTAACTGAGGCGTATGTTCTGATGCAAACTCACTACCGCATCACGTTCTGCATACTGCTCGCAAGCCTGATCAAATTTTTCACCAATCGTCATGCCCAATAAAGGCTGGCTGCTGGTTCCATAGGCATAGCTTAACCGTACTTGTGTCATTGAATCGATCTCCTTGATTCTTTGTAATTCTGATTTTCAACTTTACTAATTGTTTTATGACCACGACGACCTTGTCTGTGTACCGGTTTTTTGTGTGTTTATGCTTGTAAATTTTCCTCCTGCCCACGTACTGCGTTGACACAAAAATCGGCAATCTGTTTGACAAAGTGATCCTTATACTTCTGATCAAACATGACATTTCGGGACGGATTTAAAGGTTCAATCACGACAAAGGTCATGGCACCAACCACACCTAATGCTGCCGTATTCAAATCTTCAAATTCGAATTCTCCATTGACCTTTCCTTCGGCCAGAATTTCCTTAATGCTCTGCTTAAGCAGCTGCTTACTGCGAAAACGCTCATGTTCCATTTCCGGATCAACCGGTTCGAACATCAGTGAATACGCCAATTGGGGGCTATTCATGGCACGCTTGACAAAAGTTGTAACAGATTTTTGCAATTTCAGTTTTGGCGATAAATCTGACTCGGCAATATGGTTCAGAATTCCGACTTCATGCTGAATCGCGGCCGACAAAACCTCAATTAAAATCTGGCTTTTGCTTTCGAAATATCGATAGACCAGCCCTGTAGAAACGCCTGCGCGTTCTGCAATCGCCTGAATCGATGCCTCCTTCAAGCCCCCTTGAATAATCAGTTCACGAGCAGATTCCAAAATCGACAGGCGATTTTGTTCCATTCGTTCCTGCATCAATGATGATCTTTTATAACTCATAAAATTAATCTCAACAAGATAAAATGAATTGTAAATCATTTTGTGAATATAGATTCACTTTTTTATTTTTTCGTTGTATGTTAAAACCACAAGCACAACAACAATGCTTTTTTGGACACAACAAATATAACCTCAGGATGGATGAAGAATGAATTTACAAAGCTTGGATTTCGGTTTGGATGAAACTCTAATAGCGCTTCGTGATTCAGTGGCCGCATTTTGCGCCAAAGAAATTACCCCGATTGCTCAACAGGTTGACCGTGACAACGAGTTCCCTGCTCACCTTTGGAAAAAATTTGGCGAGATGGGCCTGCTCGGGCTGACAGTCAGTGAGGAATATGGCGGTTCAAATTTTGGTTATCTGGCGCACATCATTGCCATGCAGGAAATTTCCCGTGCTTCTGCATCCATTGGGCTGTCCTATGGCGCACATTCTAACCTATGTGTAAACCAAATTAAGCGAAATGGTACTGAAGAACAGAAACAGCGTTATCTGCCTAAACTGATTTCAGGTGAATATGTCGGTGCCTTGGCAATGTCTGAACCGAATGCAGGCTCGGATGTGGTGAGCATGAAACTGAAAGCAGAAGACAAAGGCGATCACTACCTGTTGAATGGTTCAAAAATGTGGATCACCAATGGTGGCGATGCCGATGTCCTGGTGGTCTATGCAAAAACCGATTTGCAAGCCGGTGCCAAAGGCATGACTGCATTTCTGGTTGAGAAAAATATGCCAGGTTTTAGCCACGGCACCCATTTGGACAAACTCGGCATGCGTGGTTCAAACACTTATCCGCTGTTTTTTGACAATGTTGAAGTTCCGAAAGAAAACGTCATGGGCGGCGTCGGTAATGGCACCAAGGTCTTGATGAGTGGTCTGGACTATGAGCGTGCTGTATTGAGTGCTGGCCCACTGGGGATTATGGATGCCTGTATGGATACCGTGATTCCATATATTCATGACCGTAAACAGTTTGGTCAGGCGCTGGGCGAATTCCAGTTAATGCAAGGCAAAATTGCCGACATGTATTCGACCTGGCTAGCCTGTAAGGCACTGGTTTATGCGGTCGGTGCTGAATGTGACAAAGCTGAGCATAGCCGTAGCCTGCGTAAAGATGCTGCCAGTGCCATTTTATATGCTGCTGAAAAAGCGACCTGGATGGCAGGAGAAACCATTCAGACTTTAGGTGGTAACGGTTATATCAACGAATTTGCTGCCGGCCGTTTATGGCGTGATGCCAAACTGTATGAAATTGGCGCCGGTACTTCAGAAATCCGCCGCATGCTGATTGGCCGTGAACTTTTCAACGAAACAGCCTAAACCTTAACACTTAGAATAAAACAAGGATGTTGGTCATGAATCAGTTATCGAGCAAAATCAATATACGTAGTGAAGAGTTTAAAACCAACCAGACTGCCATGCTGCAACTGGTGGATGACCTAAAACAGAAAGTTGAAAAAATTGCTTTGGGTGGTGGCGAAACTGCCCGTCAAAAACATCTGGACCGTGGCAAATTACTCCCCCGTGAACGGATTAATCATTTAATTGATCCAGGCACAGCTTTTTTGGAAATTGGTCAGCTGGCTGCCTATCAGGTGTATCAGGATGATGTTCCTGCCGCAGGTGTGGTCGCTGGTGTTGGTCAGGTCAAGGGTGTGACCTGCATGATCATCGCCAATGATGCTACGGTGAAAGGCGGTACTTATTATCCATTAACAGTGAAAAAGCATTTACGTGCCCAGGAAATTGCCGAACAGAACCATCTGACTTGTATTTATCTGGTGGATTCAGGCGGTGCATATTTGCCTTTACAGGATGAAGTATTTCCAGACCGCGATCACTTCGGCCGTATTTTCTACAATCAGGCACGTATGTCGAGCCAAGGTATCGCCCAAATTGCAGTGGTGATGGGCAGCTGTACTGCAGGCGGTGCTTATGTGCCTGCCATGTCAGATGAAACCATTATTGTCCGCAATCAGGGCACCATTTTCCTAGGCGGCCCTCCTCTAGTTAAGGCAGCTACTGGTGAAGTGGTGTCCAGTGAGGATCTCGGTGGTGGTGATGTGCATACCCGTTTGTCTGGCGTGGCTGATCATCTGGCTGAAAACGATGAACATGCACTTGCGATTGCCCGCAACATCGTGGCCAACCTGAACAAAAAGCCAAACAAGACCGCAGATGAAATCGAAGCGCCGCTGTTTGACAGTTCGGAACTGTACGGCATTGTGCCGAGTGACGCGCGCAAGCCTTTTGATATCCGTGAAGTGATAGCGCGTATTGTCGATGGCTCACGTTTTGACGAGTTCAAGGCACGTTTCGGCACTACCCTGGTGACCGGTTTTGCCAAGCTCTATGGCATGCCGGTCGGGATTATTGCCAATAATGGCATTCTATTTTCCGAGTCTGCCCAAAAAGGCGCACATTTTATTGAACTGTGTACCCAGCGCAATATTCCGCTGATTTTCCTGCAAAATATTACCGGGTTTATGGTCGGCCGCCAGTATGAAAATGAAGGCATTGCCAAAAATGGTGCTAAGCTGGTGATGGCCGTCGCCAATGCCAATGTACCGAAACTGACTCTAGTGATTGGCGGTTCTTTTGGTGCAGGCAACTATGGTATGTGTGGACGCGCTTACTCGCCACGCTTTATGTGGACCTGGCCAAACTCGCGTATTTCAGTGATGGGCGGTGAACAGGCCTCCAGCGTCTTGTCGACCTTAAAACGTGACCAGATTGAGCAAAAAGGCGGAACTTGGTCAGCTGAAGAAGAAGACCAGTTTAAACAACCAATCCGTGACCAATACGAACGCCAAGGCCACCCTTATTATGCGTCTTCGCGTTTATGGGATGATGGTGTGATTGATCCAGCGCAATCGCGTGAAGTCTTGGCCTTGAGTCTGGCTGCGGCACTGAATGCGCCCATCCAGCCAACCAAATTCGGCGTGTTCCGCATGTAAGGGGTGACAAAATGACATATCAATTTTTACAGCTCGAACAGCAGGATCAGGTCGCGACAGTCTGGATTAACCGTGCCGAACTGCACAATGCTTTTAATACCCAGGTGATTGAAGAACTGCATGCCTGTTTCCGGTCTTTAAATGACCATGATGATGTGCGTGTGGTGATTTTGGCAGGCCGAGGCAAGAGTTTCTCTGCTGGCGCGGATCTGAACTGGATGAAACAGGCAGGTCAGGCATCACAGGCAGACAACGAAGCGGATGCTCTCAAACTGGCAAAAATGCTGCAAAGTCTGGCGACCTTAAAACAGCCAACCATTGCCCGGGTACACGGCATTGCCTTTGGTGGCGGCATGGGGCTGGCCTCAGCCTGTGATATTTGTGTGGCCAGTACAGATGCCAAGTTTGCCACTTCCGAGGTTCGCTTAGGTCTGGCACCTTCGACCATCAGCCCTTATGTGATTCGTGCGATTGGTGCCCGTCAGGCCTCACGTTATTTCCTGACCGCCGAGCGGATTACTGCTGAACAGGCCAAAAGCATTGGTCTTGCGCATGAAGTTACTACACCAGAACAGCTCGACAGCAAAATTGATGAAATTGTGGAAGCACTTTTACTGGGTGGTCCTGCTGCACAGAGCGCATCGAAACAGTTGATCCAACTGGTTGACCAACAGGTTTTGACCGAAGATTTACTGCTTAAAACAGCACAGCATATTGCCCATATTCGCCAGGGAGATGAGGCGAAAAATGGACTGAATGCATTTTTGAACAAACAAAGCCCGGCCTGGATCAAGACCACGGCATAACAACAAGAAGGATCCTACGATGTTTGAAAAGATTTTAATTGCCAACCGTGGTGAAATTGCCTGCCGTGTCATTCGTACAGCGAAGAAATTAGGTATTGCTACTGTTGCCGTCTACTCCGATGCCGATGCACTATCACAACATGTCAAACTGGCCGATGAAGCGATCTATATTGGTGAATCGCCAGCTGCACAAAGTTATTTACAGATTGATCACATTATTCAGGCAGCCAAAAGCACTGGTGCTCAGGCAATTCACCCAGGTTATGGTTTCCTGTCTGAAAATGACCAGTTCGCCCTGGCCTGTCAGGACAACAATATTGTGTTTATTGGCCCACCAGTCGATGCCATTCTGGCAATGGGTCTGAAAGCCACCTCTAAAGCCCTGATGGAAAAAGCCGGTGTGCCTTTAACCCCCGGCTATCATGGTACCAATCAGGATGCCGACTTCCTGAAACAGCAGGCAGACAATATTGGTTATCCGGTATTGATTAAAGCCAGTGCCGGCGGTGGCGGTAAAGGCATGCGTCTGGTGGAACGCAGTGAAGATTTCCTGAGTTCACTGGCATCTTGTAAAAGTGAAGCACGTTCAAGTTTTGGCAATGAAGACGTTCTGATTGAACGCTATGTGATTCAGCCACGTCATATTGAAGTGCAGGTGTTTGGTGATACCCACGGCAATTATGTACATCTGTTCGAACGTGATTGCTCGGTACAGCGCCGTCACCAGAAAGTGCTGGAAGAAGCGCCTGCACCGAAAATGCCGGAAGACAAACTTGAGGCGATGCGTCAGGCGGCAATCGATGCTGCGCGTGCAGTGAACTATGTCGGTGCCGGTACAGTCGAGTTTATCGTGGAGCAAGACGGCACAGCTTACTTCATGGAAATGAACACCCGTCTTCAGGTTGAACATCCAGTGACGGAAATGATTACCGGACAGGATCTGGTGGAATGGCAACTGCGCGTGGCTTTTGGTGAACCTTTACCGAAGCAGCAGCATGAGTTGCAGATTCATGGACATGCACTCGAAGCCCGTGTTTATGCCGAAGAACCGGAAAAAGGCTTTATTCCTGCGATTGGTCAGATCAGCTACCTGCATTATCCGGAGCAAAGTGACTGTGTACGTGTGGATAGCGGTATTGTCGAAGGCGATGAAATCAGCACTTATTATGATCCGATGATTGCCAAACTGATTGTCTGGGGCAAAAACCGTGAAGCAGCCCTAACCCAGATGCACCATGCACTGGGTCAGTTCCATGTTGATGGTCTGGGTAACAATATTGCTTTTCTAGATCGCCTGGTGCTGTGTGACTCGTTTAAAAATGCACATTTAGATACTGGCCTGATTCAGCGTGAAGAGGAATTCCTGCTCAAACCTTCTGCGGATATCAGTGCCGAACTGGTGGTCAGTGCCGCACTGATTGAATTCCTGGCACGTCAAGCACAGAATCCCGTTCCAAGCAATCCGGTGTGGCAGCAAAAAGCATTCTGGCGCCTGAACCAGCAAAATAGCCATACAGTGCAATTACAATGCAATGGCATTAACCTGAAAATTCAGTTCAGCACCCAAGATCAAGGCTTTGTTGCCAGCTATAACGGTCAGCAAATTCAGATTCAGGGTCAACTCGTCGATGCCCATACTTTAGCCTTGCAACTGGCGGGTAAACAGCAAAAACTGGCTTTTAGCCAGAGTGAGCAAGGCATTACCCTGTTCCAGAATGGTCAAGGCTATAAGTTTAATTACTTGAAGTCTGATTTTAATAATCAGGATGAACAAGGCACGGAAAATAACCTGATCGCACCAATGCCAGGTGTCATTACCCAGGTGCTCGTGGCAGCCAATGACAAAGTCAAAAAAGATGATGTGCTGATGACGCTGGAAGCCATGAAGATCGAATACTCGATTCGCGCACCGCATGACGGCATCATCGCAAGCTCATATTTTCAGAAGGGTGATCAGGTTAAAGCCGGTGATGAACTGGTCGAGTTCCAGCCTCTGGCGGAGGAAGTGGCATGACGGATTTTGTCAAAATCGTAGAGGTCGGGCCACGCGATGGCCTGCAAAATGAAAAAATACCTTTGACATTGGATGACCGGAAAAACCTGATTCTGGACCTGATGAAAACCGGTCTGCAGTCCATCGAAGTCGGCTCCTGCGTTTCAGCCAAATGGGTACCGCAAATGGCAGAAAGTGATGTGCTCTTTGCCAGCCTACCCCAAGATCCGAATATTCAGTTCAGTTTATTAACCCCAAACATGAAAGGTTTTGAATCGGCACTGGCTGTGGGTTGCAAGGAAGTGGCGGTATTTACTGCAGCTTCTGAAAGCTTTACCCGCAAAAACATCAACTGCTCGATTGATGAAAGCTTCGAGAAGTTTGCCGATGTCATGGCAGCAGCCAAAGCCAATGATATTAAGGTACGTGGCTATGTTTCCTGCATGGTGGACTGTCCTTATGAAGGTGCCATTGATCCCAAGCAGGTGGTGAAAGTCACGCAGCGTTTGCTGGAGATGGGCTGCTATGAAGTGTCGTTGGGTGAAACCATTGGTACAGCAACACCGGATCGGGTAAGAAATGTCTGGGAGGCTTGTCTGGCTGAACTTGATACTAAAGTTTTGGCAGGTCATTTCCATAATACCTACGGCATGGCGATTGCCAATATTTATCAGTCACTGTTGCAAGGCATTCGGGTCTTTGACTCCTCCATTGCTGGACTGGGTGGCTGTCCTTATGCCCAAGGTGCATCTGGCAATGTCTCGACCGAAGACCTGTATTACCTGCTCTCGAATATGGGCTTTGAAACCGGTATTCAGCTAGATGCACTGATGCAGGCCAGTCGTAATATCAGTGAAGTCTTGCAGCGCAATAATCCATCCAATTATGCCAATGCCTACTGGCAAAAAGCCTGTGCTTAACAATAATCATGCTTGAGCAAAATAAACTTAAGCAACCCATAAGGATATAAACAGCAGATTTAAGTCTGCTGTAATAACAATAGAGGTGACAAGATGTCAAACAAGGTTTATGACAGCGCTCAATCCGCCTTAAAGGATGTGGTGCAAGATGGTCATACTCTGGCTGTCGGTGGTTTCGGCCTATGTGGTATTCCAGAAGCTTTGATCACGGCCCTAAAAGAAACTGGTGCCAAAAATTTGACCTGTATTTCCAATAATGCCGGTGTAGACGGCTTCGGTCTGGGGCTTTTACTGGAAACAAAACAGATTAAAAAAATGATCTCCTCTTATGTCGGTGAAAACAAGGAATTCGAACGTCAATATTTAAATGGCGAACTGGAAGTTGAGCTGACCCCACAGGGTACACTGGCAGAAAAATTACGTGCTGGCGGTGCCGGTATTCCGGCTTTTTATACGGCGACGGGTGTAGGAACCGTGATCGCTGAAGGTAAGGATGTCCGTGAATTTAATGGCAAGTCTTATATTCTGGAAGAATCTTTAACAGCTGATGTTGCTCTGGTTAAAGCCTATAAGGCCGATAAAGCCGGCAACCTGATTTTCCGTAAAACCGCCCAGAACTTTAATCCGGTCTGTGCCATGGCCGGCAAAATTACCATTGCTGAAGTCGAAGAGATTGTCGAAATTGGCGTGCTGGATCCGGACGAAATCCATCTTCCGGGAATTTATGTGAACCGGATAGTCCTGAATGCTCAACCGGAAAAACGTATTGAACAGATGACTTTAAAGGCGGAGGCTTGATCATGGCTTGGACACGTAATGAAATGGCGCAGCGCGCGGCACAAGAGCTTGAAGATGGTTTCTACGTCAATCTAGGGATTGGCCTGCCGACGCTAGTCGCGAACTATATTCCGGAAAATATCAATGTCTGGCTGCAGTCGGAAAATGGCCTGCTGGGGATTGGCGAATTTCCAACCGAGGAGACAGTGGATGCCGACCTGATCAATGCCGGTAAACAGACGGTTACCGCGCGTAAAGGTGCTTCATTTTTCTCAAGTGCCGACTCCTTTGCCATGATCCGTGGCGGTCATGTCAATATTGCCATTCTGGGTGCTATGGAAGTGTCCGAAACTGGTGATCTGGCCAACTGGATGATTCCAGGCAAAAAGGTCAAAGGCATGGGCGGTGCCATGGATCTGGTCGCGGGTGTACAAAAGGTCGTGGTCTTGATGGAACACTGCGCCAAAGATGGTACACCGAAAATTGTACCGCAATGTAGCCTGCCCCTTACCGGCCAAGCTGTGGTGAACCGGATTATTACCGATCTCGGTGTACTGGATGTTACTCCTGATGGAATTCGACTGGTTGAACTGGCACCAGAGGTAAGTTTTGAAGAGATTCAAAAAGTCACGGGGGTAGCGCTACTACGTAACGCTGCCTGATCCAGCCAGCCCTTAAGAATGAAGCATCTTAAGGGCTTTTTTATATATAGCTGTTTCATTTCAAAATAATAATCGCAGAATAAATGGATTTTAACCATGCAAACTCAACAAAATATTTTGCAGCGCTTCGCCTTGCGCGTCAGCGACTGGTCTGAAAAATGGTTTCCGGATTCTTATATTTTTGCCCTGCTTGGCGTCATCATTGTGGCGATTGCCGCCATCGGAATTGGTGCACCCGCACAGGATGTCGCGATTTCCTTTGGAGACGGCTTCTGGAGCCTGATCCCCTTTACCTTGCAGATGTGCATGCTGATCGTGGTCGGTTATGTGGTTTCCGTATCTAAGCCTGTCCAGCTTCTGATCCAGAAAATGGCGCGCCTGCCACATTCCGGTCGTGGTGCGATTGTCCTGGTCGCCACGGTCAGCCTGTTAATTTCTCTGATTAATTGGGCCATGAGTACTGTACTGACTGCACTTCTAGTAATTGCACTGGCACAGCGTAAAGAGCTGAACATGGATTACCGCGCTGCTGCGGCTGCTGCGATTATCGGAATGGGTGCGACCTGGGCGCTGGGCATCAGTTCTTCTGCTGCACAGTTACAGGCCAATAAAAGCAGTTTACCCGAACCGATCTATAATCTGACGGGCGTGATTCCATTTACTGAGACTATTTTCTTGCCACAGTCTATGATCATGACGGCGGTACTGATTGTAGCTTCAATTGCAATTGCTTACTGGTCAGCTCCTAAAGGCTCTGACATTAAAACCATTGAACACTTCCCGATTCAGATTGAAGAAGAAAAAACGGAAGTATCTGCCGAAAAAAGACCGGGGGATTGGCTGGAAAATTCACCCATTTTAAGCATTCTGATTGTGATTCTGGGCGCAGTCTGGATGTTTAACGAATTTTCCAAAAGCAATCCGATTCTGGCCATTTCCAGCTTAAATACCTATAACTTTATCTTTCTGATTTTGGGCGTGGCCTTGCACGGTACACCACGAAATTTTCTGAATGCAGTTTCAAAGGCCGTTCCGGCTATTTCAGGGGTACTGATCCAGTTTCCACTGTATGGCAGTATTGCCTTTATGATGACCAATGCGCTAAACCCGGCCGATCTGTCCTTGTCACATTACATTGCCGAGTTCTTTGTTTCCATTGCCTCACAGGAAACCTTTGCCATTGTGATGGGCTTATACTCGGCGATTCTGGGTTTCTTTATTCCATCCGGTGGAGGCAAATGGATTATCGAAGCACCCTATGTGATGCAGGCTGCGCATGACCTGAAAGTGCATCTGGGCTGGTCGGTGCAGATTTATAATGCGGCAGAAGCCTTGCCCAACCTGATTAATCCATTCTTTATGTTGCCGATGTTGGGTATCCTGAAACTGAAAGCTAAAGATGTGATTGGATTCACGGTGACCCAGCTGATTTTCCATCTGCCTTTGGTACTGTTCCTGCTCTGGTTCCTAGGAAGAACGCTGACCTACAGCCCGCCGGTATTTTCTTAATTCAAAACAATAAAAAAGGACGAAAATTCGTCCTTTTTTATTTAGGCCGCTCTCTTAATTTCCTGTCTTCTCAACTACACCTTCATCATCTACTTCACGAACAATTCCCGTTTCGGTATTCACGACCTCAAAGGTCACGCGACGGTTCTGAAACTGTCCGGCAGGTGTGGCATTGGGTTCAACCGGCTGATCCTCTCCCATGCCAACTGCCTGTAACTGTGCAGGATTGACCCCTTTTCCAACGAGATAACTGGTAATCGCTTGAGCTCGTTGCACAGACAGCACCTTATTTTCTGCTTCACTACCCTGAGCATCGGCATGTCCTGTAACCTTCAGAATGACATGCGGTGCTCGTTGCAATAATGCAGCAGCCTGATCCAGCACCAATTTATTGACCTCGGGAACTTCAGTCGATGCCGTATCAAAATTAATGATCTGTAAATTCAGTGCAGTCGCCACATCCAGCGCTTTAACATTATCGGTCTTGATACTGGCCAAGGCTTGTTCTGCCTCACTATTGGCGGTATTAATCACGTCACTTCTATTGAGCGGCTGCTGGGTCACCACTGTGACATTTTTGGCCAGACTACGAATTTGTGCTGCCAGACGCTCGGCCTCTGCATTGGTTGCTGCACGCACTGAAACCTGATTGCCAATCCAGTCAAGTGACACATTTGGCATTCCCTGCATTGTTCTCAACACAGTCGGAATAGTATCCTGATCAATAAATTCTGAATGATAAACCTCACTGCTCAGCGCCCCACAACCAATATTATAATTAAAGATCTGTTTGATCTCGTTTTGCAAAATTTCCATATACTGCGGATTATTCAGCTGTAATTGACAACTGACAATTTCGCCATTACTGCCTGTACTTAATCGCAAGGATGCAGGCTGAGCTGCAGCAACTTCACTGGTCGCTTGGGTATTTGAATCTTCAACATCATCCTGCATGCAGCTACGAACCAAAAACAGGATCAAACCCGCCAGAATCAGAAAAATAATAAACGGCCATAAAAAGCCGGTTTTTCTCTCTTCCTGAACAATGATGGTCTGCTCCGCCAATACAGGTTCCTGATTTAAATTCTGCCCTGCCAAGGGTGAAACTCCAAGCGCTGCCAGAATAGGGCCAGCCCAAACGGGTAATGCGCGCTGAATCGAATCGGCGTGGGTTTCCAGCAAATGGCTAATCGCTTCCGGACTTGAAGCACCCGCTTCGGTCTGTAAAAAATTCATGGTCGGTACAATTGACCGGTTCAAGGTATGCTCTATTTCATCTTGTGGCGCGCTCTGATCCACTTGATCCAGAAACTGCTGCTTGAGTGCCGGATTTGCATTGAATAATTCATGAATTTTTGGATTAAGTTGCTGACCAAGATTCTCAATCCAGGCGGGACGTGCACGCAATATACTTAAAAATATGGGATAGAATTGAGCCAAAGCTTGATCTTTGGCAAATAAATGCTCGGTTTCACCTTGAAGCACAATCGCCGTAACATCGCTTTTTAAGCGTTCTATAAAGTCTATATTCATAATCGTCACCATTCTTTTGATTTTTCTAATGTTTAATATTTAATCAGTGTAACGATCCCCATTTTTTGAAAATGTAAATAATTGTATGAATATCATAAAGTTTCACTGTTTTTGTTGAGTACTCATTTTACCAACACAAAATTTAAAAAATAAAAAAAGCCAGCCGAAGCTGACTTTTATAAAATTGGGATCATTTAAGCAGCAAAAGTTTGAACCACTTTACCCAGCACTTTTTGATTAATTAGCGGGGTATTTTTACCTTGTGACACGATGCTTTCTTTATTCAGGGTCCATTCCAGTTCCGGATCTAGCAGCACCCAGCCTGATTCATTTATCCATCGATCTGCCATTTGTGCAACACGAGCCGGAGCTAGGGTCACTTTTTCCACCCATTCCAGTGGAGTCAACAACCCCTCACGAATCAATTGCAGACCAAAAGGCACATAGGTATCAAAAGCAGTGAAACCTGGCTGCGTTTCAGCAAACGGCGCCATTTTCGCAGAGCTGCTTAGCGGTTCATGATGAGTACAAATCGCATCAATCACACCTGATTTTACACCCTGACGCAGTAATTCTTTGTCCTGTTCAGAACGAAGCGGTGGACGCACATGTGCAAGAGAGTTAAATCCATCAATCAAATGATCAGTTAAATGTAACTGATGCATGGCCACATCACAGGTCACCGGTAAGCCTTTTTCCTTGGCAATACGGATCAATTCCACCGAAGCACCACAAGACAACAGACCAAAGTGTGCTCGTACTTTGGTTGATTCAATCATCAACAGATATTTGGCAATCGCCACGGTTTCAGCCAGTGCCGGAATCATCGGCAAGCCCTGACGTGATGCAATAAACCCTTCATGCACACAGCCGTCTTTGGCAATTTGTGGTTCTTCCGCATAGAACACCACCGTCAGGTCTAAGCCTGCAGCATATTCAAGGGTACGCAGTACCACATCATCATTGGCAAACGGCGCACTGGCATTGGAAACCGCAGTACAACCGCCCTTTTTCAAGCCCGCCATATTTGCCGGTTGTTGACCATTTAAGCCTTGGGTTTGCGCACCAATCACTTGAAGATAGATCCCACCATCCAGCATGGCTTTTTCGACCAGACCGTGAATCAGCGCACCATTATCTTGTACGATTGGCTTTGAATCGGGTGGCGTAAATACGTGCAAAATGCCATTTTCACGTGCCGCTTTTCCTTCAGACTTAAGCGTACCGTGTTGCTGTTGACCCGGTTCACGTAAACGCGCACACAAATCGACCATGGTTGGCATTAACCATTTGCCTTGACCATCAATCGTTTCAGAGACGTCTGCTGTTTCTGCAACGAATTTTCCATTTTCCAGATACACGGTCTGGATAGAATTAGTGTTTTGGATCGGATCAAGAACACGGACATTTTCAATTTTTACAATAGTCATGACTTATTCCTTAACCCGCAATCGCTTCAATCAAACCTTGTTCTTGTAACTGGCCTTGCATCGATAAAGCCAACACCGCCATACGCACGGCAATACCATTGGTCACCTGCTTCAAAATCACAGATTGCGGACCATCCGCAATACTTGAGTCGATTTCAACCCCACGGTTCATTGGTCCCGGATGCATCACGATACAATCCGGTTTGGCCATGGCAAGACGTTCTTTATTCAAGCCATACATTTTGTAGAACTCTGCTTGCGAGGCCAGTGCCGGAGAATCAATACGCTCGTTTTGAATACGTAAGGTAATGATCACGTCGCAGTCTTTGATGCCGTCTTCCATATTGTTAAATAGACGAACACCATCGCCATATTCTTCAAAACCCAATGGCAGCAAGGTATTCGGTGCAATCACCCGGATATCCTGGCAACCTAAAGTTTGCAAGGCAGCCACATCTGAACGCGCGACACGTGAATGCTTGATATCGCCAATAATGGCAATCGACATTTCTTCGAATTTTTTATTGGTTTCGCGGCGAATGGTCAGCATGTCCAGCATCGCTTGAGTCGGATGCGCATGACGGCCATCACCGGCATTAATAATTGCCACTGTTGGACAGACATCCTTGGCAATAAAATGCGCTGCCCCTGAAGATGAATGACGCACCACGAAAATATCGGCCGCCATGGCTTCCAGATTCCATAAGGTGTCACGCAGGGTTTCACCTTTGGAAGTACTCGAACGGGCAATATCGATATTGAGAACGTTGGCAGAAAGGCGCTTGGCAGCGGCTTCAAAGGTGGTGCGGGTACGGGTTGAATTTTCGAAGAACAGGTTCATCACCGTTTTGCCTTCGAGCAAATTATTGGTGATCAGCTGATTTTGGTCATTAAAAAAGGACTGTGCAGTGTCCAATATTTTTGTCAGGGTTTCTTTAGAAAGACCTTCGATGGTCAAGAAGTGTTTTAGATTACCTTCTTTATTGAGTTGAATCTGGCTCGGTGTATGCAATGCCGCCAAGTGCATGAGAGATTCCTTATGCGTTAAGTCAACATATTATACAGAGATTGGCGAATTTTTATAGTTGGCCATGCTGCTACTTGTACAAAAAGCATCTGAACAATAAAAATAAAAAATCAGATTCCTTTGTATTTTTTCAATAACATAATTTAACCCGATTTGCATCTTGCTGATTTTAAGTACAAAACCAACGGGCGCTTCAGTCTGGAGCATTCACACCCATCTCAGGTTTAACGCAGTGCACCAATATAACGATGTGACACCTGTGCACGATAGATATCGTCTTCATCCGGTTCGACCGAGATCAGCCCTTCCTGCTGGCTTGGGTGTGCAGATTCTGTTGGTGAATCTTGTGCTGTTTCCGAAATCTCCAGGACCATTTTCAGGCGCTGGATCAGATGATTCAAATCTGGGTCTTGGGTCTGCTCTGCCAGTTGAATCACATGCCGGGCATAATCCAGGTTCTCTGCCAGATAAATTGCATCAATCACCCGACCTGAAACACGTCGTAAACGCGCATAGATTAAAGTGGCCACTGAAAAAGCGTCATGGTTGCGTAACTGATTCTCTAACATCTTAACCCCCATTATAAAATTGAAAAATCAGGCAGCCATCGCTCCCCATCGACTGACCGCCTGATTTGCCATGTATAGAGCAAAATGCATACCAGTTCCTCAATTTATAGTGTGAATATTATTTTTCTCTATCACATGCCACGGCCTTTCAGAGAATTTCAAAAGCTTTCAATATAAAAATACGGTAAACTTAGCGCAGTTTTTTATTTATCTTTTTTGGTCTCTCTATTATATGAATACCTCTCCACGTTTAAGCAATTATTGGGTCACCTGTGCCGATGGTCTGGAAACCTTATTAGAAGAAGAAATACAAGGCTTAGGTGTTCAGAATATTGAGCGTTTTCCAGGCCGTTTAACCTTTAAAGGTACACTGGAAAATGCTTATCGTATCTGCATGTGGTCACGTCTGGCTTCACGTGTCTTGATGCCGATCCACACGCATGAAATTGAATTTTCTCATGATGCCCGTGATGTGGCAGAAGAACTCTATGAAGGGGCTCTCAGCTTTGACTGGTCGCTGATTTTTGCACCACAAAGTACCTTTGCGATTCGTTTGCATGTCGAACGTGATATCAAGGTCAATACCCAGTTTGCGACTTTACGTGCCAAAGATGGTGTCGTAGATTCCTTTATGGAAGCCGTAGGCAAACGTCCAAGCATTGATACCAAACAGCCTGAAATTACCATGTATATTCTGGCAGGCAAGAAAGAACATACTTACTGCCTGGACCTGTCTGGCGACTCTTTGCATAAACGCGGTTATCGCCGCTTTATGACTGACGCCCCAATCAAGGAAAACCTGGCCGCTGCGATTCTGCAAAAAGGTGGTTTAAAAGCGTTAAATCCGGACATCATTGTCGATCCAATGTGTGGTTCAGGTACCTTTATTATTGAATCCCTAATGATTTTGACCGACCGTGCACCGGGTCTGGTCCGTCGTTTCGGTTTTAATGGCTGGAATGGCCATGACCATGAACTGTGGATGAGCATCAAGGCCGAAGCTGCTGAACGTCATCAAGCGGCAATGGAAAATCCATTACCACAATTCTATGCCTTCGATGCGGACTGGGAAGCGGTTAAAGCCACCAGACAAAATATTATCGCGGCGGGTTTTGAAGCTGCTCTCGACAATATCATGATCGAAGAACGGACTTTAAATGACTGGCCTGATTTCCATGCAGAAGGCAAGAAAGTATTCTTCGTGACCAACCCGCCATATGGCGAACGTCTCGGCGATAAAGCGCAAAACCGTTCTTTATACCTGGGTTTATCGGCTTTATTGCAAAAGAATTTCCCGAATCAAAAAGCGGCTGTGATTGCCTCCCAAGTGGAACAGGCCGATGTGCTGGCGTTCAATGATCCGCAAATCCTGCGTTTGATGAATGGTAAATTGCCGATCTATATCCGCTTCGGTACGGTTAAACCGGCCGCAGTGGTACGTCCATTCCTAGAAAGCTGGCAGCCTCAGCAGTTTGAACCGATTGAAGGTGCGATGGAGTTTGCCAACCGTCTGACCAAAAATATGCAAGCTCTAAAAAAATGGGCAGTCAAGGAACAGATCCATTGTTTACGTCTCTATGATGCAGATTTACCTGATTTTAACGTCGCAGTAGATCTGTATGGCGAGCGTTTGCATGTACAAGAATATGCGCCACCTAAAACTATTGATCCGGAAAAAGCCAAAAAACGTTTCAACCTGGCCTTACAGGCCATTCGTGCCGTGACCGGTTTGGGCCGTGATGCGATCTTTATCAAGACCCGTGCACGTCAGGAAGGTAAAAACCAGTACACCAAACAAAGTACAGCATCCAAGCGTTTTATCGTTCAGGAAGGTCAAGCCAAGATTCTGGTCAACCTGACCGATTATCTGGATACCGGTCTGTTTCTGGATCACCGTCAAATGCGTTTACGTATTGCACGTGAAGCAAAAGGCAAACACTTCCTGAACCTGTACAGCTATACCTCAACGGCAAGTTTACATGCTGCTTTGGGTGGTGCTGCAAGTACAACCAGCGTCGATCTGTCGAATACTTATTTGAACTGGTCTAAAGAAAATTTTGTTCTGAACGGCTTAACCGTGGATCATGCGGATGAACAGCATCAGTTCTTTGCCTCTGACTGTTTCGAATGGCTAAAAGAAGGTCATGAGCAATATGAGCTGATCTTTATCGACCCACCAACCTTCTCAAACTCGAAGAAATTCTACGGGACCTTTGACGTACAGCGCGACCATTTGTCCCTGTTAAAACGTGCGATGAACCGCTTAACCACTGATGGTACCTTGTATTTCTCAAATAACTATCGTGGTTTTGAGATGGATGAAGAAATTCTGGCCTTCTTTGATGTTGAAGAAATTACCCAGGAAACCATTGGACCTGACTTCAAGCGGAATCAAAAGATTCACCGTGCCTGGAAAATCCGTCATCCGCAAGTGTAATTTGATGATGAATTAACTGTCTTTATCACGATTGATATCTTCTTTATTTTCCCTGAGCTGAGTTTTAAGCCATGCTTTAAAGCTCGCCGCAACAAGAATACAAAAGTGTTGCAATGCTCGAAGTTAACAATAAGATTAAAAAAAACCCAGCCTAGGCTGGGTTTTTTGTTGCAAGGAGAAGTGGTTTAGTTAAGTTTCATTTTTTCAAAGATTAACTCACCTGCTTCAGCTTTCACCAGAATGGTATCGCCCGGCTGGAACTCTCCGCCCAGGATTTTCTGCGCCAGACCATTTTCAATACGCTGCTGGATTGCACGTTTCAGGGGGCGCGCACCATACAGTGGATCAAAGCCAGCATCGATTAACTGATCGAAAGCACTGTCATCTACCGACAAGCGCATATCACGTTCTGCCAGACGTTGACGTAAACGGTTCAACTGGATATCGGCAATACCGCGAATCTGGTCTTTTTCCAGCGCATGGAACACTACCAGTTCATCAATACGGTTAATAAATTCTGGACGGAAATGTTCCGATACCGCATTCATCACCACCGTACGGACTTCTTCTTTTGTGGCATTACCGCCCAATTCACGTACATCCTGCGAACCCAGGTTCGAAGTCATGACGATCACAGAGTTTTTAAAGTCCACTACCCGGCCTTGCGAGTCAGTTAAACGGCCATCATCCAGTACCTGTAGCAAGATGTTAAATACGTCCGGATGCGCTTTTTCGACTTCATCAAACAAGATCACACTATACGGTTTACGACGTACGGCTTCAGTAAGCACCCCACCTTCTTCATAACCGACATAGCCCGGAGGCGCACCAACCAAACGGCTGACCGAATGTTTTTCCATAAATTCTGACATATCGATACGCACCATGGCATCGTCGCTGTCAAACAGGAAATTCGCCAAGGCTTTGGTCAATTCTGTTTTACCGACACCCGTTGGCCCCAGGAACAGGAATGACCCACTTGGACGGTTCGGATCTGACAGACCGGCACGTGAACGGCGTACTGCATTGGATACCGCCACCACGGCTTCATCTTGCCCTACTACACGGTTATGCAGGAATTCTTCCATATGTAGCAATTTGTCACGCTCGCCTTGCAGCATTTTCGCAACCGGAATACCGGTCGCAGCACTCACTACTTCAGCAATTTCATTGTCGGTGACTTTGTTACGCAGCAATTTTGGCGTTGCGCTTTCATCGGCTTTTTCAGCCAGTTCAAGCTGCTTTTGCAACTCTGGTATCACGCCATATTGCAAACGCGCGGCCTCGCCCAGATCACCTTCACGTTGCGCTTTTTCAAGTGCTGTACGTGCCTGATCCAGTTTGATCTGTACGTCTTTATTGCCTTCGACCAGCGCTTTATCTGCACGCCAGACTTCTTCCAGGTCATGATACTCTTTTTCAACTGTGGCGATCTGATCGGACAAGTATTGAATCTCAGCTTTGGCACCTGAGTCTTCATCTTTTTTCACCGCTTCCAGCTGCATTTTTAACTGAATCAGACGGCGTTCCAGTTTATCCAGTGCTTCTGGTTTAGAATCGAGTTCCATTTTGATGCGCGATGCTGCTTCATCAATCAGGTCAATAGCTTTATCCGGCAACTGACGGTCGGTGATATAACGATGTGACATTTTCGCCGCCGCAATAATCGCGGAATCCAGAATCTGTACCCCGTGATGGGTGGCATAGCGATCTTTCAGACCACGCAGAATCGCAATGGTATCTTCCACGCTTGGCTCATCGACCAGTACTTTCTGGAAACGACGTTCCAGCGCTGCATCTTTTTCAATATACTGACGATATTCATCCAGTGTGGTCGCACCGACACAGCGCAGCTCGCCACGGGCCAACGCAGGTTTCAGCATGTTACCGGCATCCATCGCGCCATCACCTTTACCGGCACCCACCAGCGTATGCAACTCGTCGATAAACAGGATGATTTCACCTTCGTGTTTGGCAATATCTTTCAGAACCGCTTTTAAGCGCTCTTCAAACTCACCACGGTATTTGGCGCCAGCCAGCAAAGAACCTAGATCTAGAGATAAAACACGCTTCCCTTTGAGTCCTTCAGGCACTTCACCATTAATAATCCGCTGCGCCAGACCTTCGACAATCGCCGTTTTACCGACCCCTGGCTCACCGATAAGTACCGGGTTATTTTTGGTACGGCGTGACAAGACCTGAATAGTACGACGGATTTCATCATCACGGCCAATCACAGGATCAAGCTTGCCTGCCAACGCACGTTCAGTTAAATCAATGGTGTACTTATTCAGTGAATCACGCTGATCTTCATAATTGTTGCTCATGACTTTTTCATCGCCTCGGATTTGATTAATCAGCTGTTTCAGTAGATCTGCTTTTACGCCGACACTACTGAGTATTTTTTGCGTAGATCCTGTTTCAGCCAGTGCTAAAATCAACCAATCAACACTAACGAATTCATCTCCGGCTTTTTGTGCATAACTCTCCGTTAATGTCAGTACTTTATAAGCTTCAGGATTTACATTAATGTCCGCTGACGGATTTGATAATTTTGCCGCATCATTGAGGGCTTGTTGTAGCTTCGTTTGCAGCTCAACTAAATTTGCACCTGCTTGCTGTAATAAGCTTGCATAAGAAGCTTCTTTTAAAACTGCATGGAGAAGATGAATCGGTTCAATTGCGGTATGGTCTTTGCTCATAGCGAAGACTTGTGCATCTGAAAGGATCTGCTGCAGGCGATTGGTAAATTTTTCAAAACGCATTCTTGTTATTCCTCACAACAAATGTTCTACTTGATGGATATATGGGTGCACTTGATAAAATTTCAAATCATTTTTATATATTTTTCAAAAACTTAATATAAACATTTAGACAGTTTTTAATAATAATATTGGTGTAATCAAATCATATTTCAAGTGAGGTTAGAAGAATTTTTAAGGTGAAGATAAACAATTCATATTTTATTTAATTTACTCTGCTATTTTTCAGCTTAGTAGAGAATAGAGAGATATTTTTAGTACGGTTGCAACCTTCCTAGTAATCGCAATACTTCACTCAAACCATGTTCTGTTTGCATCAAGGATCTTGGCGTTTGATGATTCAAAAGCTTGTTAGGTGAATTGATAAAATGGCGCATCCAGCTCAAGTCTCCACCATGCAAGCTAAATAACTTTTGATAGATATTTACTAAAGCTATAGCTTTTTCGCCTGCTGTAGTATCTGGTTCTAATTCTTTTTCATTTATAACCAGAGATAATTCCGCCTCAGATAAACCCAGAATCAATGCAAGTTCGAATTCTTTCAGTTGCAACTGCTCAGCTAAGTTGAATACTGCTATAGCTAATACTTGGGATTTAGAAATACCTGTTTCACTATTCATTTTTATCAAATCATCTTGATGCGTCTTATTTCGATTATGCTGCTTTTATTGTTTTCCGGCCATGTTGTTTATCATCAAATTTAATTTCTCATAAAATTAAAACACCCTCGCTTGGAGGGTGCTTTAAAATAACAACACCATGATTATGGTGCCGGATTCGGCTGTTGACGGTGAATATCTTCAATACCTTTCAGTACTTCTTCAGACAGGTCGACTTCAAAAGCCTGAATATTTTCTTTGAGCTGATCCAGATTGGTCGCACCGATAATGGTACTGGTCACAAAGAACTGCTGCTTGATAAAGGCCAAAGCCAATTGGGTAAGACTTAAGCCATGCTGTTCTGCCAGCTGGGCATATTGCTCGGTTGCCCATTCACTTTGCGGATTGCTATAACGGCTAAAGCGGGAGAACAGTGTTACACGCGCATTGGCAGGACGTGCACCATGCCGGAATTTACCGGTCAGATAACCAAATGCCAAAGGTGAATACGCCAACAAGCCCACACCTTCATAATGGGCAATTTCTGACATGCCGATTTCATAAGTACGGTTCAGCAGGTTATATGGGTTTTGTACACTGACAAATTTGGACAAACCTAATTTCTCTGCGAGGTGCAGAAATTTCATCGTGCCCCACGGGGTTTCATTGGAAAGACCAATATAACGGATACGGCCTTTTTTAATTTCATCCTGCAAGGCAGTCAGGGTTTCTTCCAGATCCGTTACGGCACGGTCTTCTGCCGCTTCAGCATTGCCATAACCCAACATGCCAAAGAAATTGGTGGGGCGTTGTGGCCAGTGTAACTGATACAGGTCGATATAATCCGTTTGCAGGCGTGACAATGACTGGTCTATTGCTGCTGAAATTTCATCGGCAACAAAACGGGTTTTACCATCCCGGATATGACTACCACCTTGCGATGGTCCGGCAATTTTTGAGGCTAAAAAAAGTTTGTCACGGCCACCACGGGCAGCGATCCAGTTTCCAATCATGCGCTCGGTGGCGCCCTGCGTTTCAGGTTTTGGCGGTACCGGGTACATTTCCGCAGTATCCCAGAAATACAGTCCCTGATCTAAGGCATAATCCAGTTGCTGAAAAGCCTGTTCTTGCGTGTTCTGCTCACCAAAGGTCATGGTGCCCAAACAAATTTCTGGCAAAAGAATGCCGGTATCCGCCAACGGTCTGAATTGCATAAAAACATCCTGTGAATTTTATTCAGTGAATTGAGATTAAGTGGGCTATAACCTATCGGAATTATAAGGGAGACTTAAATCATCTTTTCTGAGAAGCTTGTTCTAAATTTTTATGTATTGAGTAATGACGCATAAAAAAAGCAAATCCGAAGATTTGCTTTTTAATATCTGGATTATTCGTCTATGGCACCATCTGCCACTGCTTCAGATGCTTCTTCTAATGAAGCATCAAAGATCAGGATGGCTTTACCATCGGTTTCGATCATGCCCTGCTCTTCCAGGGTTTTTAGTACACGTCCGACCATTTCGCGGGAACAGCCAACAATGCGACCAATTTCCTGACGGGTAATACGAATCTGACGGCCATTCGGCAAAATCATCGCTTCTGGCTGTGAAGACAGGTCGATCAGACAACGTGCAATCCGGCCTGAAACATCAATAAATGCCAGATCAGTAACTTTACGTGTGGTATTTTTCAAACGACGTACTAATTGAGCAAATACCGCATAGCTCAGATCAGGATATTGCTTGCTGATTTCGTGAAAGTTTTCATAGGTAATTTCGGCAATTTCACACACATCACGCGTACGAACTTCCGCAGTACGTTGTGGATTAACCTCGAATAGACCCATTTCCCCAAAGAAGTCACCCGCATTTAAATAAGCCACGACAATTTCACGATCATCATCTTCACGAAGAATGATAGATACAGACCCCTTCAGAATTAAATATAAAGATTTAGATTCTGATCCTGCATCAATGATCGTGGTACGTTTTGGATAACGATTAATATATGCACGTTTTAACAGTGCTTTCACGGATTCTGGTAATTGCCCCGGAGAAAGCGCATCAGTGCTTAATTGTGAAAAGTTTGAAGTCATGCTAACAGTTCCGATTATGGATAATTTATAGATCGCACAAGACCTAATGTGAACTTGTCACACAGTGGGATTGAAATTCCGTATCAACCCAATTTATGTTAGTGTACAGTTACTTGACAAATTTATAGCTTTTTTTAGGTAGTTTCAATGCAAACAAGCGTTCATTGGTTAGAGAATGTTGCTTTTAAAGCAAAAACTCAAAGTGGTCATACTATTATCATGGATGGTTCAGCTGAATACGGTGGTGAAAACCGTGGTCCTCGTCCAATGGAGCTACTTTTAACTGGTCTGGGCGGCTGTGCGTCTTTTGATATTGTTACCATTTTAAAGAAGGCTCGTCAGGATATTACCGATGTACGCTGCGAATTAAAGGCTGAACGTGCAGATACAATTCCGGCAGTATTCACGAAAATTCACTTGCATTTTGTAGTGACCGGCAAAGCGATTAAAGAGAAACAGGTCGCAAAAGCCGTAGAACTTTCTGCTGAAAAATATTGCTCTGCCAGCAAAATGCTGTCTGATGGCGGTGTTGAAATCACCCATGATTATGAAATAATCGAAGCAGAATAAAATCTAGATTCTGTAAAAAAGCGGCTGGAAAAGCTGCTTTTTTTGTATCAGAAAATTGCCTTTTCTCAGAACCGCTGAACTGAATACTGATTGCCATCTTCAAAGCTCAAGATATTTTCTGGAAATCTTAAGGCGCCGAGTCGATGTCTGAACGCGACACCCTGTTGACGATCGAGATAGCGTTTACCCACTGAATAATCCACACAAAATACGTTTTGTTGCTGTCCATACCATTGCAGTGCATCGATCGATTTGAGTAAACCGGTTTTTTCTTCAGTAGATTTAAAGTTCCGCCAATAATGTCCAGTAATGACTGGAATTTGGTCGGTATAGCTGTCCCACCATGGCACGCGGTCGATCATCCGCCACCTTCCACCGGCATAAATCGGTTCTAAGGCGATTTTTTCCGCACCAGAAGTAATGACCCGAATCGGATTGTGCATTTGCTCACGTAGCTCTTTTTCTGCGAGATGTTGCAATAAAGGTAAAGTTGCAGCCGGGTCTTTGAACTGGTGTTGGTAGCGTTGCTGCTCTATCTGGATGAATTCATTAATACCTAAGGCTTGCAGATCCAGCGCTGTATGTTGAACGAAATCAGCATAGGCTTCGCCAAGCGAAGTAAAACCAGAATTGCGTAATTGATCAATTGATCCTTGATGCCAACAGGCATGCACAACACGCAGCTGCTCCGACTCCAAGGCCAACGGTAAGCTATTTAAAAAATCCAGAATCCATTGTCGATCTTTGATTGAGGCTTGGATCGAATCAAAAGGTTTCAGATCATCCTGATGCGGTGAACCAAAAAACCAGCCATTGCCTTCCCGCAAAGTATCGGTCAATAGGTTCAATTCATGATTACCCATCACACATTGTGCATAGCCTTCATCTACCAGCTGTTTGACGCGTTTGATCACCGCAACACTGTCTTGCCCCCGGTCACATAGATCACCGACAAAAATTAGTTTGCGCTGTTCTGGATGATGACCATTCCGGTCATAACCTAATACCTGGATCAGTTGTTCCAGCGCGGCAATCTCACCATGAATATCCCCTACGATATCCACGGGACCAGTGAAAGCCTGCTGTATAAATGAGTACTTCATTTATGCATCCTGAATTAAGTCTAAAACAGAATATATCCCTAATAAGTATCCTTTAAATTTATGAAGATATGAATACAGAATGAATCATCATTTAAATAATTTAACCCGAATCACGGATAAGAAATTGACTTGAAAAATAAGAGGACTAGAGCCATCAGTTGAGTTACCAAACCAAACTCACAAGTCTAGTCCTGATGTTCAATAGTACCGATTCTGCTTAATTGATGATTTCTTTCTTAAATTTGAAGCAACTTATTGGAAGTTCCTCAAACAAAGTCATCATTCTCTAAGAATCAGAAATGCTCAGCTCACAATTTCAGAAATCTGCTTTATCACCATTTGGTACAAATGTTCTCATTTCAATAATTTCAAAGCCTTTTTTACATGGCTAAAGCTGGATAAAAGCTTTTTATTTAAGCACTTGCCTTGCTACCAACGCATGATTCATTTGATCAATAGGCATGAATTAGCACTACATGCCCTGTATGTAGCTTTGATGAAAGGCAAAGATAAACAATACTTATAGATTGATTCAACAACGCTACCTGTTTGTAAAAATCAACGTATTCAATGCCATAAATCATTAGCCCAAATCGCATCACGTGGCAAAAGTTCTATGGGTTGGTTTTATGGCTGTAAATTACATATCGTGATGAACCAATTTGGTGAAATTAGTTGTTCTGCTTTATCGAATGGACATGTTGCTGACATAAAAATGGTTGAGCAATTGGTTGATGGTTTTGCATCGCTTCAAACAGTTCATTTACGCTGACTTCCTGAATCCGGCTTTTTGCATTCTGGATCAATTGCTCTGCAGTTTTCATCATTTTCATTCTTCCTCGGCCATTAAAATTATATTTTGTATAAACGATGCTCAGGTAGATTGAAAGCGTTTGAGTTTAAATTTCCAACTGGCTATTTAGCCCATGAGCGCTGAATAGATTAAATACATCGCTACCCCAACCACGGTAGTGGCAAATATTTTCTGTACCTTGTTACTGTCAATCCGCTGCATCAGACTGCGTCCAATTAATATCCCCGCAATACAGGCCAGAACAAAAGTCAGCGTAACCGAAACAGGATATTGAAAGCCATCCAGCACGTGTGCAGAAATACTCACCCCACCAATCAGAAAAATAATCATCAGGGAAGTCGCAACGATACTGCGCATATCAAGGTCGGTGAATTTATGCAGGGCTGGAACAATGACAAAACCACCCCCACCCCCAACAGACCGGTTAATAAACCTGCCACGACACCAATACCTGCTAGGAACGAAGCAGTTTTGACATTCCAGATCAGGCGACCGGTGGTTTGATTGACCTTGCACGGTGCATTGCCATGATCGGTCACTTTATTAAAGAAGATCCGGTAAGCCACAATCAGCATCACCAGACTGAAAGCCAGCGTTAGCCAGACCGGAGAAACGATATCAGCCAGATGTACGCCATAACGGGCTGAAGGAATACTGATCAGCGCGATCCAGAGCGCAGCACGATAACGCACAATACGCTTGAACAAACCCTCGAACGTTCCGACCAAGGCGGACAGCGTGACTGCAAGCAATCCCACCGGCGCAGCTTGGGCCACGGTCCAACCCTGACTCGCCATCAGTGCCGGTACAGCCAGAATACCGCCACCGGCACCAGTCAAACCCAATAGCACTCCGATAAACCAGCCCTTCAAGTATTAATGCCCACATCGCCCTCTCCCTTATCCACAAAAGTGATTCAATAAAGGTTGAACTTTTTGTTGAATCACGACACAAGCTTATTTGAAGTAGTTAAGAGGAAGCTTGAGGTAAGAAACACCATTTTCTTCTGGCTCAGGAAACTGCCCTGCTTTCATATTGATCTGTATCGAAGGTAAAATCAGTTTAGGCATACTCAGTCCTGAATCCCGCTGGTTGCGCATCTGAGCAAATTCAGTTTTACTGATTCCCTGATGAATATGAATATTCTGTGTCTTTTGTGTCTGTATATCAGATTCACACACATAGGATTCACGTGTTTCAGGCAAATAGTCATGACATAAAAAAACCCGGGTATCTTCTGGCAACTGAAACAGGCTTTGTACCGAATCATAAAGCTGTTCTGCACTGCCACGCGGAAAGTCACAACGTGCTGTACCATAATCTGGCATAAACAGGGTATCACCCACAAAAACCGCATCACCGATGACATAACTCAGGCAAGCAGGCGTATGTCCCGGTGTTGGAATGTTATAGGCTTTCAATGTTCCGATTTGGAACGACTCATGATCTTCAAATAAATAATCAAAGAGCTGCTGGGCATTCCATTGTTTAATATCCAGATGATAAATCGCACCAAAGGTTTCCTGTACAATGCCAATTTTCTGGCTCATGGCAATTTTGCCACTTAACTCAGCTTTGAGATATTGTGCAGCAGTCAGATGATCAGCATGTACATGGGTTTCGAGAATCCACTCAACCGTTAAATCCTGCTCTTTAATATAGGCAATAATTTTATCGGCATGAATAGTTGATGTACTTGCTGATGCCGGATCATAATCCAGAACGCTATCAATAATGGCGCAGGCTTTGGTCGCAGGATCACGTACAACATAACTGAAGGTATTGGTATCTTCGTGAAAAAAATCTTTTACTATAGGTAAGTTTGACATCGTTAAGCTCCTGACCATTTACGGTGAATCCATACACCCACCAGCATTGCTACAATAAAATAGAGCACTTGATAGTGGCCCAAACCGATCAAGGTAAAACTTGGTGCCGGACAGATGCCGGCAATGCCCCAACCTGCACCAAATAAAACCGCACCCGTAATCAGCTTCTTATTTATCTGATTATTTTTAGGTAAATCAATAGGTTCATTAAATACTGTTTTCGGTTGTGCCGTACGTAATACTTTCTGGAAAGGAATAAAGGCCACCGCAATCGCGCCCATCATGACAAAGGCCAGACTGGCATCCCAGTCACCAAACAGATCCAAGAAATCGAGTACTTTTTCCGGATTGGACATACCCGATACCATCAACCCCACAGAGAACAGTGCACCAAATAAAAAGGCAAACAGATTTTTCATTTTAGAATGCTCCTGTGATATGACGGATAATATAAACAGCGACAAAACCTGCAAACATGAAAGTCATGGTCGCGATGAAAGAACGTTTAGACATGCGACTGATGCCACAAATTCCGTGACCACTGGTACAGCCCGAACCTAAGCGCGTCCCAAAACCCACCAGCAGACCTGCCACAATCATCATCAGTGGGCTGGCATTCAATTCGATTTCAGGTTGTACAAACAGACCATAAATAAACGGTGTGAGAATCAAGCCTGATAAAAACCAGATTGCAGGTGTTTTAAACATGGTTTTTGAGTTTAATACCTGCCCAATCAAACCACTGATTCCTGCAATACGGCCATTGACGTAAAGATAACCAACTACGGAAAGCCCGAGCATTAAGCCGCCAATAAATGCGATGAGGAAGTCATGCATGATGAATTAATCCCTACATAATATACTTTTTTATATTATATAATGAAAAATATTAATCAAGCAGTTTTATGGTAAATTATGTAAACTGCACGGGCTACATCAAAAGTTGTGAGGACATTTATGGATATGATTGCTGAAAATGCCAAAATTGATTTTTCTCAAGTCGATTTCGTCAGCCAATGCCTGAAAGTTTTGGCCAATCCTGATCGCCTGAAAATCTTATGTGTCCTGGTGGATGGGGAAATGAATGTTCAGGAAATTGAAGAATCTACGGATATTCATCAACCTACACTTTCACAACAACTGACTGTACTGCGTAAGGCCGACATGGTCAGCACCCGACGTGAGGGTAAACAGATTTTCTATCGTCTGAGTGATCCCAAGGTCTTGAGCCTAATGCAAAAGCTGTACGAGCTGTATTGCGCTTAGCCCTCCTTCTTAGTGCAGCCAAAAAGAAATGATCAGAAGCAGCCCGCTAAAAGCAGTAAACAGGTTTAGCCATACGGGGTGCTGGGTATAATAACCTTCAATAAATTCCGGCGGTCCCAGTGATGTCCATCCCCCTCGATATTGCAGGATTGAGGCGATATTCACCAACATGTAAAACACAATCACCGCAATCCCCATCCACTGTGCATAGGCTATTTTTTATGCATAACGTTCATGATCGACTAATTACAATAGCCGGTTGGATTTTTCAATCACAAAACCAAATGCAATTAATGTCAGACCATTCCGGTTTCATGCCAGAGTGGTTCATTCCAAAGCAAACAATACCCGTGGATGATCCAAAGTGGACATATCTCATCCGATCTTATTGTTCAAAAATTTCTTTGACGTCCATCGCCAGGCCTTGAGTAGATTTAAATTCACCCTGGTTATTTTTCCAGGCCATCGACGGTGTGGAGAAAAAGCCGTATTTCCCCATTAGGGCCTGGTTGGCATCAATTTTTGCAGCAATTTCTGCAGGAATCTTTGCCATTTTCTTGAGCTGCTTTTTGCCTTTATTCTTGTTTATATCATTAAAAGCTGCTGCTGGATTTTTCGACATTAACAATGTTGCCACCTGACCACGGCTTTCTTCACGGATCACACCGACCTGAATATGACGCAGCTGTACCTTGCCTGATTCGACCCAAGGCCGAGCCGCCTGCCAGAATTTATAGCAATATGGACAATTCGGATCGGAAAAGACATAGACCACACGTGGTGCATCTGGCTTGCCATCTTGGATCCAGGTCGATTTTTCCAGGGTTTTCCAGACATCGTCCAATACCGCTTTTTTCATATGCTTTTCAATCTGCTCATTGGACAGGCTTTTCCCTTGTGCGTCAAACAGTTCGCCCTTGATATAATATTTGTCATCGTGGGAGATAAATACCGTATTGGAGTACTGGTCTTCATGCCCTACCCAGCCGGTCATTCCTTGCGGTGCCGGAATCTGTTTTACAAACACAAAACCCTGTTTTTCAATATGCTGTTTAATATTTGCCTGCGTATGCATGCTCATGATCAGGAACATGCCTGCACCAAGCACCCGGTAAATTTTGTTCATACTAAGTCCTTCCGTTTTTTTAAGGTTGATCTGAAATTCTGTTTAAATATTGCTGCAACATGGCCGGACTGAGTTCCCCCATATGCCGCTCGACCAGCTGGCCTTGAGCATTAAAAAACAGCGTCGTTGGCAGGCCAAAACTATTCATCTGCTGTGGCAGTTCACCATATGGGTCCAGCAGGACATGTTTAAATTGAAACTGATGTTTTCTTAAATAGGCATTTACGGTGGCTACCTCCTCACCCTGATTCAGCATGACAAAATTCACTTGAGGATATTGCTTGGCTGCTTTGGCCAACACCGGCATTTCGCGATGACACGGCGGACACCAGCTCGCCCACAAATTAATTACCGTGGGCTGGCCAACGAATTGGCTGAGTGGAATCTTGTCTGTACCCAGACGCTCCTGTTCTAGTCCAGCAAAGGCTAGATCAGGAAACGCTGCTTCAGTTTTTAGACTGGATTTGAACGCGAGTCCAAGCCCGATCCAGAGTACCAATATGAGCAACAAGATGGCTTTGAATCGGGTCTGCAGCTGTCTGTTTCGAATGACATACCACAAAGTACCAATCAGCACCCCGCCCCATAAATGAAAACCTTTGTCCTGGATTTTCAGTATGTCGATGGGTGCTGCAAAATACAGCTCGGCATTGAGCAGAACGAAAACAAGACGTGCACCCAGCATCCCTAGCAAAAAACTGCTCCAGAGCAAATCCTGACTTTGTCCAAGCAGCTGTTTAGACCATGAATACTTTCTGGCTAATCCAAACAGGAGGGCAGATAACAGCATCAAGCCAGTGGCAACAATAATAAGTGTCCAGGGCAACATCAAAGGTCCCAGATGCAGCGCATCACTGGAAATCATCATGGTTGCTCCCCTTGTAGTTGCTGCAATGTGCCTAGTAAATGTGCCGCACTAAAGCTTCCGGTCAAGCGCAACTCACGCTGCTCCTGATGCGCTGCATTTAAAAATATGAAAGTGGGTGGACCGAGGATTTGCCATTCTTTTAGCAGCTCATCCTGACTTGGATGATAGTGGGTCAGGTCTAATTTGATACGAACCACATTTTGTAAAGCCGCCTGGACATCACTACGTGGAATCACTTCCTTTTCAATCGGTTGACAGGCCACACACCAGTCTGCATAGACATCAATCACCACCGGCTGTGCAGGATGTTTGGCTAAAACCTGTTGTAATTTTGCGGCTGTACTGACCTTCTGCCATTCAAGCCGTGATTCTACATGGGCCACCTGTACCTGACTCCAGACATGATAGAGCTGTATGCCTCCTGCATAGACCAGTAAACCACTGAGCAGCATCAGGACTATTTTCGATACAGACCGATGCACATGGGGCAGCATCTTGAACAAGAAGTAGCCTGAACAGGTGATCAGTACCACCCCCAAAAGGCTCAGGTATAAAATGCCGGGCAATAGGGGCCGGGCGAAATACAAGGCCAGAGCCAGCATGACAAAACCAAAACTGAACTTCAGGCGATCCATCCAGATGCCAGGTTTGGGTAAAAGATGGGACCCAAATACGGCAGCAATAAATAGCGGCAAGCCCAGCCCAAGGCCTAAGACAAACAGATAACTGGCGCCCAGTATCGGCTGATTGAGCTGAGACACATAGATTAAGGCACCGGCCAACGGTGCACTCATACATGGCCCTACAATCAGTGCGGCGATCATCCCCATGAAACCAGCACCAATCAGCGTGCCGCCCTTCTGCTTTTGCTGCCATTGATCCAGCCGCTGTAACATTCCTTGGGGTAAGGACAGCTGAAATGTTCCAAACAGATTGAGCGCGAACAAAACAAACAGAATGCTAAAAATACTGATGAATACGGGACTTTGAAACCAGCGCTGAAAACTGTAACCGAGCTGTGCCACAGCAAGTCCCATGATCGCATACACCAGTGCCATACCGAAAACAAAGACCAGTGCAATCAGTGCAGCACGGTAGCCCCGGTGCTGCTGGACCAGAATTCCCGTTAAAATTGGAATTAAAGGTAAAGAACACGGTAAAAATGCCAGCAGAATGCCAAGCCCGAGAAAAATCAGTGCATTAATTAACAGACCTTGTTCCGACAGCAAACTTAAAAAATACTGGTCATTGTTCCACTGGCTATTCATGCCTGCTGACGAAGTTTGATTTTTAGGGTCTGCAATGAGCTGGTCGTTTTTCTCTGCTAATCCCGTCTCAGGCTGCACCACAGGGTCGGAAACTGCAGCGACTTGCACTTTCTCCACCTTTTCTTCAGTCAGTGCTTGATCTGCACTTGGAATTTTCCCTATAGCCTCTAGTTTATCTTTCTGGGCGGTCAGAATCTTGTCATTTGCTTCTGGCTGTGCAGTGCTGGCCAGCAGTTTTGGTGTTTTGCTCAGGTTTTGCGCTGGAAATAAACCATCTGCATCAGTTTTTACTGTGGTGCGTTGCACCGGATAACATAAACCGCTTTCTGCACAGCCCTGCCATTGCACCACAAATTGCTGGTTGGGCTGGACATTCAGATTGGTTTTGACTTGCCCATAATGGACCTGGGTCAAACCGAAATTGGGGTCGTCTTTGTCTTCGGGTTTGGGCAGTGCCAACTTGACTGGGGTCTGCTGATGAGACACTTTAAGCTGGTCATGATACAGGTAATAACCCTCTGCGATTTTCCAGCTAAGCTCTGCCTGATCCTGGCTTGTAGAAACCACCTGAAACTGAAATGCCTGATCCGGTGGTAAAAAGTCTGCATGTACAGTTCCCGTCATGATTCCACCGCCGATCACGGCACCCAATATCCACTTCAACATCCAGCTGATCTCCTCCTGTTAGGACTGCATTATTGAAAAACTAAAATTAAGACAACATTAACAGCCCAAATCATTTATAAAATAATGGCAGTTTGATCAGGATGTTCTATGTTTATTGTATTGGTTGAGGATGATCCCTATATCGCACAGAGCATTTGTGCTGCTCTGAACTATCTGAATATTTCAGTGGAGCATGTCAGTCACGCACGTGCTGCAGATTATTTTATCCGGCATAGTGCAGTCGATTTGTGTTTACTGGATTTAGGCCTGCCCGATCAGGATGGCCTGGACTTGCTGCACAGCTGGCGACGCGACCAGATTGATCTCCCGGTACTGGTATTGACGGCACGGCTACGGACCGATCAGTGTGTTCAGGCCCTGAATGCTGGTGCCGATGACTACCTGACCAAACCCTTTGAATTGGAGGAACTGATTGCCCGGATTCATGCCCTCACCCGTCGCCACCGCGGCTTTGCCTCCAATACCCTGCAATTTGATGAACTGGTTCTGAATCGGGATACCCAGACTGTGATCTATCAAGACCAGACCGTGAATTTATCTCGCCGTGAATTCAGCCTGCTGGAAACCCTGATGAGCCACCCCAACCAGATCCTGAAAAATGAACAGCTTATTGACAAGCTCTATGGTTTTCAGGACTCTATAGAGAGCAATGCCCTGAATGTACACATTTATCACCTGAGACAAAAACTGCATCCAGATTTAATTCAGACCATTCGTGGTGTGGGATATATTTTCAAACCGTTTGAGCAGCGTCATGTTTAGTCACAGCTTGAAATGGCGTTTGGTCATGAGTCTTTTGGCCGTGTTTATTGTGCTGTGGAGTGCAGTATTTTCATGGCTGTATATTGACCTGAAACAGCGTTTACAAGACACACTGGATCAACGCTTATCGGCATCTGCACAAATGGTTGCCCGGCTGATTCAGCAGTTACCGCTGGATAGTCTAGGGGATGCAACCTTATCCAAATTAGCCAAGAATGATGATGCAAACCAGTTAATTGCCTGTGAAGTTTCTCTTTTTAGCTCTGACATCTCGTTAGGTAATCAGGTGATTGCCAAAACACGCGGTGCCCCCCAAAATTTAAGCCAGCGACCAGAAGGATTCAGCACCTGGCAGCAGGGTGATACGGAATGGCGCAGTTATGTTCTGCGTCGTGGCGATATTCAGGTGGTGGCAGCAGAACGTATGTTCTTGAGGGATACCTTACTACAGCAGATTCTGCAGTCCGTACTGATTCCCTTGGTCTTCTCACTGCTGATCTGTATTGCCCTGATCATCTTTATTATCCGCAGACAGTTCCGGTCTTTGGATCAGCTCAGTCAATACCTGAACCAGAAAAACCTTAGCTATTCAGAGGTGGCAGATTTTTTAATGCAGCTCAAGCCTGCAAGTATTCCCCAAGAAGTACAGCCTTTTGTCAACAATTCCACGCAGTTGATTCAAAAACTCAATGACAGTCTGCAACAGGAGAAAGCCTTTAGTGCCTATGCTGCACATGAATTACGCAGTCCCCTGACTGCAATTAAAACCCATGTACAACTGGCCCAGCTGATCGGTCAGCAGCAGCACCTGCCTGAATCCATTCAGCATAATTTGCAGCAGGCCAATGAGAGTATCCGGCGTTATACGCTGTTACTCGAGCAGCTTTTATTGCTGACCCAATCAGAAAACAGTATCCAGGCAATGCCTGAGGCCATCTGGCTTCGCCCCACACTTGAGAAAGTTCTTGCAGACTTAGGTACACGCTATCCAGAAATGAACAAAAAAATACAAGTAAACTGGGACAACTTGGGCGAAATTCAGCTGCCTGAATTTGTGCTGTATACCGTACTGAAAAATCTGCTTGAAAATGCCCTGCTGCATGCACAGGCTGCCCATATCTGGATTTCCATGCAGTCTGGTTGCCTAGTGATTGAAGATGATGGACAGCAACTGACAGCACAGGATATCCAACATTTAGGACAACGCTTCTGGCGCAAATCTGCTCAGCAGCACGGCCATGGTTTAGGACTGGCATTGACCGCTAACCTGTTAAAACAGTATGGCTATCAGCTCTCTTTCAATGCCCGACAGCCCTATGGGCTTCGCATTGAAATCAATTCAATACAATCGAAAACCCTAGAGATTTTTTGAAATAAAAATTCTTACTTTTCAACATCCAATAAAGATATCACCAATTCAAATCACTTCCTTTGTTTATACAAATAACTTTTTCTTCAACAAAAACCTTCTCTGTATTCTCAAGTTTATGATCAGGCGATCACAACGCACTTTTAATTTTTAGCATAGAAACAGGTATAAAAATAATAAGACCCCTCTATGAAAACAAAAATGCCAGAGAAAAAAGATCACTTGATGCAACTAGGCCTGTCACCAATTAGCTTAAAAAAATCTAATCTGTCCTCATTATTTTTTCATGACTAAACGCTATGCATTAAGAGATGATCAGTGGGAACAGATTAAGGATCTGTTGCCCGGACGAGCAAGTACTGTTTGAGTAACTGCCAAAGACAACAGGGTATTTGTTGAAGCAGTATTGTATCGGTATCGTTCAAGTATTCCGTAGTGAGATTTACCAGAATGCTTTGGGGATTTTAGAGTCGTGCACACTCGCTTTAGCCCTAAAAATCCAGGATAATCACCACCCCACAGTTCTGATTAATTTTTTAAAAATTTCCTTTCGATGGCCGGGCTTGCGCTAAACTCAAAGCATCTTATCGCACCGTAATGCACTGTTATGGAATTCAAGGCCTGGTATAAGCTTCGCAGATTTATTTATGACAATTTGCATAATGAAGAACACGAAAGCATCTTAAGTGGCGTCATCAATATATTTCTGATTATATTGATTATTGGGAATACTGCTGCCGTTTTACTTGAATCAATCAATGACCTCTATCAATCCTATCAGCTGCTGTTTGATGCCTTTGAATTATTCTCGATCTTTATTTTTACCCTGGAATATTTATTAAGATTTTGGGCCATTGCGGAAAAAGACCCTTTTGAAGGTGCATGGAAAAACCGATGGTTATGGATCCGTAGTGGCGGTGCCATCATTGACCTGTTGGCGATTCTCCCGGCCTATATTAACTTCTTTGTGCATCTCGATTTACGCTTCCTGCGAATCCTTCGATTATTCAGATTACTCAAATTAACCCGTTATTTCGTCTCCCTGCAGATTTTATTGCGGGTGATCAAGCGCGAAAAGGGCTCATTTCAGGCGGTTATTTTTATCCTGCTGATCATGATCATCATCGCGGCGGCTGGAGTATATGTGGTTGAAAATAAGGCTCAACCAGAAGTCTTTAGCTCCATCCCTGCATCCATGTGGTGGGCAGTGGTGACACTGACCACGGTCGGCTATGGCGATGTGACACCAATCACCCCCTTAGGCCGCTTTCTAGGGGCTTTAATTACTATTTTAGGGGTGGGTCTGGCAGCGCTTCCTGCGGGTATTCTGGCAAATGGTCTGGCCAATGAGCTGAGACAGCGCAAGCACAAACTGGAATTAAGATTTCGTGAACTGCTCGATGATGCAGAAATTGACTTAATTGAAGATCAAGAAAAAATTGAAATTTTACGTAAAGAAGTCGGACTGAGCAAAGAACAAATGCAGGATATCCTGTTAGAACTTATTCATGAGCGTAAGAAAGAACAACTCGAGCAGGAAAAAAACAAATATTTCTTCTGTCCACATTGTGGGCATAAGTTACCTGATTAAATTCGAACGTCAATGCAAGCGTATCATCACGAGCATCAGACCATCGGGTATGACGCTCGTTGCAGACAGATACTATTCACTCAATCCACTCGACTGAATCAGGATCAAATCCTCTCAGGCCAAAAATGCAGCGATGTCTTCCGCTACTGCCCGAGCTGTCCGGGAAACCCCGACCAGCGTGGCCGAAGCAGCACCGGTCCATTCTCCATAGCCCACCAGCCATAAATTTGGTACCTGAACAGAGCGGCCATTCTGAACCGCAATGGTCTGGTCCGGCTGGATAATTCCGAGGCTGCTGAGGTGATTCAGCGCCGCCTTAAATCCTGTACACCAGATCACCACATCCACATGCGCTGTGCTGCCATCTTCCCAAATCACGCCATGTTCTGTAAAAGCTGAAAATGGACGCCTGCTCTGCAAAATGCCTCGCTCACGTGCATCTTTAACTGAATCAATCATGACAATATCACCCAACCCCCCAATGGGCTGCTCAATCTTTCTACCTTCCTGCTGGGCTTTCAGGCGCTCAGTCGCCCTTAAGAACAGGACACGGCCATCGACATCATCTGCCAGAAACTGCGGCGGTGTCTGGGTGATCCAAAGCGTTTCGGCCACCTGAGATACTTCTGCCAAGATTTGTGCACCAGAGTTACCGCCACCCACCACCATGACTTTCTTGTTTTTAAATAACTCAGCATTTTTATAATCTGCGGAATGCAGTTGTACGCCCTGAAAATGCTCACGGCCGGCATACTCGGGAATAAATGGTTGGCTCCATGTCCCTGTAGCGCTTACCACCGCTTTGGCTTTCCAGGATTGTTCCCCGGCATAAACCTCTAAATACTGGCCCTTACTTTCCACGCGTTCCACACGCACCGGACGAACTACAGGAAAGTGATAGCGCTGCTCATAGGCGGTCAAATAATCGATCACCTCATTGCGGGTCGGATAGGTCTGTTCGGTCGCCGGCATCATCCAGCCTGACAGCGAACTCCAGCTATTCGGGGAGAAAAGGCGCAAGGACTCCCAGGCATGCTGCCAGGCACCTCCAGGCTGAGGCTGATCATCTAGGATGATAAACGGACTGTTCTTACGCTTTAAGAAATAAGCCGTGGACAAACCGGCCTGTCCACCACCGATGATGATCACATCAACTTCAGCTTGTAATTGAGCCAAAATATTTCCCCCCTTCTTTATTGTCATCAAATAAAAACCCAGCCTGCTTATCAGACTGGGCGTATTTCATAAAATTTTCAAGCGTTTAAATTAGCCTTCCATTGCTCAAGATACTTTTCAGTCTCTCTGATCACCTAGAATTTATAAACTACGCTGATTTACCCGTTTGGAAAGCTCTTCAGCCGATTCCTTGCGTTCCGAATAACGGTTGGTCAAATAAGCACTTTGCCCACGGGTTAGTAAAGTAAACTTATACAGTTCTTCCATCACATCGACAATCCGGTCATAGAATGCTGATGGCTTCATTCGTCCATCTTCTTCAAATTCCAGGAATGCTTTTGGAATTGAAGACTGATTTGGAATCGTGATCATCCGCATCCAACGCCCCAAAACACGCATCTGGTTCAGACTATTAAAGGACTGTGATCCCCCACTGACTTGCATCAAGGCAAGGGTTTTTCCCTGAGTGGCACGAATTGCACCCCCTGCCAGAGGAATCCAGTCAATCTGGGATTTAAAGATGGAACTCATAGAACCATGGCGTTCCGGTGAACACCACACCATACCTTCAGCCCATGCCAGAAGCTCATGCAGTTCTTTTACTTTTGGATGTTCAGTATCAGCATCTTCCGGTAAAGGCAGTCCTTTGGGATGGAAGATTTTTACTTCAGCCCCAAAGTACTCAAGAATTCGACCGGCTTCAAGAACTGCAAGGCGACTGTAAGAACGTTCCCGATTAGACCCATAGAGCAGCAAAATCCGAGGAGGATGAGCTAGTTCTTTGGCTTGAACTTTTTCAAAGGTGGGTTGTTCAATAAGATTTAGATCTACGTTAGGCAGGTTCATCGTATCAAGCCTCTTTAAAATATTTCTTTCTTAGCCACAGTGAAACACTCACTAAAGCAATTAACACAGGTACTTCAACCAATGGTCCAATAATCGTGGTAAAAGCAACCGGCGAAGCAATACCAAAAGTTGCAATGGCGACTGCAAGTGATAATTCAAAATTATTTCCAGCCGCAGTAAATGAGATTGCAGCAGTTTTTGGATAATCGTTGCCCATCCATTTACTCATAAAGAAGCTAATAAAGAACATGGCCACAAAGTAAATGATTAAAGGAATCGCAATGCGTAAAACTTCCAGTGGAAGACTCACAACATCACCCCCTTTTAAGCTAAACATCGCCAAAATCGTAAACAGCAAAGCCATTAAACTCAGCGGGCTGATTTTTGGAATGAACTTGGTTTGATACCATTCCACGCCTTTTTGTTTCACCAAAATTAAGCGCGTTAAGAAACCCAATAAGAACGGAATTCCAAGATAAACCAGAACAGCATGGGTAATGGTCCAAAAGCTAACATTGATCACTTGAGCTTCAATACCAAAATATGGCGGAAGGAAGGTCAGGAATAACCAGGCGTAGGTACTGAAGAATAAAATCTGGAAAATACTGTTAAACGCCACCAATGCTGCAACATATTGGTTATCACCACAGGCCAGGCCATTCCACACCAATACCATGGCGATACATCGAGCTAAACCAATCAGGATCACGCCTGTCATATACTCTGGATAGCTATGCAAAAAAATCACAGCCAACGCAAACATCAGTACCGGAGCAATCAACCAGTTTTGAATTAAAGATAGCGTCAGGGTCTTTTTATCCTTAAACACTTGTGGCAAGGTCGCATAATCCACTTTTGCCAGGGGTGGATACATCATCAGAATCAGACCAATCGCGATTGGAATATTGACTGAATTAATACTGAATTGATCCAGAGCAACCGATGCTTGAGGAAAAAAGTTTCCTATGGCGATGCCTAACGCCATGGCAATAAAAATCCAGAGCGTCAGGTTGCGATCTAAAAAGGACATGCGTTTTTCAGACATGTGACTTACTCAACATTCGAAATTTGATTAATCGCTGCAATCAATTGCGAGCGAGAAAGCTCATTTACGTTAAGTTTAAACAAAGCATCCAGGCGACGATTGATATGTTCAACAGTGCTCATAAAGGCTTGCATTTTTTCTTCTTTATCCACCTCTAAATGGGACGGATCAGACAGGCCCCAGTGCGCCTTGATCGCTCCGCCAAGATAAAGAGGACACGCTTCCTGTGCAGCCGCATCACAGACGGTAATCACCACGTCTGGCTGATACTGTTCACAGGCATCAATGCTTTTGCTGGATAAGCCTTCAGTCGACAAGCCCAGATTGTGCAGGGTTTCAAGCGTCAAGGGATGCACCTGACCGGAAGGTTTGCTGCCGGCACTGTAAGCGACCCAGCCTTCTGGCGCACGGCTATTGAACAACACTTCAGAGAGAATGCTGCGGCAACTGTTCCCCGTACATAAAAACAAAAATTTCATGAAAACTTACTCGCAATGGCTCTGAATCGATAGAGCGGAAGAATCAAATAAAACCGGAACCTCACTAGCTTTTAGCACGTCCAGAATTTCAAAACACCAGGCCGGCAATTGCTGATTAATGCTGTAGTACACCCACTGGCTTTGCCGGCGATCGTTGAGTAAACCACAAGACCGCAACAAGGCCAGATGACGTGAAATTTTCGGCTGGCTTAACTGCAGTTTATCGGTCAGATCACAGACGCATTGCTCTTTGTTTTGTGCAATTAGCAGGACAATACTGAGACGTGTTTCATCAGATAAACATTTAAAAAACTGAACGTGGTCCATAATTGCTCCCATTTTTTATGCAAATATACACATATCCATATATATGGTAAAGATGACCTGTCAAAAATGATATCCAGATCAGAATATGCCTACCAGAAAGCGCTCGCTTCAACAATTTCCCGCTTTTTCCGATATAGATCATCGTCAATGTGTTTTTCAGATAAAAAAGCTCCAATCAAGTTGAAGCTTTTTCGCATGGGGGGACACTTTATTTTACCCGATTGCCCTGTTCATCCACGATGATTTCACCGTCTTCTTTGGCAAAGGCTTTTAATTGTGGCAAACGCAGAATATCCAGTACCACTTCCGATGGACGGCATAATCGGGTTCCAAACTCGGTAACCACCAACGGGCGATTGATCAGGATCGGATGTTGCAGCATGGTATCCAGCAGTTTCTCATCGCTCCAGCCGGCATCATCCAGATTCAGCTCGGTGTAGAGATCGACATTTTCACGGAGCACTTCACGAACCGTCAAACCGGCATCCCGAATCATGTTGACCAGCTGATCTTTCGAGGGTGGCGTAAGCAGATATTCGATCACTTCCGGCTCAATTCCCGCATTGCGAATTAACGCCAGCGTATTGCGTGAGGTGCCACAGGCCGGGTTATGATAAATTTGGACTTTTGGCATTTGATTCATGAGCTTCCCTCTTATCAATGAGTCATAGTTTTATATATGAATATACGCATATTCGCAATATAAAATATATGTGCTTTATGAATAAAATCTGAGATGAGGACTCTAAAACCATTGGAAACAGTTTCAAAATGAGGCTGTCTTATGTCTAGGATACTGGGAGCAGTCCAGTTGATCCGGATGCTTATTACGGAGACATGCAATCTGATGACATTATTATGGTTCGTTACGGTGATGATGCTACTTTCAAAAATTAGTTATTGAGACAAATGGAAAAAGATATCTTCAGGCTCTAAGTCCAGAGTTCAAGCCAAATATTATTGAGTTAAACAACCAATGTATATTTGTAGGTCAGGTAGTTAACTGTATACGCTATGTTTATCGAGCGAGAACAAGATTTAGAAAGAATTAACAAAAGCCAATATATTCAGCGTTGTCTAAATTGATAAAATCGCCGTTTTCTACAGAAAATTTAAGATTGTTAAGGATTGAAGTGAATATTCAAAATGATTTACCAGAACTAAGTAATTACAGTGAGTTAAGCACTAAAGAGCAATTAACTATCCATCAAATGCTTATTTCGTACGTACGCTCAGATCACCTCTATAATATTATCTTGACTCATAATGTTGAACCTTACGACTTAGTTAAACTTGTAAGTATTAGTTTTGAGAATAGAGATGCTGCTATCTGGGTTCATTTTGAAACTATTACAGCTGAGAGACTGACAATGCCTCTCGATTTTATTTCAAGAATAGAAGTATGTAATTACGAAGTTTTTTAAGACTAGAATCGAGTCCCCCTAGCGTGGGGATTTATGTTAAATAAGATCTAAGACAAAATAGAAATACTCCTGGTAACATACATAAGAAGCCAGCAGCTTTTGCAGCCATATAATTCTTGACCTTTTTATGGGAAATATGTGGTCTAAAAATTATCCCTGTAAAACATCATATAAATCCTATAATTATTAGAAACGATGACATGATTTTAATCTCTTATTTTTCTAAGTTCATATTAAACAATCCGATATGTACGAGTTCTCTTTTATAAGATTCTCTATATAATTCAAAGTTAAATAACAATAAACTTTATATTTTTTCTTATATGTGAAGCTTATCCCAAAAAATTTAAAGGAAACTATATACCAGCTCTTATAAGATTGTCCCCCCCAATGCGTACAATGAAGATAAACTGTTGAATGATTTGGATAAATCACTAAATTAATATAAATATTATTATAATATAAAGGGTTAGACACTTTTCCTTTCGACTTTACAATTTCCTTTCGTTGTTAATAATTAAGATACATTTAAAATGCTTCTTTAGAACTATAATTTTGAAAATTTTTTGGTAGCTTCGATTCATTATGACTTTTTATATATTTCTAATACTTATGAATATCGCAGCTATAATGGCAGTGATTGCATTTTTTCATAAGTAATAAGAAAATTACATCTTGGTATTTCTAACCGCAGGCTAATTTTAAATTTCATTATAAAAATAAATTTCTTTAAGTATTATTTTTAGTATAAATTTCACACATTTCTATATAATACCTATTTTAGGCTCCCGTTTATAAGAATTACTCATATATTGAGTATTTCGCATATATATTCTTACTGTTGCAGTAGGTTCACTTCATGAATAATATTAACTTTAAGAACTTTGAAGAAGCTGGCCAAGCCATTTTAAAATTCTTATCTCAACGCTTTGGCTTCAAATTGTGGATGATTACTCGTACTGAGGGTGACGACTGGATTGTATTATTGAGTGAAGATAATGGCTATAACGTTAAGCCCGGACAAGTATTTCATTGGGCAGACTCATTCTGCTCACACATGGTACAAAGTAATATGCCTCGTATTGCTCCCTATTCACCTGATATTCAAGTTTACGCAGATGCACCTATAAATCACCTAGTCTCAATTAAAGCCTATATCGGCCAACCTCTGTATAAAGAAGATGGCTCTCTTTTTGGCACTCTATGTGCAATTGATCCCGAACCTCAACCTAAAATTCTTGTTGAAGATGCTCCATTATTCGAGTTGATAGCAAAGGTACTCAGTTATACGATTCAAGCTGATATGAAAGCTGCTGAGTACATACGTAAAGCTGAGCGTTTTGAAATAGAAGCAATGTCCGACCCAATGACTGGACTTTTCAACCGTCGTGCTTGGGATGAGCTTATTATCAAAGAGGAAGAGCGCTGTAAGCGTTATGGTCACCCTACTGCTATTCTTATGATAGACCTTAATGATCTTAAGATCACAAATGATACTCTGGGTCATGCTGCAGGTGATGAGCTCATTCAAAGAATGGCTTTAGCTCTCAAAAACACGGTACGTAGTAATGATATTATCGCTCGCTTAGGGGGTGATGAGTTTGCTGTGATGACCATTGAAACTAACTTAGAGCATGCGAAGAAGCTTGCATTAAGAATTCAAAATACTTTTACAAAAGTTGGAATTAGTGCTGCAATTGGCTTTGCAATGCGTAATCCAACCTTTGGGTTAGCTGAAGCTATCAAAGAAGCAGATGCAAAGATGTATCAGAATAAAGTTATGGTCAAATCGAGTAGCCATTAATTAAACTACTTACCCGATGCAGTCTTTGTATCTGGTAAGGCCTTATCTACAATCTGAAGATGTACTATTGAAATAATTCAATATAACCGAAAACCCTAGAGATTTTTTGAAATAAAAACTATTATTTTTCATATTATTAAGAGCTTTAATCCGTTTTAATTCTGCACTTAGCCCTATCAAAATTGCGACTTTTCCAACAAAAATCCTGCAGTTTATTCCCAGGTTTTTGATCAAACGGTTAGGATCAACAATTTACTTTTATCATGAAGACTGATTATAAAAATAATAAAAGTCCATGCCAAAAAACCTTAAGTTCGCCAGCGAGCGCCGTAGTGACCAACGTAAAAAAGTCATACAAGCCGAAATGCTGCAGGCCCAAACATTTATACAGATCTATCTGCTCTTACCTTTCTTCTTTAAGGCATATCAGCATCAGCAACATCTTACGATGCGCAAACCCTAGAAGATGTCATCTAGCATGAAGCAAGCGCTGTGCGTGATAAAAAATTGACTGAACCTACACTGCGAATCTGCCTGTGGCTGATCAGCCTATTCCAGCCGAGTACAACGCAAGTGCAGCACTTCAATCAATTTATTAATTTGCGGCACTTTGAGCTGAAATATTTAAGCTAAATGTCATGAATAGACATATCTGCCAGTGCACCAAACTTTTCATCAAACGGCGCTAATTGTTCTTTGACGTATTTGGATCCGCGAAGTTTACGGCCATGCTCATCATAGTATTTATGAAAAAGTGTTTTGAAGGGATAGTACTGTTTTATGCTCAAGTCTTCCGCCATCTGATTGACCTTCGCTTCAAGCATCTTTTGAGCTACCCCTTGCTCACATTCTTTTGCGGTATCACGAGTTGCTGAAGAACGTTTTCCATTGATCATTAGTTCAATGTAGTAGGCCGAACCGCGCTTTCTGGGCTTGGGTAATTTCATGACGTAATTTCCAAAATTCTTGACGTAAACTTGACGTAAGTTTAACGGCAATAACTGCATAAAATACGGGTTTTGCAGATAGTGCGGATAACGGCTCACTTTACTCAAGGCATTAAAAAAGGGCTTTAAGCTACTGTTTTCGCTTAAAACCCTTATAACATAACGTTTAGAATCTTGGTAGGTATAAGCAGACTCGAACTGCTGACCTCTACGATGTCAACGTAGCGCTCTAACCAACTGAGCTATACACCTAGAATGCTTGGCATATTATAAATTTTTCCGACCGAAAACAAGCCTTTTCATTTAGTTTTTAAAACGTCCGCGCAAGTTTTAAGCAAATCCTTGAATTTTTTCAATTCTTGTTCAGTTATTGGGGTTCCCGAATAAAGATTTTTTTCAAAAACCTGTATAGCTTGAATAAAGGCAGTCTGGTTTTCAATCTGAACCTGTTGAGATAAACGCTGCATCCAGTGATGAAAAGTTTCTGCAGGCTGTTTTTTGAGATGATCAGTTAGAGATTGATTCAGCTGTTGAATCGCACGATCAAATGGAGATTGCGCCTGTCGGGCTTTTAGATAAATTCTGAAGATATAGGCCAAAATCAATAGTGCAATACTGCCCAGTAAAATTATGACACTCGAATAAACTGAACCGAGTCCTAATTTTGATAACCAGCTCTGTTGTGATTCTGCATTATAACCCACCACCTTACTTTGCCATTGGTAGCTGGCATAATCGCTCCAAACACGTAGTTTGGTGATCCATAGATTATGCTGCGAGTTCCAGATCGACTGATTTGCCGATACCCATGCATCCTGAGAAAGCAGATTTTGCATACCATCATCTATACGCTGTGGAGTGATCATTGCGGTTGGATCAAAGCGTTGCCATTTCTGGTCAATCCAGACTTCTGTCCAGGCGTGCGCATCGAGCTGCCGGACTTCCCAGCTCATGCGATCTGGTGCCAACTCCCCCCCCTGATAGCCGGTGACCACCCGTGCAGGAATCCCGACATAACGCATCAACATCACGAAACTCGAGGCATAGTGTTCACAAAATCCCTGACGGGAATTAAACAGGAATTCATCAATCCGGTTTTGCCCCAATTGGCCCGGCTTCAGGGTATAAACAAAGTTATTCTGTCGATACCAATTCAAGACTTTCTGTACATAACGCCGAGGATCTTCCGCACTTTGCGCATATAGACGTTGTGCTAATTGTTGCGCTCGCGGGTCAAGCCGGCGCTGCACCTGAGTATTCGTTCGCTCGATATATTGCGTTGGCAAAGTCTGAGGGTCATATTCTGTCCCGATCCATTGTAACGAAATCGGTTCAACACGTTGCGTGAGCCGTCTCGGCACAATGCTCCAATCCTGACGGTTATAATAACGGCGTTCCACAGGTATCGATTTTTCCAACCCCATGATCCAGAACACCGAAGGATCCGCAGCCAGATATTGGTAGTTCCAGCCTGTAGGTACAGGTGAAGTATCCATCGGTTGTCGCATTAAAGGCTGCTGATTGACGAAACTGCTGGTCCAGCGTTGCCCATCATATTCATCTAGCACTAAAGCTCGCCAATAGAGTTCTGAGCGCGGCGGAAGCTTGCCGACATCACCAATAATCCGGAAAGCCAGTGAACTAGATTGGGATAATTCGGCAATATCCCCAGGTGACATACTGTCACTCATGCCGGTCATACCCTTATTTTCAGGAATGGGAATATGCCAAAGTGGCGGCAAGCGCGGAAAGAAAATAAATAGTAAAATGAAAAATGGAACGGCGTACAAGATAAACTTGCCCACATGCTTGGCATCCTGTTGCAATGCTGCGCGCTGAGTAGTCTGCTCCTGTTCAAACTCACTGGTCTGAATCCGGTACAGGCCAATCAAACAGCTGATTAAACACAGCACAATCACGATCGCCATCCCAAAAGATTGGCTATATAGGAATGAACTGGCAGCGACAAACAGGGCAAAATTAAACAGAATAATCAGGTCACGTTTATTTTTACTTTCCAGTGATTTGGCAAATAAAAAAGTAGATAAAACTGCTACCCCAGCCTCAACACCAATAAAACTATGATGGCTCAAATAAATACTGCCGAGTGCCAAAGCCGTCAGTAGAAAAGTGCCCGTTTTGGGAAATGGCTGCTGACGTTTCAGGAAAATCCAGATACATACAATACTAATCGCAAAAATAATACTGAGTAGAACCGGAATAAATGCCATCTGGGCGATGAGAATCAGGCCCAAAGTCAGCACAATCGAGGTACGGATTTTTGCATTGATCATGAATTTACCCGCCTTAGGCCTGCGCCAACAATTGTTTGGCTTTCCGCAGTTGTTCTTCACCTGCGCCCTGAGGCAATTCGGCCTGTGGCAAATGCAGACTATACGCACATTGCTGCTGCTCGCACTGCTCGACCAGACCCATCACAAATTCAAGTTTTTCTTCATGTGACTGACTCGGCATATGTGCATAATGAATCTCGATACTGTGTTCATCCTCATATTGCTCAAAGACTTTGACATACAGGCCTTGTCCACGCGCAAACTGCTTCCAGGACACTGCCTGCAAGGAATCACCTGACTGGTAATTGCGCAATTCACGGAACTCATCCATATCCGGTTCAAAACGGTTAAAGTGATATTTATTTTCTGTGCTAAAAACTTCAGCTTTAGGCGCGACCCAGGCCGAATGCTGATGATAAAGATAGGTCCAGGCTCGAACTAACCCGAAGGGATAAACCGAATAAATCTGAATCACCGGGTAATCAAACTTGCCACGTTGCTCTGCATAAAATGGCAGAATAAATTGCTGCTTTGCTGCATTCAGATAAACTTTCGCTAGCTGATTTCCTGCTTTGATATACAAATAACGGGGGCGAAGCTGCTGCTGTTGAAAATAAAGATGCAGATTCACGCTATGACCCACCTGCCCCACATCATCTGCGATCAATTCAATTTTCAGGTCATGCAATTGCTTAAAAGTCAGATAAAAACTGATACACAGCACCGCACTGATTAAAAAACAGAAACCTAAAATCAGGTTATTGGCATAGTTTACCCCAGCCACAAAGGTGATGAAGATCAAAACCAGATACAGATAGCCCTGCTGATAAATAAATACCAAGACATCTTTCTGCGAGAGCTGTTTCTGCTGTGAGAATTGAAAGCGCTTGGCCAGCCATTTTTGCCAGGTTTTATCCAAGAGAGGACTCCTTTAGCTGACCGCAACCTGTTGCATCACATTAAAGGCTTCTGCCTCACTTAAACCCAGACGATGCGAAGTCACCGCGACAAATACAGCCTGCACATCATCTGGTGTGACAAAAGCACGTTGCTGAATCAAAGCATACGCTTGTGCTGCGCGCTTCAAGGCCAGAAGGCCACGCGTAGAAAGTCCATGACGGCTTTTACGGGTTTCTTCTGCCAGATCAAGCAAATATTCCTGAATCGCTTCACTGATAAATATCTGATGCGTCAGACTTTGCAGATCCAGAATTTCATCTTCGGTAAAAATATGCGCCAGACTTGCAATCAGGGCAAAACGGGATTCCTGCTGTAATAACAGTTTTTCTGCATGGCGTGATGGATACCCCAAAGATAAACGCATCAGGAAACGGTCTAGCTGGGATTCCGGCAAAGCGTAAGTACCGCTTTGGAATAGCGGGTTTTGTGTCGCAATCACCCAGAAAGGTTTCGGTAAGGCATAGCGTACGCCATCAATGGTGGCATAGCCTTCTTCCATGGCTTCGAGTAAGGCGCTCTGGGTTTTGGGACTACAACGGTTGATTTCATCTGCCAGTAAAATCTGAGTAAAAATCGGGCCTTGTTTAAACTCGAACTGATGTTCTTTCTGGTTAAACATGTTAATACCGATGACATCACTGGCCAGCATGTCATTGGTAAATTGGATCCGCTGGAACTTTAACCCAGCCAGATGTGCCAGACTGCTGGCTAATGTAGTTTTACCCAATCCGGGTAAATCTTCAAATAAGACATGTCCGCCTGCAATCAAACAACAGAGTGCCAGTGTGGTCTGGGCCTGCTTATCCAACACAATGGCATTAACTTCTTCAAAAAAACGCTGGATCTTGGGTGCATAACTTGCAATTTTTTGTTCAAGCACAGTATTGATGTGTGCAATGTCGTTATTTTCCTTTTGTTTCATGCCCCAGATCACAATAATTTCCTTAATAAAACATGGCCTAAGATTAACATACACTGAAATTTAAATTTTCCCAAAAGATCAATCATCTGTCTGTGTAACTGAATAAAAATACTGATTAGAAAATGGCGAGGATTCAAATAATAGAAGAGTCAAAATGATCAGGTTGAAAAGAAGTAAGAAGCGCAGAAAACAAATAAAATGATCGACACAAATAGAGATCATTTTTCTTTTCGCTCAAATCTCAAAATACCAATCTGAGCTCATCCATCTATTTGAAAAGAATCATACTTAAAAGGTATAGAGACTTAAGCGATTTCATGGATTTTTATAATAAAACTTTTCTACGCTAGCTCAATCAATGACCTCAGATTTAACGCGATCGTCTATTCCTCATATTAATTTTTAACGATAAAAAAAAGCGCCCCGAAAGGCGCTTGCTATGAATTAATGATTAACACGGACACTTCTTCATATCACCGCCCGCAGATGGATAACGGGAATCCACACAGTGACGATAAAATGTTTTCGGGTCCATGGCTTCCAGATCGGGATGATGCTTGCGCATATGCTCCACATAGGTCTGGTAATCAGGTACACCGACCATCAGACGGAAACTTTGCTGCAAACGTTGCCACAAGGTCGCAATCCGCGACCAGTTTTTCGGATTCAGGATTAAATCCTTTTGTGACATCACGGTCATTTTGATGATTTTATAAATCATCGTTTTCCCGCTTTTGGCAAACTTCAGATTCATAATATTTCCCTTAATGACCTTTCGCTGGCTGAATCTCTTCAGGATCGCGATAAATCGCTTCTGCTTCATGTACAGATGGCTCAGGATTTGCCAAGGCACGACGGATCACGCGAATTGCAGCAAACAGCATCACAAAGGCCACAATCATAAAGAAAGCACAGAGTGCAGCATTGATCTGGTTTGACATTGCTACCGTCTGCATTTCTGCCACAGTTTTCGCTGGCGCTAGGATTTCATTATTGGCAATCGCCGTGTTGAAACGATCTGCCTGCGCCAAGAAACCAATCTTTGGATTTTCGTGGAAAATCTTTTGCCAGCCTGCTGTCATGGAAGTGATGAACAGGAACACTGTCGGGATAATTGTCACCCACACATATTTCTGTTTTTTCATCTTGAACAGAATGACAGTACCAAGAATGAGCGCCATCGCAGCCAAAATCTGGTTACCAATACCAAACAGCGGCCATAAACTGTTAATCCCGCCGAGTGGATCGACTACGCCCTGATAGACGAAGAAGCCCCAGCCTGCCACTGCAACCGCAGTACCCAACAGGTTTCCGAAGAAGTTATGCGACTGTTTCACCGCAGGAATCACGATACCCACGGTATCCTGAACCATAAAGCGACAGGCACGGGTACCAGCATCTACAGCAGTCAGGATGAATAATGCTTCAAACAGAATCGCAAAGTGATACCAGAATGCCATCATTTCACGGCTGTTGAAAATTTCGGTGATGATATGTGCCATACCGATTGCAAAAGTTGGCGCACCACCAGTACGCGACAGAATCGAGTTTTCACCCACTTCCTGTGCCAGTAAAGTCAAGGCTTCAGGGGTTACCACAAAACCAAGGGTTCGCACTGCTTCTGCTGCGCTTTCTGCGGTAGTACCGAGCAAGGCTGCTGGTGAGTTAATCGCAAAATAAATTCCTGGATCCAGAATTGCAGCACAGATCAAAGCCATGATCGCTACAAAAGATTCCATCAACATACCGCCATAACCGATCATACGGATATCGCGTTCGTTGTTGACCAGTTTCGGTGTCGTCCCTGAAGAAACCAAGGCATGGAAACCGGAAATCGCACCACACGCAATAGTAATGAACAGGAATGGGAACATAGAACCTGCGAATACAGGACCAGTCCCATCAATGAATTTGGTAATCGCTGGCAGTTTCATTTCAGGCATGGCAAACAGGATACCCACGGCCAAACCGGCAATCACGCCAATTTTCAGGAAGGTCGACAGATAATCACGTGGAGCAAGCAATAGCCAGACTGGCAGTACCGATGCAATGAAACCATAAATGATCAGTGCCCAAGTGAGTTCAGTGCCAGAAAGCGTAAAGAACGGACCCCAATATGGATGTTGTGCGATGTTTTCACCGTAGATAATGCCCAGCATCATCAAGACAAAACCAATAATCGAGACTTCAGCAATTTTACCCGGGCGGATAAAACGCATGTAGATGCCCATAAAGATCGCAATCGGAATGGTGGCTGCAATACTGAATACACCCCATGGACTGTTAGTCAGTGCTTTAACAACGACTAGCGCCAATACTGCCAGAATGATGATCATCACGCCCAAGGCACCGAGCATCACGATAATACCGGCAAAGGTTCCGAGTTCCTGCTTGGCCATCTCACCGAGTGAACGACCGTCACGACGGGTGGAAATAAACAGCACCAGAAAATCCTGAACTGCACCGGCAAGCACCACACCGACTAACAGCCAGATTGTACCGGGTAAATAACCCATCTGCGCTGCCAGGATCGGACCTACTAGCGGACCTGCACCGGCAATCGCTGCAAAGTGATGGCCAAACAGAACGCTTTTATTGGTCGGCACATAGTCCAGACCATCGGCCAGACGATGCGCAGGCGTTAAACGGCGTTCATTCAGCTCAAATACTTTGGTGGCGATAAACAAACTGTAGAAACGGTAAGCAATGCTATAGACACAGGCGGCGGCAAGTACCAGCCAGACTGCATTGACATGCTCACCCCGACTCAGTGCTAGAACTCCAAAAGAGACTGCACCCACAATGGCTACCAAAAGCCAAATCATTTTCGAAGTCCGCGTCGACTTCTTTTGTAAAGTTTCCATTCAATCCCTCATATTGTGATGCATACAAATCAGCGTGATTGTTGTTGTTCGAGGTACTGCTGTTTTCCCTTGCGACTTTACGCCTGTTCTTTTGCTTTTCCTCTACGACTTTGGCATAAAAAAAGGGATGATTTAAATCATCCCTCTCGATAATAGTCTATTTTCAAACCATTATGCACGTTCTAAATAGTCACCAGTACGGGTATCTACACGAACGCTTTCTTCTTGCTGTACGAATAATGGAACACGTACTACAGCACCTGTTTCAAGTTTCGCTGGCTTACCGCCACCGCCAGAAGTATCACCACGAACACCTGGATCAGTTTCAACGATTTTAAGTACTACGAAGTTCGGTGGAGTCACGTTTAAAGGCACGCCATTAAACAACATGATGGTACATTTTTCATTTGAATCGTCTTTTAACCATTTTGCAGCATCGCTCATTGCTGTTTTATCAGCTGCGATCTGTTCAAAGGTAACAGGATCCATGAAGTTCCACATTTCGCCATCGTTGTACAAGTATTCCATTTCTACTTCAACGATATCAGCCGCTTCTAGGTTCTCGCCTGATTTGAAAGTTTTTTCCAGAACTTTACCTGATTTAAGGTTACGTAATTTTACGCGGTTAAAAGCTTGGCCTTTACCTGGTTTTACGTATTCGTTTTCCATGATTGAACATGGGTTGCCATCAAGCATAACCTTAAGGCCTGACTTGAAATCATTCGTAGAATAATAGGCCATGACTGGCGCACTCCAAACTTACTAACTTTAATCTATTGATGCTATGGGCTGTTGCGATGTCATTTAGCAAGTCTGACACGAACATTGAGTTGCCACATGCACATTCATTTGATGTTGCGTATTCTAAATGAGCAATACACTTTGCCGCAATGAAAAAATCCGCTTTCACCCACTCAGGCTGTTTAAGTTACAATCAGACATGAAAATCCTTTGTTTATTCATGTCTTGCTCAACGTTAAAATACCATCAGGCGAGCACGAAGATCAGCATAGCTTAATCACTCTTTATTTTATAGCGCAGTGGATTATTGCGCTTCCGCACAAACTGTTAAACTGTGCCCATCAGGCTTTGTCCTCTCACTTATTATTGTTAATCTTCCGGCATGACGAACTATTTATATCAAGAACAAAACTGGCAATCACAGCTCAGCGACCTGATCACTGATCCACGCGAACTGCTTGAAGTGCTGCAACTTGCACCAGAGCAACTGCTCTCAGGTGCCATTTTAGCTTCTGAACAGTTTAAGTTGCGCGTACCACGTGCTTTTGTGGGCAAAATGCAGACCGGAAACCCTTTAGACCCATTGCTTTTACAAGTGCTGCCCCATCATCTGGAACTGGAAGAACATCCAGGATTTGTTACCGACCCCTTGGGCGAAGAACAGGCCAATCAGCAACCCGGCGTACTGCACAAATATAAATCCCGTTTCTTGCTGACACTGACTGGTGCCTGTGCTGTACATTGCCGTTATTGTTTCCGCCGACATTTCCCCTATCAGGAAAATCTGCCTAAAAACGAAGACTGGATAAATATCAAGCAATATCTGGAAAGCCAGCCTGATATTAATGAAGTGATTCTGAGTGGCGGTGATCCACTAACCTTATCGAACCGGAAATTAAAAACCTGGATTGAACGACTAGAATCAGTACCACATCTCAAATTCTTAAGAATACATTCACGAGTTCCTATTGTGATCCCCAACCGAGTCGACGAAGAGCTACTTAGCATGTTAAAAAACAGTAGGCTACGTATTATTCTGGTGGTACACTCAAACCATGCATCGGAGCTGGATGACTTCACTTGCAAGCGTTTAAACCAACTGGTTCAACAGCAGATCACCGTTCTGAATCAGGCAGTTTTATTAAACGGGGTGAATGATTCTGCTCAGGTTTTAGTAGATTTAAGCTATCGCTTGTTTGATGCCGGGGTCATGCCTTATTATTTACATGTACTTGATAAAGTAAAAGGTGCGCATCATTTTGATTTAGCGCCTGACCATATTAATGAGATTTATACAGAAGTTTTAGCGAACCTGCCGGGGTATTTGGTTCCTAAACTGGTTCGAGAAATAGCGGGCGAGAAGAATAAGACACCGCTTTTTGGGGTTTCAACATTTTTGAGTTAAATAATAAAGATGAGCACGCATACTTCAGACATTTTTCAGACACCGACGGAACTTAAACGAGAGCAGTTGAGCTTTTGCCCAACCACTGCCAAGGCTTTGCAGGAATGGGTTGCGGGGATTTCGATTCTACAGCTGGGGAATTCATCCAAATCCCTGTTTAATGCCTTATTGGAAGTTTCTGAGCTGAAATGTACAGAAACCCTGCGCTTTGACCTGATTCAGGTCTTGCATCCCACCCTTGAAAATGTCCTGACCAGTCTGGAAAAGCATTTCGTCAATCAGGGCCTGATCACTTCCGACCGGAATGACCAGATCATTGAACTGGCCATGCTGCTGCGCAGTCATTTTGCCAAAATTTATATTGATATCGTCAAACGCTGTAATCATCAGCTGACCCATCAGAAGTTTTCGCTATTTTCTCTAGGCAAAAAGAAGAGCATTCAAACTGCCCGGATGGTATCGATTTATTATGCCCTGCAACAACTCACACTTCTTTTATATCAACAGCATATGCTGTATAGCACGCCAGGTCTGGGACAATGGCTGGCTGCCCATCAACTGCTTGAATGTGCAATAGACAATAATTTCTATCAAAGCAATATCAATCAGGTATTAGGTACCCAGCATGAGATCCAGAACATTGCACATGCCTATGCACAGCTGATTTTACTGGATATCTTCAATACTCATCAGATCCGGCCTGCAGAAATCCAGGGCCTGTATCTATGCAGTTTTGACTGGGCCAAACTGGTACAGATCCTGCCGAAGGAAACCACGCTGTCCCGTTATGTGGTCGATGCCAGCAAAGATCATCCGCCGATCTTTAATTCCCATCAAGAGCCACAGTTTCAGCCGAGCTTCTATATTTCCACACAGAATCTGATGGATCATTTAACGGGTACTCAAAGCAAAAATGCGCAGTATCTGTCGCGAAATGAAAAACTGTTCCTGACCCCTGCACTGCATTTTCATATCTACAATCTGCTCTCGAACAATGTCGAGCGTCGTCATGAACGTTATGAATATTCAGCCCAGATCAATATCTGCTTTGGCTTAAGCGTGGCGCATTTTTACCTGTCTAAAGGTAAAAACTTCAACGAAACCCTGGAACTCGATGCCAATTATAATTTCCAGAGCGAAAGCAGTTTTGTCAGCTCGATGGAAAATACGATTCCAAGTGCCTTTAGCAGTATCAAGGCGCTCGATCGTGAAACGAAACAGATTCATAGCGCTGAAGTTCTGGATATTAGTGTCAATGGTTACCGGATTAAATGGACTGGTATTACCCCGGCTAACCTGAAAACCGGTGAATTCATTCTGGTTCAGGAAAAAACCCAGAGTCAGTGGCGTGGCGGTGTGATTCGCTGGATCAAGCAGTCAACGGATAAGAGCCTGGAAATCGGGCTGGAAATTTTGGCACAAGAGCTCTTTCCTTGTGCAGCTTATACCCGTACCGAACGTCATCATGTCAACTATCAGCCTGCCCTGTTGGTGAAAATGACGCAACTGGATCAGGTCTCGACCAGCCTGATTGTCTCTGGTTCACAGATGTTTAGGGAAAAACAAACCATTCATTTACGTCTCGGTCAGGAAGAAATCAAAATCTATCTGACCAAAGCACAACTGATTACGCAGAGTTTCATCCGTTTTGATTATGAATTACTCAATGATCAGGAAGAAGAGATGATCGAAAACTTTATCGATCAGCACATGAATGAAAGCAGAAATCATGATTTATGGGAAGCATTGAAGTGAGAAATCCATTATTGTCTAAAAAGTTAAAACGTACTGAAACACGTTTACTGATTATTGATGATAATCAAATTAGATATAACCAAATCCGTGATCTTCTGACCAGTCATGATTATCAGGTCGATGCTGTGCTGCTGGATGATCTGCAATCTTTTGAAAAACAATTAAATTTCAACTGGGATCTGATTATTTTTGGACGTGCCTACGACCTGAAATATGAACAGGCCTTAAGTTTGGTGCGCCTTTCGCAGCAACCTAATCTGCCGATGATTTTGCTTAAACCGGATGATTACCAGGCTGAACAATATGCGCAATATATCCGTAAAGGGGTATATGACATTCTCAATTTTGACTACCTGGAACGCTTTTATGTGGGACTGGTCCGAGCATTGTCATTTAGCCGTTTGTCACAGTCTCAGCAACATTTAATGACTGAGCTGGAAATAGCACAAATTCAGGCACAATCTTTAGTAGACGACAGCAACCGTGCTGTTGCCACCATTCAGGAAGGGATTCATATTCAGGCCAATGCGGACTACCTGAAACTGTTTGGCTTGCAAAATGAAGATGAGATTATTGGCCTACCGCTTCTGGATCTGCTCCAGCCTTCAGATTTGAATGATTTTAAAACCCGTTTCAAAAAGATTTCTCAGGGTCAATTTGATTTAGGTCGGGTCGAGATCCAGTCTTTGAATCCGCATGTGTCCGTATCTAACCCATTAAAACTGGAATTCCTGCCTTCAACTGCTGAAGAAGATGCGGTACAAATTAGCATTGATACTCAATCTAAAACAGTTTCCTCCGAGAAGACTCCTGGAAAACCAAGCGTTTTTCAGTCACTTAAACGTGAACTCCATAAGCAGTCTGCACCGGTGAATGCCTTGGTCACTTTCTCTTTTAGCGCTTATGATCCGGAACTTCTGCAGTCTGACTGGGCAACTTTTAGTGGCTACTTTAAAGCAGCCAAAGAATTCCTCACGGAACAGACCCATATTCCCCTGTTTAAACTGGAATATGATGTCGTTGTTGGTCTGTTTCAGGCAGACTCTAAAGCAATTCTTGAATCCAAACTAATCAGTTTAAATGCCTTAAGCAAACCGCAACTCATTACAGTGGGACAAAAGTCATTCCCTCTAAATCTGCGCTTGGGCTATGTCATGCTTGAACAGGGTTTACAGGATGAAATGCACTGCAATACGCTGATTGGAAAAGCATTCTCGACATCTTTACCTCAAGCAGAAGCTGTACCTGAATTTAAACTCGATATTCCTGCGTCACTAAGCAGCCAAGCTTCTGTAGAAATGCCAAGCATAGATTTCAGCGTTGCTGAAACACCAGTTGCCAGCCCAACAGTGGCAGCGATCAGTCCAGCAGTCACGTCTATTCCTAGCGCTACACCTTCTATTTTGAAAGCCTTAAGTGAATGTCTGGAACGTGGCGAGATTCATTTAAAGTATCAGCAACTCTATGATAAAGAAGATACGCGTTTATATACCTATGAAGTGACCAGTGGCTTTATTTTTGAGAATAAATGGCAGGATATTTCTAGCCTTTTAGAACTTCATGAAGATGATGAACTGTCCATTAAACTGGATCGCTGGATTCTGGTTGAAGCCAGTAAACAGCTACACAACTTTATTACCCAGTATCCTGATGCAAGCTTAATTGTCAATTTGAACCGTGCCGTGCTATTTAAAGACCGCACCTTCCCGGAATTTATTTCCAAGCTGATTACGATTATTCGCAGTAAAGTGAAGCATCCGCTAATCTTACAATTCTCAGAAGAAGATATTTTACTGAATCAGCAAGATGCACAAAAATATCTACGAGTGCTGTACGAACATGGTGCGCTGATTGCACTTCGTGATTTTGGTCAATCAATTTATAGTCCAAATTTACTGCGCGAACTGGAACTGGATGGTGTTAGCTTACATTCGAGCTTGACCAATATGCTTAATAAAGATACCGAGATTGAGCAACTACAGGAAAAAATCACCAGCTATAATGAAATCAAGCCACTCAATATCCTGATCCGTGAATTAAATGATATGACACTGTTCGCGAATGCCTGGAATGTGGATGCCCGCTTTATTCAAGGGAATTATTTCCAGAAAAAACTCGATCATTTGATTGATGTACAGGATCACTAAGATCTTGTACAAGCCTACAATTTAGGGAATCCAATGATAATTTTCTAAATTGCAGGCACAAAAAAACGGGCTTAAAGCCCGTTTTTTCATTTTGGGTATTAACGTTTAACAGAACGTGACATACCAGCAAAACGTTGTTTGAACTTGTCGATACGACCGCCAGTGTCAACGTTCTTTTGCTTACCAGTGTAGAATGGGTGGCAAGCTGAACATACGTCTAGATAAAGAGTTTCTTTACCAAGAGCTGAACGAGTTTCGATTACGTTACCACATGAACAAGTAGCAACTAAAGTTTCATATTTTGGGTGAATATCGGCGCGCATCGTCGATTACTCCATTAGATTCAAGAAGGTTTAGCTGTCATCGCTATTGATCACTCTCAAATGAGGAAGCAGGAACATCGTTCATGCAGATCAACACCACAACAGACCATTCTTTTGGCCCACCGAGACGGATACCGTCAGAGCTAAGCGCAACAAGTGGGCATTATTATACGTGAAACTAATTCAATATGCGAATTATTCTTCAGCTTCTGATTCACTCTCTTTGGCCCACAGATTGGCAATAATCCCGCAGACCATTAACTGAATCTGATGAAAAATCATGATCGGCAGAACAATCATGCCCAGCGGCTGGCCAATAAATAAAATTTGCGCCATCGGCACTCCACTGGCCAGGGTTTTTTTAGAACCACAAAAGAATGCCGTTTTCTGGTCAGCGCGGCTAAAGCCCAGCCAGCGTGGAATATAAAGTGATAACAGCATCACAATGGTGAGTAACACCGAGCAAGCCAGCAATAGCAGCAACAAGGTACTCAGGCTCACTTCATTCCACAGCCCGGCCACGACGGCGCTACTAAAAGCGCCATACACCACCAGTAAAATCGAGCCTTGATCGAAGACCTTGACGATTTTTGGCATTTTCATCATTTGCGGATAGATCCATGGACGCAGAATCTGTCCTAAAATAAACGGCACCAAGAGCAGCAGTGTAATCTGGATAATCGAAGAAGTCGGATCAAAACCATGATCAGATTGACCGAGAATAAAAAATGCTACCAATAATGGAGTAATAAACATACCGATCAGATTGGAAAAAGAGGCACTACATACCGCCCCGGCGACATTGCCATGAGCCACTGAAGTAAAGGCGATCGAGGACTGCACGGTGGATGGCAGGAAACACATAAACAGGAAACCCCAATATAGTTCCTGTCCGAGCATGGGTAATAAAATCGGCTTGGCCAAAAGCCCGAGAATCGGAAACAGGGCAAAAGTTAGCGCAAAAACTAAAGTATGCAATTTCCAGTGCATAATGCCTTGCACCACAGCTTCACGAGACAGTTTGGCGCCGTGCAGGAAAAACAGGATGGCAATCGCTCCTGTCGTCACCCAGCCAAAGACTTCAGCCGCCTGCCCCGAAACTGGCAGCACACTGGCCAGCAAAACCATCACAAACAACAGTATCGTAAACCGATCCAATGCCAAGAACTTAAGCATATCCCTATAATCCCTCAGATTTTATTGTTTGATATAAAAATGCCCGGCTATCTTAACAGATGCCGGGCCCATGCTATGCACTCAGATTGATGTAATATTTTCATCTATACATGAATGCATTTCATATATCTCGCTACGTCACACTTAGTTATTACGTGCATTGTTGTCTTGCTGGATCAGCTCGATCTTGTAGCCATCTGGATCTTCAACAAATGCAATTACAGTCACGCCACCTTTCATTGGGCCGGCTTCACGCACCACATTACCGCCACGCGCTTTAATCTCTTCACACGCCTTGTATGCATCATCGACTGCAATTGCGATATGACCATAAGCATTGCCCAGTTCATAGCTGTCTGTATCCCAGTTATGCGTCAATTCCAGTACGGTGTGATTTTCTTCATCGCCATAACCGACAAAAGCCAGGGTAAAACGGCCTTCTTCGTAATCACGCTTACGAAGCAAAGTCATGCCAAGTACTTCAGTATAGAACTTGAGAGATTGTTCTAAATTGCCTACACGTAACATGGTATGCAGCATGCGCATATTAATCATCCTTCTGTACAGATTGTTGTTGGTGTTCACCGAGCAGTTTTGCGACCCAAACCACTAGAATCAGGATCGGAATCCCAATCAGAGTAGTCATCAGGAAGAAATTCGGATAACCGATATTGGTGACTATAGTACCCGAATATCCGCCTAAAATCTTAGGCGTCAGGGTCATGAGTGAGCTAAAAATCGCATATTGAACAGCGGTAAATGATACACTGGTCAAGCTCGACAAGAATGCAATAAACGCAGCACCAGCCAGCCCGGCAGCCAGATTATCGACAATAATGGCAAAATAAAGCCACTTGTCGCTATAAGGTTTAATCACCTTACCACTGACTTCGACCGTATCTGAACTGTTGCCATCTACGACCGCTAAGGGCTGAATATCGACATCTAGATTCTGGGTATTGCTCAGCTGAGCATTGACCTGATAAACATGTGTTGTTTGCTGCAGTGCCTGATCATCTTGCATCAAGACGGCACTGATAATATGTGCAGGTGACTGAATCAGTTGTTGTGCAGGAATCGCGGCAGTAAATACGCCTTCACTTTCCAGTTTTGCCTCAATATTCTGATCATTGATTTGCAAAACAATCTTTTGATTCTCTTGCAGTGCTTCACCGACATACTGGCCGCGCACCACAATAGTCTTGTCCTGCTCAGCTGCGGTGAGAGTATTGTCACTGGTGATCGGCAGGATCTGTAACTGGGTGCTGCCCTGTTCTGCGGTCAAATATGGCATATTGACCTTCACAGGCGCTTGATTGGTATTATCTGTATTGAGATAAGCGGCTGAGACTTGCAGCTGTTTGCTCTGCGCCAGCACTGCACTTGGGATATCCAGCTTCCAGTAACCTACTTCATCGGTCTCTGCCTGATAAACCTGATTACCGGCTTTAACTTCGACAGCTGCCAGTTTTTCACCTGACTTGACCAGTCCGATAAAAATCAGGTTGGTGGAACAGGCCAGCACGGCACCGACAAACATCAGTTTCATGATGTTCATCTTCTGGGCCAAGAGCCCGCCAAGGAATCCACCGACTAAAGAGAAAATGACTCCATAGACTTTAACCGCCTCGGCAATCTGTTCTTTACTGAAATTCAGGTCCTGATAGAACACATTGGAAATGACGCCGGCAATAATATCGGAGACCCGATAAAAACCAATCAGCAATAACAGCACCAAAGCCAGCTTTAAACCATACCGTTTAAAGAAGTCGGCAACCGGATTGACCCAGGTTTCGTAGGCCATCTGCTTGTTAACCGCACCCATTTTTACCAAGCTTGCCCCGATGACAAATGCGACGGCACCCGAGCCAATAAAGCGCAAAGCTTCAAAACAGAACAAGGCAAAGGTATCTTGAATGGCGAATTGTTCGGTGATGCTGGCCACCAGATTGCCTGAATAGATATAGCTCAAGACAAAACTGATTACCGCCACAAAAAACACCGCGACTAAACGGAAATAATCACTGCGCACGTAATGTTTGCGTACACGGTCAATCTGTGGCTCCCGAATGGACAGGGTGGTGATAATACCGACCAGCATGACGGCAGCCATCGCCAGATAGGTCCATTTCCAGGCATCGTAGATATAGTTGCCTTTAGCTGTTCCCAAATAGGCTGCCAGAAACAAGGCACCAGCACCGGCCACGATCATCCCGATCCGGTAACCGGCATTATAGGTGGCAGCCAATACGGTCTGCATCTGGGTTTCCGCCAGTTCAATCCGGTAGGCATCAATCACAATATCCTGCGTTGCTGCGGAGAAACCAAGCAGGACTGCACCGAGCGCCATTTGCTGTAAATGTGTTGCACCCAAAGCCGGATCAGAAAAGGCCATAATGGAAATGGCACAGACAATCAGAATCTGCGCAATCAGCAACCATGCACGACGGCGTCCCAGAACCTTGGTCAGAAATGGGACTGGCAGTTCATCAATGAGCGGTGCCCAGACGAATTTAAATGAATAGCCCAATGCGGCCCAGCTAAAGAAAGTTACTGCACTTTTGCTGATTCCGGCCTCACCTAACCATAAAGACAGACTGGAAAAAATCAGAAGAATCGGCACACCAGCCGAAAATCCCAAAAACAGCATGATCAATGCACGTCGATCTAAAAATGCTGTAAATGCGGATTTCCAACCCGTCGTTTGTGTTGTCATTGCTTTATTATTTTCCGCAGAAAAACCAATTGCTGCTATTCAATCCTGTAATAGCGTATCTTTCAACAAGATTTATATATTTATCACATTTCCGGTTTTTTATTTTCTGGCAAAAGCGACATGTTGGCTTGAATTTTTCAAGTAAATCTGTATACCTTAACTCTTATCAACGTAATATTTCGTTTTGGATTTTCAACAGTGACCCAGAGACTCGATCAAATTAATTCTTCTATTGCCAGCAACACCAGCACAACTCCACAAAAAATCCGCTCAGATTTACTTATCTCTGCATTTGAACAAAGCGAAATTAAAAATACTCTGGACCATACCCGGTTAATATCCACCCAGCTGACGCATATTCCAAACCTAGAAAAAATTCCTGCGTCAACCAAACGGATCAAACCCCTGAATAATTTTCTGGGCCAAGATCGCGCACGCGCCTCAGTTGAGGCCGGGATTGCCCTGCCTTATTCCGGCTATAACATTTTTGCTGTTGGTACCGCAGGACTCGGAAAACGCACTATGGTGAAGCGTTTGCTGCAGCAGTACGCCAAAACTATGGAAACTCCTAATGACTGGGTTTACGTCAATAACTTTCAGAACCAGCGTCAGCCGATTGCATTGGAACTGCCTCCGGGTCAGGGTCCAAAATTCCAAGCCATGTTGAATCAAAGCTGGCAAACAATTCTAAAACAGCTTGAGCGCCGTTTTACTGCAGAGACCTATCACAACCGCATTGAAATGATTCGCCAGGAAACCGGTGATGAACAGCAGCAGGCGCTCATCGAACTGACCAAGGAAGGCGCAGAACTGGATCTGAAGCTGATTTCGCGACATGATGAGCACTGTTTTGTCCCTGTGCATCTGATTGATGACAAATTACAGGAAATGTCCCAAGAAGATCTGAATGCCTTAAGCAACAAAGATCGTGCCGAATTGGCGTCCAACATGCGTTATATGGACAAGAAACTGGAACGTCTGGGTTTGCATCTGGGTGATCTGGAAGATGATGCACGCGACCGCGTACAGATCCTGAACCGCGATATCGCCAAGCAGGTGGTCTTACCGCGAGTCGAACAGATTCTGGCGAAATTCAAACATGTGGAAGGTCTGGAACATTACCTGAAGTATTATGCCGAAGACATTATCAATAATGTCGAAATTGTGCTGGAACAGGAAGAAGATGATTTCACTCCGGCACTATTCAGCCGCGTACCAGCCCGCTATCAGGCAAATGTGATTATCACACACAAGCCGAACAGTGGCGTACCGGTGATCTTTGAAGATTTTCCAACGCATTACAACTTGCTGGGTCATGTGGAACAACTGACCCAAAATGGCACGATCACTACAGACTTCACCCTGATTCGTCCAGGTACATTGCATAAGGCCAATGGCGGCTTCCTGATGCTTGAAGCGGAACAATTGCTGGAACAGCCCTATGCATGGCAAGGCTTGAAGCGCGCGCTTAAATCCGGGCATTTAAAACTGTCCTCGCTCGAGCATATGATCACGCTGACCGGCAGCATTTCGATTGAACCGGCTTCGATTCCATTGAATATCAAGGTCATCTTGCTGGCTGAGCCTGAAATTTATTATGAAATTTTAGAGCTTGAACCAGAGCTAGGCAGCATCTTTAAAATCCGTGCCGATTTCACCGATACATTACAACGTAATGACAATAACGAGCAGGCTTATATGCAGCTGATTGCCGACTATGTGCAATCGGATAAATTATTGCCTTTTGACCGTTCTGCTTTGGCCGCCTTGCTCACAGATTCCAGCCGTCAAGCCGAAGATCAAAGTTCATTGTCATTACATGCTCTGACGCTGGGCGATCTGATCCGTGAAGCACATCATCATGCCTTCCAGGCCGGTGACAAGATGGTTTCAGAAAAACATATCAACACCGCACTGGATCACCGTAAATATCGTCTCGGCTATTTACGTGAACTGTACTGGCAGGATCTGACCCGTGGTACTCAACTGATCGAAACCCGTGGTCATCGTCTGGGCCAAATCAATGCCCTGTCCGTCATTCACTATGCTGATGTTGAGTTTGGTCTGCCTTCACGTCTGACTGCTTCGGTTTACCAAGGTGGCGGTGATATTCTGGATATCGAACGCAGTGTCGAACTCGGTGGCTCCTTACATGCCAAGGGCGTGTTGCTGATGTCGTCTTTCCTGAAAGCACATTTTGGCCGTGAACAGACCTTGCACTTCTCTGCTGCGCTAGCGTTCGAACAAAGTTATGGTCAGGTCGATGGTGACAGCGCCACAGTCGCGGAACTTTCTGCCTTGCTATCTGCCATCAGTCAGTTACCGATTGATCAGTCCTGGGCCATTACCGGTTCCATGAACCAGCTGGGTCAAGTACAGCCGGTAGGCGGTGTGAATGCCAAAATTGAAGGTTTCTTTGATGCTTGCAAGTTACAAGGCTTGACCGGAAAACAAGGTGTAATTATCCCACGGCAAAATATGCAACATCTAATGCTGCGTAAAGATGTCACCATTGCTGTGGAAGAAGGCCAGTTCCATATTCACGCGATTGATACTATTGATCAGGCACTGGAAATCCTGATGGCGCGTCCTGTCGGTACCTTGGATAAAAAAGGTCGCTATAGCAAAAATTCAATCTATGCCGCAGTGATGGCACAGCTGGATTATTGGCAAGCGATTGAAGATGGTGCCGAACTGGTCGAAGTACCGAAGAAAAAGAAAAAAAAGAAGAAGAAAGACAAGAAGCAAATCGTCGAGCCACAAACTGAAGTTGAAGCTGATGTTTCGACAGTTGAAAAGCCGGATGCAGCGACAGAGAATTAACTCTGACCTTGCTCCAGATAAAATAGAGATAAAAAAAAGCGCTTCTCAATGAAGCGCTTTTTCACATCTGAACTTAATTTAATAGAAAATTAAGCATCAGCTGCCGGGCTATACTGTTCAACTAAAGGCTTTAATTCACCTTTTTGGAACATGTCGAGCATGATATCACTACCACCGATCAACTCACCATTGATCCAAAGCTGTGGAAATGTCGGCCAGTTGGCGATTTGTGGTAACATCGCGCGAATGTCCTGGTTTTCCAGAATGTTTACATAAGCAAACGGACGACCAATTTGACTGAGTGCTTCTACTGCACGTGCAGAAAAACCACATTGTGGAAATTGCGGTGTGCCTTTCATGTAAAGAAGTACTGCGTGTTTTGCAATTTGGTCACGAATTAACGCTTCGGTATCGCGTGCTTGTTCAGTCATTGATAAATCCTCAACTCATCTGTCTCGCATTATACCCAAATCCAGGCAAAACAGTATGTCTAAAGCAATAATTCCAATTTTATTTACAATTACCCTTTAAATCTGAGCGGGTTTTTGCTTATATAAGTTTTTCTTTCCACCTAACAGTTAAGAGTTAGTCATGAATAATATTACCCTCGCACCGGTACAAACTGATCAACCGTCTCATTTGATGCCTGTTTTTGGCCGTCAACCGATCAGCTTTGTCCGAGGACGAGGTGCATATCTTTATACCGAAGATGGTACAGAGTATTTAGATGCATTAACCGGAATTGCCGTATGCGGTTTGGGCCATGCGCATCCAGTCATTGCCGAAGCGATTGCTGAACAGGCAGCGACCCTGATTCATACTAGCAACCTGTTTGAAGTGCCTTGGCAAACTGCTGCCGCACAAAAACTGGCTGAAGTTGCAGGCATGGAAGAGGTATTCTTCTCGAACAGTGGTGCAGAATCCAATGAAGGTGCAATCAAAATTGCACGTAAATTCGGTCATATGCAAGGCATTGCTTCACCAAAAATTATTGTTGCTGACCAGTCTTTCCATGGTCGTACCATGGCCACCCTGTCTGCTACAGGCAATAAAAAAGTGCAAGAAGGTTTTGGCCCGCTGGTTGAAGGTTTTATTCGTGTACCTTTTGGTGATATCGAAGCAATTGAAGAAGCTGCAATCAATCATCCGGATATCGTAGCGATTTTGATTGAGCCTATTCAGGGTGAAGGCGGTGTCAATACCGCACCTCAAGGTTTCAGCTATTTAGAAGAAATCCGTCAAATCTGTAACCAGCACAACTGGCTGATGATGCTAGACGAAGTACAAACTGGTAATGGCCGTACCGGTAAATACTTTGCTTATCAGCACACCAATATTATTCCGGATGTATTGACCACAGCCAAAGGCTTAGGAAATGGCTTCCCGATTGGTGCAGTCATGACCCAAGGTCGTGGCGTCGGTGTATTAACTGCTGGAAATCACGGTTCTACCTATAGCGGTACAGCACTGGGTTCGCGTGTGGTCTATACCATTCTCGATATTATGCGAAAAGAAAATATCGTCGCGAATGCGGCTGAAAAAGGTGCTTATATCGTTGACCAGCTACGCAACAAACTGGCAGATCAAAATGTCATCGTACGTGGTTTCGGTCTGATGATCGGGATTGAATTACCAAAAGAATGTGGTGATCTGGTTGCGATTGCACGCAATGAATACAAGATGATTATCAATGTCACTGCAGGCAATGTCGTTCGTCTGTTGCCTACCCTGAATATTACCCAGGAGCAGGCAGACCAGTTGATCGAACGTCTGGTAAAAATGATCAAAGCTTATTTGGCATAAAGCCCTAGCCTAAAAATTAAAAAAGCCGCTCTAAAGCGGCTTTTTTATGATTCTGCATTCTATGATGCGTTTTGTAACATACGTCCGCCAGAGATCTGGCTAAAATATTGTTTCAAGGTATCAAGACAACGGAGAATTTTTGTAGGTTGTTGTTCACGTTTCGGAATAACGGCATACAGTGTAATCGGTGGCAGTCTCCATTCAGGCAGAACTTCAACTAAAGTACCGTTAAGCAAATCCTTTTTAGCATCAAGATATAAAACCTTGGCAATTCCATTACCCTGCAAGCACATCGATTTCGCAACCAAACCGTTATTGGTACTGAAACGGGATTTCAGTTCAAACTCGGCTTTTTCTGCAGTATTCACATGTTGGAAATGATAATACTGATGGTTTTTAAGATGCGTTAAAGGCAAGACCTCATGATTTTTAAGATCATCAGGTTTCGAAATAATGGTGCTTTGATTAATATAACTCGGTGTCGCCACCAGAATTTGCTCAATCTGCATCAATGGCACAACCTGAAGATTATGCTCATCATTTTTCTGTTCAAATCTTAGGGCGATATCAACCCGCCCATCCAACAAATCAACCTCATGATTGTTTGTTTCTAAATGTACTGCCAAGCCACGATGTGCAGCCATCCAATGAGAAAGTGCAGGAATCACATGATTCGCGCATAATTCTGGCAAAGAAACGATACGCAGCTCACCCACAAGATCATCACGTAACTCATTGATCCGGACTTTACCGCGTTCAGCAGCAGATAACATTTCTTGACAGCTATGGAAAAAAGCTTGTCCCGCTTCGGTCAGACTTAATTTTCTCGTAGAACGGTTTAGAAGTACGACTTCCATATCGTGTTCTAATGAGCGAATTTGTTGACTGACGGCGCTGGTCGTAATCCCTAATTCACGGGCAGCACCGCTGAACGAGTTTTTTTCCACAACGCAAGCAAAGACACCCATTGCTCGAAGTTGATCTAACATAAATTTCCCTCTAAACTTATGAGGTGCTCCATCATTTGATAAAAGCAACTTATTGTATTATACGGCGAAATTTACACTTTGCATTATTTATTTAATTGTTTGGTAAAACTGCAGTAGGATTAATAGGTTTGCCGTCTAAACGCACCTGAAACTCAAGCATGGTGCGGGTTGTACCAGTCGACCCCATTTCTGCAATTTTTTGACCAGCCGTTACATTTTGGCCACTTTTCACGTTCAATTTACTGTTATGTGCATAAGCCGTGATATAGCCATTGATATGCTTTACCAACACCAGATTGCCATATTCTTTCAGACCATCAGCGGCATACACCACCTGCCCGTCTGCTGCTGCAAATACCGGATCGCCGACATTGCCACTATAGCGGGTGCCCTTGATATTAGAAGCTAAATTGTATTGCTGAAGAATCGCACCATTCGATGGTTTTACCCAACGTAAACCTGCAGCCGTAGATACTGGCGTAACCGGTGCAGATGTATTGACGCGTGGTGTGGTTTGTACTGTGGTTGCTGGCGTAACCGGTGCCGGTGTAGGCACTGCAATTGTTTGACGCTGGATTGGCGCTGCCTGAGTCATAGCCTGAGTACTGGTGCTACGGCGCGCAGTATTGCTTTTCAGGCGGATTGATTGTCCGACATAAATCCGGTAAGGCGCACTGATATCATTCATCTCGGCAACACTGATATAGTTCAGTCCATAACGTGCTGCAATCCCACTCAATGTATCTCCTGAACGCACCGTATAGAAATCAGGAGCTGTTGCATAACGCGTTGCATTATTCACCTGGGGTTTGGTGGCACAACCGGTAATTACTCCTGTAGAAATAACAACGGTCGATAAAACGAGGGTTTTAATCAGGGTTGCAGGCGAAGCTACGACACATTTCGGTAACACCAAGAACATTATCTTCCTCTCTAATGCTATACGGTTGCAAAATTCCGTTAAGATTAGCAAAGTTTTACGGCAATATACTTGCAATCGCGAGTTTTTCACAAAGTTATAACACTAAGGACGCATTTTCTGCCAATTGTGTTTGTAAATTCCGCAGACTCTCATAATTGGTAGCATCCATCTGAATCGGGGTAATACTGACATAGCCATTGGCGACCGCAGAGAAGTCCGAATCGATTTCGTTAAACCCTGGCTTAGGGTCTGCGACTGCTTCTCCTGAGAGTCCAATCCAGAATACCTGACGACCACGCGGATCTATATGACTCGTCACCGGTTTAGACTGACGGCGGCGACTTTGATATGTCACTTTTTCCCCCTGCAATTCAGTTACATCTGGAATATTGATATTAAAAATATGTCGCTCAGGCAGAACAGGCAAACCACGAGCAATAAAATCATGCACCCATTCGGCGGCCAACTGATAATCCTGAGGCTGCTGATAGCCACGTACATTCGGCCCACTCAGTGATACGGCAATCGCAGGATGTTTAGTTAAACGACCTTCAAAGGCCGCCCCGACTGTACCGGAATACAAGATATCATCTCCCAGATTTGCGCCGCTATTTATCCCGCTAACCACCAGGTCAAATTCAAAATCAAATAGCCCGTTCATAGCCAAGTAAACGCAATCTGCCGGCGTCCCATTAACCGCCCAGACATCAGGAGAAATCTGGATTGGGCGTAAAGGGCGGTCCAAAGTTAAGGCACTAGAAAAGCCACTGCGTTCACTTTCCGGTGCCACAATCACCACTCGCCCCAAAGGCTTTAGCGCTTGCGCCAAAGCCTGAATACCGGGTGCAAACACCCCATCATCATTTGAAACTAAAATATTCACTAAAAAATCTCGTTACGCTAAAAAATGACTGACTAGGACATTTCATTGTATTAGTGCAGGAATTATATATATTTATTGCTCGACATCCATCTTTATAATATGTGGCTCAAGATGATTAAAAAATTCTCTTTATTTAGCGCTCTCACTTTAAGCTTGGCAGCATTTATTTCCCCTTCAGTTATGGCAAACGATCTGACTGTTGAAGAAAACAATACCATTGTAAAAGAAGATATTGCATCAGCACAGGTTATGGCTGAAGTTTGCCCGGCAATCATTGGTCAAAATCCAAAATTTAACAGCACCGTTGAACAATTGATCCAGTCTTATCTTGCAGACTACTCAGATAAAGGCATGAGCTATCAAAAGCTACAGGCAGACAGTGAATATAAATCTTTACTTGAAGAAGCACGTCAGGGTGCAAAGCAAACCAGCTCAGACGAGCAGAAAACTGTCTGTGAAGAAATGCTGAACTACCAAGGCTAAGCCAGCTAAATTTTCAAATAAGACGGTGTAAACATCGTCTTATTTTCTCTTACAGATTTATTCATAATTCTACAGCTTCGCTACATTTTCCCACTTTTCAATTTCAAAAATAAGTTTAAGCTAGGCAAATTATTGTTCTAAATCCATTTTTTGAGTTTTCAATGAAAAATCCAATATTCCAAGCTTTAACATTCTGCGCAATTTCTGCCGCCACTCTTTTGGGAACTTCTGCATTTGCAGCCGATGAAAACATTAATGTTACCCCAACTCAGCAAGTGACCAAACAGGAACTGGCAGCCATTTATGTTCTTTCAGAAATCTGTCCAAGCATGGTCAAAGACAAGTCACAGTTTAATCAGGGTTATACCAAGCTGGTGACTGAGTATATGCCGGGCCAGCGTAATCCGGTTGAAAGCTTAAACCAGATGGCTAAACAGAACGATTTCCGCAATATTCTGGCCGAAGCACAATCGGATGCCAAGAAAGCCGGCAAGAAAAAAAATCAGGTGATTTGTAATGAATTAACCACCTATAACAATTAAGCTGCTTTTCTGCCGATAACTTACAATACTTTTGAAATAAGACCGGGTTTCCCATAGAAGTCAGCCTAGCTTTGTCCTAAAATGCTAGGCTCTTCGTGCTTACATCAAGATATAGGAACCCACTAGAAATGACCCAAAAAACTGCCCTTGCTGCATTATTATTAGTTCCTAGTTTTAGCTTTGCAGCAACTGTCCTATCTGCACCACCAGAATTGAATAATAAATCCTACGTGCTAATGGACTACGAGACAGGGCAACTTCTCGCTTCAAAAAATGAAAATGAAAAATTAGCCCCTGCTTCAATGACCAAGATGATGACCAGTTACATCATCGAACAAAAACTATTGAGCGGTGAACTCACTGAAGATGAACAAGTGCGCATGAACGAGTCAGCATGGTGTCGCGGCAGTAGCGCGGAATCATGTATGTATGTACCTTTAAATGGTACGGCAACTGCACTTGAAATGCTTCGCGGGATTATTATTCAATCAGGGAATGATGCATCGAAAGCCATGGCTGAACATATTGCAGGGAACGAGGGTACCTTTGCACATATGATGAATCAGGAAGCTAAACGTATTGGCATGACCAATACCAGCTTCGTGAACTCAACCGGTATGCCGGCTGAAGGCCATTATTCAACTGCCAAAGATATGGCAACGCTGGCACAGCACATCATTAAAGACAGTTCTAAATATTATCCGATTTATGCGGAAAAAGAATTTACCTTTCATGGCATCAAGCAAGGTAACCGTAATGCCCTGCTATATACTGACCCGAGTGTAGATGGTCTAAAAACTGGCCATACTAATGAAGCCGGTTATTGCTTGACCACTTCTTCAAAACGTGGTCCTACACGTCTGATTTCAGTGATTTTTGGTGCACCAACCATGCAGGAACGTGCGACACAAACACGTGAGTTGCTGGCTTGGGGTTATGCAAACTTCGAAACCAAAAATGTTCAACCAGCTAAACAGGTACTTGCCAAAGCCAAAGTCTGGTTTGGTAAGGAAGATGAAGTTCAGATCGGTCTTGCTGAAAACTTTAACGTGACCATGCCGAAAGGTCAGGCCAACGCGATTAAAACCCAGCTCGTGGTTCAGCCTAAACTGACTGCACCTTTACAGCCAGGTCAGGTCGTAGGTAAATACGTTGCGACTCTGGATGGCAAAGTGATTTCAGAAAAACCATTGGTGGCTTTAAACGCAGTTGAAGAAGCAGGTTTCTTCGCGCGTATGCTCGATCATATTAAACAGTTCTTCTCAAACTTGTTCTAAGTTTAAATAGACTGTTTTAGTCCCGGACTAAGACCAAAGCACTCATTCAGATGGGTGCTTTTTATTTTATACTATGCACATGATCCTTAAACTTTTAATGAGCAGATCACCATGAGCCAAAATATTCGACCATATCTGGACACTACTCCAGAAATTGATGAATCGTGTTATATCGATCCGATGGGAATCGTGGTCGGCGATGTGGTCTTGGCTGAAAATGTCTCAGTCTGGCCTTTTGCCGTGATTCGTGGTGATGTCAATTCCATCCGGATTGGTAAAAATTCGAATGTTCAGGATCATGCTATGTTGCATGTCAGTCATAAAAAAGCCGATAAGCCTGAAGGTTCGCCTTTAATTATTGGTGAAGATGTCACCATTGGCCATCATGTCAAACTACATGGTTGTACCATTGGCAATCGTGTTTTGGTCGGTATTGGTACGATTATTCTGGATGATGTGATTGTTGAAGATGATGTCATGATTGGTGCAGGTTCGCTTGTTCCACCGAATAAGGTTTTGGAAAGTGGTTATTTGTATGTGGGCAGCCCTGTGAAAAAAGTGCGTCCGCTGACAGATAAGGAAAAAGCATTTTTGCCTTATTCAGCGCAGAATTATGTGAAGGTTTCGGGGAATTATAGATCTTTTAAATAATTCAATCACTTTAGAAGTCGGTAAATAATACATGAAGACCATAATAAAATTAAATAATTTAGATGCTAAAAAATTTTTTCAAGAATCTCATAATTATTGTAATTTAGACCTTCCTGTATATTTTAATTTTTCACCACTTTTATCCAAAGTATCGGAATATATGGATAATAAGCAGTTTAATTCATTAGGGTCTGTTGACATTTACTGTTCATAATTAACCCTATAAAGGTAGCCATAAAAATATACAGGCTAAAGCAACAGAACTTTGATAATTTCTTTTGAGCTTGTCATATCGAGTAGCTATTCCTCTAAATTGCTTTAATCTACAAAACATATTTTCAACTAAATGCCTGATTTTATATAAACACCAGTCCATATGGTCATTGTTTGATTGGCTATTTGTTTTCTTTGGTATATTCGCTTTAGTCCCTGTTTTTCTGATCTGCTCACGCAGTGGTTCTGAATCATAGCCTTTATCTGCGCATACCACTTCTGTCTCTTTTAAATCTAATGTTGATATTAAATCAGGTGCAACTTTAACATCATGTGTGGTTCCATCGGTAATCATGAAATCAATAGGATTGCCATGTGCATCAACAATCAAATGTATTTTTGAGGAGTTTCCCCCTACACTTTTAGAAATAGATTGATTCGCTATGCCGGCAGAATGTTGATGAGCACGTACATGAGAGCCATCAATAAAAATCCACTCCATATCGGGACATGAGGCTAGTAATTTGAATAATCTAAGTAACTTACCGCTGCTTGACCAACGATTAAAACGTTTGAAAATAGAGTTGGAATGACCAAAACAACAAGGAATATCTCGCCACGGACAGCCTGTTCTAATTCTATAGAGAATAGCTTCAATAAAATTGCGTAAATTTGAGTTGTGGTGAATGGATAAATTACGCAGAATAACTTTCAACTTTTGCCAGTGTTGATCTGTCAGCATGGTACGAGGCATAGCGAATAGTAAAATTGGGTTTGGCGATTTGATTTTACTACTTCGCTATTTTTTTAAGCTAAAAGTGTCAACACACCCTAATAAATTCAACAACAAAACCTTATGAACTTTCAGATGTAAATTATATTTTCCTCAACAATAAAGATGGAAAATTTTCTTGGCGACCTTTTCAATTGATCCATCCTGCTTTTTATATATATTTAAGCAATTTAATATGCAATGAAACTAGTTGGCGTTTGCTTCAAAATCGCTTTAAGGAGTTTAAAAATAATAAAAATATAAGCTGTTATAGCTTACCCCCTGTAGAGGATTTCTCATCTAATTCTGTTTCCAGTCAAAATATTCACAGATGGTGGAAAAATATAGAGCAACAATCTATTGAACTAGCTTTAATATATGATTATGTACTTCATACAGATATTAATAATTGCTATGGATCTATTTATACCCATTCTATTGCTTGGGCCATACATGGTAAAGATGAGGCAAAAAAATTAAAAAATGATAAAAATCTGTTAGGAAATTTAATAGATTAGGACTTACGCACTGTTATTTATAGACTCTCTGTGGTAGCAGATGATTTTTATCGAGAATAAAGTCATCAATGAAGTTTTTGATAATTGGTCTAAATAATTTCTTCTGCCAACGATATACATTTTCAAAGATCCGCTCAAACTGGTTCTTTTGTATCTCAACGTAGGCCATCAAGGCTGAAAAAATATGATTCAAAATCAGTTTAGACCGTCTTACCTGAAACTTTTCAATATGACAAACCTGTTTAATCACCCGGTGATATTGTTCTATTTTCCAATGACTTGAATGTAATTCATGAAAACCCTCAAAGGATAATAAATCATCTTCATCTTGATACACAATATAAAACCTCTGCTGTTCTTTTAACTGAGTCTTAAATAATTGTACAAAGCCAAAATCTTTGAGCCAGACCACTTGACCCTGATGGAAATTTGGCAATAAACGCAGTTGAAACCATTGTCCTTTTTCAGGGGAAACCTTACGGTTACAGTCGATACCAAACATAAATCGAATACCATGTTTTCTTATGGTTTTTAGATTTCCAGTCGATGAATACCAACTATCACCTGAAATAAATTGAATCTTTGCACCCCAACTAAGTACTTCACTTAACATATCCATAAAGTAATCATTCTTGGTTTTACTTTCAGATTTGTCATAAATTCGGAAATTAATTGGAATATTTTGACCATTTTGATCTGTCGCATACAAGGTAATGAGATTAATACCCTTGACGGATCGGTGGTGTTTGCCTGACCAAAAATAGCTAACCAAGTCCATATGTTGACTATATGGTTTATCTAAAACAGTATCATCAATACTGACTATAAGCTTATTATTATCAATATGTTGAATTGCTTCTTGATATAGGTCGTGAGGTGTGTAGTCTTCACGCTCTAGAAAGCGATTTACACTATCATGCGAGATATTATAAGTCTCGGCAAGTTGTGTGCAGCTAATAGAGTTCGGTTCTGTCATGAGAAAGCCCATATAAATGGGTAATGTACAAGTTGCTGTAGAAGCATGTTTAGTTCGTCTGATCACAGATACGTTATAAACTATTGTAATACTTTTTTGAATCCGTCAATGCGTAAGTCCTATAGATAAAGCCATTAGAGATATGTGCCATGGTCAGACTAATGGTATACCACAAGGCAGTACTTTAATGGATTTTATTGCAGAAATCATTCTCGGTTACGTCGACTTATCACTAACTAAGGAGATTGAAAAAACTGAAATTATTAATTATAAAATTATAAGATATCGTGATGATTATAGAATATTTACACATTCACCTCATGAAGCAGAGCACATAGCTAAATTATTAACAGAGTGCTTATTAAACATGGGAATGAGTTTAAATAATCAAAAAACTGGAATGTCTAGTAACATAATTCAAAGCTCAATAAAACCTGACAAGTTGTTTTGGATAAACCAAAAAAGATCGAATAAATCTCTTCAAGAGCATTTGATCTTAATTCATCAACTGTCAATAAAATACCCTAATTCTGGAACTTTAAAAAAGGCATTACATAAATTTCATTTACGATTAGAAATTGAATCTAAAAAAAGTGAGGTAAGTGACTACAGAGTGTTAATTAGCATAGTAGTGGATATCATGGTTAAAAACCCATCTACTTATAGTACAACTACTGCTCTTTTAAGTGAACTTTTCACTTTTTGCACGTTACCTGCTGAATGTGAAGAAATTTTAAATCTAATATTGTTTAAATTTAAAAATATACCTAATACAGGACACTTAGAAGTTTGGTTACAAAGATTAACTATTAAATATGATCGTTTTTTTGAATATGTAGAACCGATAACTAAAAAAGTTAACGATAGTTCATTAATTTTATGGAATTCTGGTTGGCTATCACCAACTCTATGTAAAGTTATTGACTCATACCCTATAATTAATGAGAATAGTATTGAAAATATAAGTCATATAATAACGAGCGAAGAAATTAGAATCTTTAAAACTTCTTACGACAATGGTTACTGACCTTTTTAAATCATTAGATTTAAGACATAGCCACACACCCCAAAATTTTATACAATAGTGCACTCTCTTCCTTGGTGCTATTCTATGACCGCTTGGACTGCTCACGTCACTGTCGCAACCGTCATCGAAAAAGACGGAAAATTCCTGTTTGTCGAAGAACATACAGAAGCTGTGACACACACCGTATTTAATCAGCCAGCAGGTCATGTGGAATGCGGTGAAACCATTATCGAAGCCGCAATTCGTGAAACCATGGAAGAAACCGGACATACGATTGAAGTGACCCATCTTTTAGGGATGTATACTTATACCCCACCGATGTTTCCGGATCGTACTTATTTTCGTTTCTGCTTTTTAGCCAAATCCACTGACTACGACCCAAATGCCGCTTTAGATACGGATATTGTCGGCGCAGTCTGGATGACATTGGACGAACTGAAAGAATCGGCGCGTGCCCGTAGTCCCCTGGTGATTAAAGCCGTGCAAGATGCCCTGTCAGGTCAAAAATACCCTTTATCGCTCATTTACGAGCATCAAAACTCTCCCTTAATTTCAAATTTGGATGCCTAATCCTATGCAACAACGTGTCATCGTCGGTATGTCGGGTGGTGTAGATTCATCTGTTTCTGCTGCGCTTTTACTTCAACAGGGTTATCAGGTTGAAGGTCTTTTCATGAAAAACTGGGAAGAAGATGACGGCACAGAATATTGCACGGCGATGGAGGATCTTGCCGATGCACAAGCCGTTTGCGACAAAATCGGCATTAAACTTCATACCGCAAACTTTGCCATGGAATATTGGGATCGCGTATTCGAACATTTCCTGGCGGAATATGCAGCTGGCCGTACGCCAAACCCAGACATTTTATGTAATAAAGAAATTAAATTTCGTGCCTTTCTCGATCACGCAGTAAATCTGGGTGCAGATTTTATTGCGACGGGTCATTATTGCCTTCGTGGTGAAACCATGACCAACTCACGTGGTGAAGAATATGCACCTTTATTGCGTGGTGTGGACAATAACAAAGACCAGACTTATTTCCTGCATGCGGTTCATGGTCGTGAAATTAATAAGACCCTGTTCCCTGTTGGTGAAATTGAAAAGCCACAAGTCCGTAAAATTGCAGAAGAATTAGATCTGGTTACGGCCAAGAAAAAAGACTCGACTGGGATCTGTTTTATTGGTGAACGTCGTTTTAATGACTTCTTGAAGCAATATTTACCCGCTCAACCCGGAAAAATTGTACTGGAAGACGGTAAAGAGGTTGGTGATCATCACGGCTTAATGTACTATACGCTCGGTCAACGCGGTGGTATTGGTATTGGCGGTATGAAAGGCGTTGCTGAAGGTGCCTGGTTCGTATTGCATAAAGATATCGAAGGCAATCGTCTGGTGGTCGGTCAAGGCCATGAACACCCACTCATGCAGAGCACGATGCTCTGGTCTGAGGCAATTGACTGGGTGGCAGGTGAGCAGGATATTCCTGAAACAGGTTTCCGCTGTACGGCCAAAACCCGTTACCGTCAGACTGATCAAGCATGTACTGTGTATCAAGATTCAGAATCACCGAATGGTGTTCGTGTTGAGTTTGATGAACCTCAACGTGCAGTGACCCCGGGTCAAAGCGTGGTGTTCTATTCAGGTGAAGTTTGTTTAGGAGGTGGTGTGATTCATCATACCAATGCACCTAAACCTGATTTTATAAAAGGATGAATTCGGCATGACGGAGTTACCATTTCAACCAGCCACAACGTTGAATACTCGTCAAAATCGTGCTTTGGCATTAGCGGGTGTGTTTCAGGCCACCCAGCTAACCCATATGACAGCATTGACGGGTCAGCAAAGCATTGGTGAAAGTGGTAACTTTTATTTTGAACAGTTGATTAGAGCCAGTCTTAATATCCGTCCCGGCAGCAATCAGAATGCCCAGACACTCGACTTTTTTAATCAACTGGCCGATATTTCCTTAGGTTTAAAAACATTAGAAAGCAGTATCATTCAACCCTTCAATACTTCTCCAAAATCCAGAATTCCAAAACTTTCCAGCACCAAACTTCCCATGAGCTATGCAATGGCACTTCTTCAGTTAGAAAAGAAGGTCTATAGCAACCCCAAATTTGTTGAAATTATTGAACAGTCCCAACAGAAAATTCTCAGACAGCTCTCCTTCTTCGATAATAATTACGTGCACCCCAGCATCATTGCCAATCTGGCTCAAACCTATGTCGATACCGCCGGACAGATTAATCCGCGCATTATGGTACGTGGCAATGCCGAAGCCTTTAAAGATGCCGGACACACCAATCGTATTCGTGCGTCCTTATTTACCGGTTTGCAAATGGCACACCTGTGGCGTCAGCTCGGTGGCAGCTCTTGGGGCATGGTATTTGGCAAACGCAAGTTGCTACAAGATATTCAGAATCTAGCGCGTTTACAGTTTCAGGTAGTTTAACTGATGCTGCACGTGTTTCGTTTTACGTTTAATTCCAAAATCTAAGGAATCGATATGAACGCTTTAACTGCACTTTCTCCATTAGATGGACGTTACGCGAGCAAATGTGATGCTCTACGTCCTTTTCTTTCTGAGTTTGGTTTAATCCATGCTCGTGTGACTGTTGAAGTGCGTTGGTTACAAGCGCTTGCAAACCACCCGGAAATTACTGAAGTACCGGCGTTTTCAGGCGAAACTAATGCAGCGCTTGATGCGATTGTGAGCGATTTTTCTGAAGATGACGCGAATCGCATCAAAGAGATCGAACGCACCACTAACCACGACGTTAAAGCGGTTGAGTATTTCCTGAAAGAAAAAATCGCTGGTATCGAAGAACTTAAAAATGCCGGTGAATTCATTCACTTTGCATGTACGTCTGAAGATATTAACAACCTGTCACATGCCTTGATGCTGAAAAGCGGTCGTGATGTACTGGTTGCATCTATGCAGCAAATCATCGATTCAATCGTTGCGCTTTCTGAAAAGCATGCAGACCAGCCAATGTTGTCTCGTACTCATGGTCAAACTGCAAGCCCGACAACTTTGGGTAAAGAAATGGCGAACGTGGCTTACCGCCTTGCACGCCAAATCAAACAGTTCAAAAATGTTGAGCTACTGGGCAAAATCAATGGTGCAGTAGGTAACTACAATGCGCACTACTCTGCTTACCCAGACATCAACTGGCCTGCGCATTCACAAGCATTTGTAGAGTCTTTGGGTCTAGACTTCAACCCGTACACCACTCAAATCGAGCCACATGACTATATGGCTGAACTGTTTGATGCGCTACGTCGTTTCAACACTATTCTGATCGATTTTAACCGTGACATTTGGGGCTATATCTCTCTTGGTTTCTTCAAGCAAAAACTAAAAGAAGGCGAAGTTGGTTCTTCAACCATGCCACACAAAGTTAACCCAATTGACTTTGAAAACTCTGAAGGTAACTTGGGTATTGCCAATGCTGTACTTGCACACCTTGGCGAAAAACTGCCAATTTCTCGCTGGCAGCGTGACCTGACTGACTCTACTGTGCTTCGCAACATGGGTGTTGGTTTTGCGCAAAGCTTAATTGCTTTTGAAGCTTGCTCTAAAGGTATTGGTAAACTTGAGTTGAATGCTGCGCGTATCAATGAAGATTTAGACAATGCGCAAGAAGTATTGGCTGAGCCTATTCAAACTGTAATGCGTCGTTACAACGTTGAAAAACCATACGAAAAACTAAAAGCCCTGACTCGTGGTCAAGCCATGACTCGCGACATGATGGTTGATTTCGTAAACGGCAACGAGTTAGAAGCTGTTCCTGCTGCTGACCGTGCGCGTTTAGCGGAAATGACCCCTGCATCATATACAGGTAATGCTGCTGACCAGGCCAAACAAGTAGCTGCGCTGATTGCAAAAATCTAATTTGCAATAAGACGAAAAGGCGAAGCTCAGGCTTCGCCTTTTTATTTATAATGTGTTTTATTCTAAAAAAGATATTTCATAATAACGACATGATTGAACATCGACTTTCTGCCAAACATTACACAAGCCTGAGCATTTTAATTCTGGCGAGTTTGCTTGTCAGTATTCGTCCTTTAGAACTGGAAGCTTATCTCTTGCATCAAGCAGGCACAGTTTTCATGATCATCATGCTGCTCATCTGCCTGTATAAAATCGGGCTGAATTTTTTAAGTTTTAATTTATATATTCTTTTTCTGATTGTTCATGTGATTGCTGCGCACTATCTGTATTCTTATGTGCCCTATAACCAGTGGATCGAACAGATTTTTGGCTTTAATCTGAATGAAGCCATGCACTGGTCACGCAATATGTTCGATCGATTTGTCCATTTGGCCTACGGATTATTACTTTATCCAATTTTCCATCGCCTGTTTCAGGTCTGGTTACCGCAGCAAAAACCTGTGGTCATTTTCCTGCTGGTGATTCAGTTTGTGGTGGCCAGCAGCATGCTCTATGAATGGCTGGAATGGCTGATTGCCATTGGTTTATCTCCTGAGGAAGCTGAAAACTATAATGGACAACAAGGTGATATGTGGGATGCGCACAAAGACATCTTGCTTGCTACGATTGGCGCGGCGATAACAGGCGGGCTGCAATTGATACCGAAAAATCAAAAAAGCTCATCGAAGTGAGCTTTTAAAATCACAATCTAATAGCTGAATTAAAGTTTTGGATGACGCATTTAATTACATTCATATCTTCAATTATGAATGTGGGCAATATCGCATCCAATCATCTTTCATTTTTTGCAGTTCATTATCCGTCAACATCTCACTGTAATAAATGAAATAGGTTGCATCAGGATATTGAATCTCATGACGGAACATTATGCCACGCAGTGACACAGATAACTCCTCAGGAAAATCATCCTCTAAATAAAGTTCTTCAAATTCATAATTAAAATAACAATTTTGCGTCGCAAGAAATGCTTCAGCTATAGCCATGTTTCTGCTCTAACAATAAAATATGCTTTATTTTATCTGATTAGTTTCAGTGATGGTTTACATTTCATTCGGTTCAATCCATTGAACAAACTTAGATTCTGACAAATGTGGATATTTGAACTTATCTAGATATTCAAAGCAGGCCTTTTGGCCTTGAGGGATTTTATCCAGATGCTTATCGAAGAATAAATGCCGACTATATTGAGCGCCATCAAAGCGAATACTCACACGTTCAAATTCGTTACCACCTCGAACTTTATGCATCTGATAAAACTGCACAACACCACATTCCTTCGATGGAATAACAGGTGGATCATTGGGCTTTAGAAAGCTATACAGCAGAAAGATACAAACGCCGGGTAGAAAACTCAGCCAAAACAAAACCTTCTTAGAATTATCCTGAGTTAATTTTGCTTCAGAATAAAGCATACATAACATCGGAATAAATACGATACTAAAAAACCCAAGCAACAAAATAAACGTGAGCATATGAGCCTAGACTCAATCAGAGTACTCCACTTATATCATAACAATATGATTTCAAAAAATAAAAAAGCTCACCGAAGTGAGCTTTAAAATTCATTCAAGATCAACTGAATTAAAGTTTTGGATCACGCATTTGTACCAAGTTTGCATTGGCTTTACTTAAGCTTTCCATGACTTTATTCATGACAGTGGGTACCAGTGAATCAGCAATTTGCGCTGCTTGCAGGCCCAGCTTTTCACCCAAAGTTGGTTTTTTTCGGGTCTGGATGGAATAGATATCATGTTGGGTCAACAAGTTGAGCAGGTATTCATCTGAGGTTTGCAGTTTATCCACCAGATTTAGATCCAGCGCATCCCGACCATACCAATGCTCACCAGTGGCCACTTTTTCAATATTCAGCTGTGGGCGATACTTTTCAACGAAATGTTTGAATAAAGCATGGGTTTGCTGTAGTTCTTCTTCAAACTTAGCCTTACCCTCTTCGGTATTTTCACCAAACATGGTCACGGTACGTTTGTATTGACCTGCGGTATAGAGTTCAAAGTCGATTTTATTGTCTTTCAGCAGACGGTTAAAATTGGGTACTTGAGCAACTACACCAATTGAACCAACAATCGCGAATGGTGCAGAAATAATTTCATTGGCAATACATGCCATCATATAACCGCCACTGGCCGCCACTTTATCGACACAGATGGTCAGATGAAAACCTGCCTCACGTAACCGTACCAGTTGAGCTGCTGCAAGTCCATAACCATGTACCATGCCACCCGGACTTTCCAGACGCACTACCACACGGTCACGACCTGCTTTGGCAGTGGCCAGAATCAGGGTGATTTCTTCACGTAAGCCTTCTACCGCAGAAGCCGCCATATCACCTTTAAAATCGAGTACATAGATTTTTTGATTGGTTTTCTTACGCGCACGCGCTTCTTTTGACAGTTGTTGTGATAACTGTAAAAGTTCCAGTTTAGAGCCAGTAGTTTGCGCTATCTTTTTTCGTTGTTCATTGATACGCGCATTGAGATGACTAATACGGATTTCAGCGGACAGTTTCGGAGTATGAAATAACATAAAAAATCTATTCTCTATTTAATTCGGATTTATTCCTTTAGATTAGGTCAATTTCGGTTTTTTTCAACTTTATTTCGAGAATTATTACGATTATCACCCTCTATTTCACCTATAAAAAAAGAGCCTTGCGGCCATTGCTGTCCCACAATTTTTCACAAGAGGAAGCTCATTTGAGCTTCCTCTTGTTTTATGGGTATTTTATCGGGTGAAAATAAAGCTTTTAAAGTTCTTCTTTCAAACAAATTCACTTGAATTATTCTGAGTAAACGTTGAACTGTCCAACCTGTTTTCCCTAAATGTTGAGCGAAACTCACCAATAAATAGGCGATCATCGCAATCCAGATTTGTGTCTGAATTGCGTTCCTGCTGCGGCCTAGAAACGCTTTTAATTTGAGATTCTGCTTAATCGCCTTAAAGAACAGCTCAACTTTCCAACGATCTTTATAAATCGCCGCAATGGTGGAGGCGGCTAAATGAAAGTTATTGCTGAGAAAGCTAAAGTGCTTGCCACTTTGCTGATCTCTATATTCAATTCTTCTTAACACTGGGGCTTTTCTTTTTAGGGCATGTGCGCTATTCAGCTGAATGGTTTCATCTTTTAGAATACCTTTGGATTCAAGCACTGGATGTTGCCGGATCACCTGATACACAGATTTAGGCCTAAAACGTGTGACAAATCCAATGTTTTGAGCAGTCAGATTTGCATACCATTGGTAATCGACATAGCCTTTATCAAAAACTACAATGCTGCCAGCAGGAAACTGGAATTTGCGGCCTTGTACCATGTCATTTTCTTTGCCATTTTCAACTGCAACAAACTCAGGAATATCATTGCTGTGATTCAATCCTATGCTGAGTTTCATGCTGGCTTTTGAGTCGTGAACTTTGGCCCATTCACATAAGGAAAGCGACAGGTCAATATGACTGGCATCCAAGGAATACAAGGGATTCTTAAAGCGAAATTTATGAGCTACTTTCGAGTGTTCATAGTATTTAAGCAACTTGTAAAATAGCTGTTGATACAAGGCAGCAGGCTGCTGCTCATTGATTCGTGCCAGCGTGCTTCGGGGAATAGACTTTGCTCCGAGATGACTTAGCTTTTCCTGTTGGCACTCCAAATTGGATTGAATATCTCTCAGACTTTGCCTACAAGAGAATTGAGACATCAATATGGCAATAAACTGATCCCACCGGGAAGCCGCTCTAAATTTCTGTCCAACATGGTGTACTTTAGCAAGTTGTTCAAAATCCTGTCGCACAACAGGTTTAATTAGCTCATGAAATACGGTATTCTGATGTGACAAAACCTGAATCCTGGTCGTTAAAGTGTTTGTTTGCACTCATATTTTAACTGTTAGGACTCAGGTTTTTTTATTTAAAGCAAACTATGGGACAGCATTGGCCTTGCGGCTCTTATTCTAGATATCGGATTAACCGAAACGCCCGGTAATATAGGCTTCAGTCAACTGATGATCCGGCTGGGTAAAGACTTTTTCGGTCGAGTTGACTTCAATCAGATCACCCAAATGGAAATAAGCAGTACGATCTGATACACGTGCTGCCTGTTGCATGGAGTGCGTTACAATCGCGATGGTATATTGCGTAGATAGCTCAGAAATCAGCTCTTCCACTTTGGCCGTTGCAATGGGATCCAGTGCCGAACACGGTTCATCCATCAGGATTACTTCCGGACTGACTGCAATGGTACGCGCGATACACAGACGTTGCTGCTGACCACCGGACAAACCTGTACCTGGCTGGTTCAAACGATCTTTCACTTCTTCCCACAAACCAGCTTTACGCAAGCTACCTTCTACAATTTCTTCAAGATCGTACTTGTCACGTGCCAAACCATGCAGCTTCGGACCATAGGAGACATTATCGAAGATTGATTTTGGAAATGGGTTCGGCTTCTGGAACACCATCCCGACTTGAGCACGTAGCAAGACCACATCAAGATTTGGATCATAAATATCCTGATTATCCAGCATCACTTTACCGGTCACACGACAGCTATCAATGGTATCGTTCATGCGGTTTAAGGTACGCAGAAAGGTCGATTTACCACAGCCTGATGGCCCAATAAAAGCAATCACTTCATTTTCATAAATATTCAGGTCAATGCCTTTAATCGCTTCCGCTTCACCATAGTACACATGCACATTAGAAGTACTAAGTTTCACATTCGTCGACTTCCCATCTTTTTTGCTGCTACTTTGCGTATCGAACTGGGAAACAAACGGAGTTGCTGGCTTTTGAGTTGCCTCATCCGAGGTGAATTGTGTCTGTTGTGGATTCACGATTTGATCCTTTTTTAAGGAATTTTGAATAACAGTTGTGTTCATGATTCTGCCCCTATTACCAACGGACTTCAAATTTCTTACGTAACCAGATGGCCAAGCTGTTCAAGCTGATCATCATGGCCAGAAGTACAATAATTGCTGCTGCGGTACGCCCTTCAAAGAAGTTACGCAACTCATTGCCTTGCCATAAGAAAATCTGCACCGGTAAAGCCGTTGACTGATCAAATGGTGTGGCTGGAACGCTAGCAACAAAAGCACTCATCCCGATTAATAACAATGGTGCAGTTTCACCCAAAGCCTGTGCGACCCCAATGATTGCGCCCGTCAAAATACCCGGCAAAGCCAAAGGCAAGACGTGATGAAATACTGTCTGGATGCGGGAAGCACCGAGGCCCAAAGCTGCCTGACGAATCGAAGGTGGAACCGCTTTAAGTGATGCGCGTGTGGTGATGATCACCGTTGGTAAGGTCATCAGACTCAGTACCAGACCACCCACCAATGGGGCTGACAGTGGCAAATGCATCCAGCCAATGAAGATCGCTGCACCCAATAGACCGAAGACAATCGATGGTACGGCTGCCAGGTTGTTGATATTGACTTCGACCACATCGGTAATCCAGTTTTTCGGAGCAAATTCTTCCAGGTAGATCGCGGAGGCCACCCCGATTGGAATCGAGATAAAGATCACAATCATCATCATGAACAGCGAGCCCATGAAGGCACCTGCCAAGCCAGAAGTTGCTGGTGAGCTGCGCGAGTCAGGACTGGTGAAAATATTGGTATTGAAACTGTTTTCAATCACACCAGAGGCTTTCATGTCGTCCGCCACTTGGCGTACTTCAGGACTGAGCTGCTGCTGTTCATCTGGAAGATCACGGTCAATATTTCCCGCTAGCCAGACATCGACATTGGCATCCGCCAGAATTTTCACTTCCTTGCTTTGACCGACCAGACTTGGATCATTCATGACCATGTCTCGCAAGCGGTACGCCTCAGAACTGGTATATAAAGAACCCAGTTCATCACGCTGGCTTTCCAGCTTGCTGTCTTTGGCGATCATGCCGTTGATAATCAACGCATCCCAATCCACCATTCCGACTTCGGTCTGCCACGCGATAAAGCGATCTTCAAACTGTGCTGGAGATTCTCCTGCAGCTGGCTTCGGTTTTGGACCAATATCCACAAGGGCTGGATCGAAATGAATCGGCAAACTCATGCTGCTTTGCCAGAATGCAGGCAAACCTTTGGATAAAATACTCCCGAACAGCAATACCACAAAGAACAGACCTGCCAGTACCGCAGAGAAACCAAATAAACGAAAGGTTTTTTCTTTACGATGACGTCGTGCCAAAGAGCTTTGAATGGTCTTCTTACGCTTTTCACGCAGCTCGGCGGCGATGGATGGATCAATACGCTGATCCACAGGCGTTGTATTTGAAGTACTCATTAGTCGTATTGCTCACGATATTTACGCACGATGATCAGTGCAACAATGTTCAAACCTAAGGTAATGACGAATAGCGTCAGTCCTAGTGCAAAGGCCACCAGTGCTTGTGGACTAGCAAAATCAGTATCGCCAGTTAGCTGATTCACGATGGTAATCGTGACCGTGGATACTGCTTCAAGCGGATTGGCATGCAACTGCGGGCTGTTCCCGGCTGCAAGAACCACGATCATGGTTTCACCAATTGCACGTGACGCCGCCAACAGGAACGCACCGATAATACCCGGTAGAGCCGCGGGTAAAACCACCTGACGGATCGTTTCAGATTTGGTCGCGCCCAAGCCCAAAGAACCATCACGTAAGGCACGCGGCACCTGAGTGATGATGTCGTCTGACAGAGAAGATACAAATGGAATGATCATGATACCCATGACCAGACCGGCAGTTAGCGCACTGGTCGCATTAATTTCGAGTCCGACCAGAGCACCCATGCTTTTAAGGAATGGACCGATGATCATCAAGGCAAAAACACCATAGACAATCGTAGGAATACCCGCCAGCACTTCAATCGTGGGTTTTGCCCAAGAGCGGAACCGCGGTGAAGCGTATTCTGCCAGATAGATCGCAATCATCAGGCCAACCGGAACTGCAACTAAAAGTGCGATCCCGCTGACCATGAGCGTGCCCCATAACAGTGGCAATAAACCATAACTACCTTCGGCACTGCCAGAGGTGCTAAACCCCGGGTTCCATTGGGTACCAAAGAAGAAATCCAGTGGGCTGACGAAGCTGAAGAAACGCATTGCCTCGCCAAACATCGACATCACAATCCCGAGAGTAGTCAGAATCGCCACACCTGAACACAATGCCAAGCCGATATTAATCATTTTTTCGACTTGGTTACGTGCACGGAATTCCTGACTAATATGTTTCTTGGCCCAGACCAGACCAGCCAGCGCCGCCGAAATCACGACTGCCAATTTGGCAAAGGTACCAATGGTCGAGAATTTAGCCAATTGCTCTGCGGCTGCGACTTCATAGGCTGCAGGTGTATCACTCACTCCAAAACCTGAGGCAAGTGCCTGAACGCGATCAATCACAACGCTCAAACTTGCCGGATCCAGACTGGCCGAAACATTTTCTGGCAAATGGTTGAGTACCACCTGCTCCAGAAAAGTGGGTTCTACCATATTCCAAACAATCAAAATTAAAAACGCAGGGATACCACACCATAGTGCAACCAGGGCACCATAATATCCGGGACGCGAGTGTAAGTTTGCAGAATTGCTTCCCTTACCTGCTAAGCTACGGCTTTTACTTAATCCGATTTGATAGGCTATGGCCATGATGGCCAATAACACACCTATAAGTAGCAGATTCATGTATTCTCCACTGTTTTTTCAATTTTCATGGTTTGAAAAAACTTGTTTATCGCAAAAAGCCGATGGTAGGTTGACCCTACCACCAGCGTTTTCAAAATCATTTATTACTTCACAACAACCGCTTTACCAGCCTTGAAATTTGCCAGGACTGCTGCACGTTCTTTATCAGACATTGAAATCAGACCTGCTTTTTCCAGCTTAGAGCCTTTGCCAGATACTTTCTTGTTCAGGAAGTATTCTGTGAACTGCGGTAAGCCTTTGATCGATTTCAAGTGCTCGCCTTTTACGTAGAAGAACAATGGGCGTGATACCGGATAAGCACCATTCAAGATGGTCTTTTCAGAAGGCGCTACATTGTTCACCGTAGCAACACGTAGACGGTCACGGTTCTGGTCATAGAAACCTAGGCCAAACACACCTACCGCACTTGGAGAAGTTTTTAAACGTGCCAATGTTTCGGTATAGTCACCGGCAATCTCAACCACACGGCCATCTTTACGGAATGTTGTACAAGCTTTTTTCTTAGCATCTTTGTCTAGAGACTTAATTGCAGCATACGTTTCACAACCTGCATCAACCATTTTCTCCTGGAAGACTTCGCGCGTACCATGATTCGACGCAGGAATTACCAGGGTGATAGGTTCATTCGGAAGTGCTTTGTCAATTTGGTTCCAACGCGTGTACGGGTTAGCGACCATTTTTCCATTTGATGGAAGTTGTGCAGCAAGTGCAGCGAAGACATGTTGTGGACGCAGTTTATAAGCCGCTTTGTTTGCATTCGATGCAAACACAATACCGTCATAACCAATTTTGATTTCTAGGACTTGGTTAACGCCATTCTTTTTACATTCTGCCAGCTCTGTACTCTTGATTTGACGAGAAGAGTTTGCGATATCAATCGTGTTATCACCCACGCCATTACAGAACTGCTTTAAACCACCTGAAGAACCGCCAGAACCGACAACTGGTGTTTTAAACTGTGGAAAAGTATTCCCGAATTCTTCTGCCACGATACTGGCATATGGAAGTACAGTTGAAGAACCTGCAATTTGAATGGTGTCACGTGCTGCGTGTGCAGTCGTTACAGCAGTTGCCCCGGTTACTGCTAATGCTAAAGCTATATTTGTAAAGCGCATTCTAGTATCTCTCTCATTTATGCAAATTTGGAGTACACCACTTTTTATTCAGTTTTGTACTTCTTTCGATACCTGCATTTTGATTTTAGAATATGACAGATAAGTTACAGCTTTATTACGATTTAGTGATTTTTAATCTAGCGGCTTTTTCTTGATTAAATTTTTATGGATTTCAATGATTAAGTTCTTTATGTCATTCACTTCAATAAAAAATTTTAGACCAATGACATGTAACAATTTTTATAAACCTGAATTCAGGATAAATCCTGCTCCCCAGTTTTACATAAGCCTATGACAAATAAATAACAGGCCAAACGGGATTCAGACCTTCCGTGTTTTTGTGAGGAATTTCGATCTGGGAAAGGACCTTTTTTTATTTTTAAGCGCACAAAAAAGGAGATCATTTCGATCTCCTTTTTTTCACACCACCATCACTTATGCAATGGGTGGCGTATAAGTACCGTCAGCGATTGAATCTTTGATACGATCCGCTTCTGCAAGCACTAGCGCCAACAGGTTCTTCACATTATCAAGCGTTGCAACCGGGCTTAAAGTCGTCATTTTCAGAGACTGAACCTGACCAACTTTCGTCACACCAATGTTCGCTTCACCACGTGCAAACAGTTCGTCTGCTACGTTTTGGTTAAGCGTATCGAGTAATTCAACCGGATATCCCGCTGGAACCACACGGAACAAGACAGACGCGAATTGAGGCTCAAGCAGAAGCTCCAGACCGTCAGTCGCTTTAATGTAGTCTGCCACATCACGGGTTAATTTCACGCCATGATCGATCATCGAACCATAAAGCTCTTCACCTAATGCTTCTACAGTCATCCACAATTTCAAGGCATCAAAACGACGCGTCGTTTGTAGTGACTTCGACACCAGGTTAGGAACGCCATGCTCTTCATCATAAGCGGAGTTCAGATACTCAGCTTCATAATGCATAAAACGGTAGTTCGCTTCATCTTTTAACAAGAACGCGCCACAAGAAATGGCCTGGAAGTAATGCTTATGGAAATCAAGCGTGATCGAATCCGACAGCTCAATCCCATCCAGCATAGAACGATAGTCATTGGATAGAATCAGTGCACCACCCCATGCCGCATCGATGTGCATCCACGCGCCATATTTATTGGTGATTTCACGAATTGCTTTCAATGGATCAATCGCGCCAGCATCCGTTGTACCCGCTGTTGCCACCACACATGCCACGATCTTGCCTTCAGACTGAAGATGCGCCATGGTTTTTTCCAGTGCATCTACGTCCATCTGTGCATTTTCATTCACAGGAACAGTGACCACTGACTGGAAGCCCATGCCCATCATCGCCATGTTCTTTTGCACAGAGAAATGTGCATTTTCAGAACAGATGACTTTGACATTACGCATCGCATCCGCAGGAATACCATCACGCTGAACCGACCACGGATTACCGTTTTCGTCTTTCCAGTTTTTCGCGATGCAAGCATCACGCGCCAGCAATACGCCCATCAAGTTAGACTGTGTACCACCAGAAGTAAATACACCTGCCTGACCCGCACCATAGCCCACTTTTTGACGTAACCAGTCAATCAGCTGAACTTCCATCAATGAACCGGCCGGGCTTTGATCCCATGAGTCCATTGACTGGTTGGTTGCATTAATCAGCACTTCCGCGATCTGGCTAGTCACCATCGTTGGACAGTGAAGATGCGCAAGTGAATGCGGATGATGCACTTTTAAGCTCTTGTTAAGGAATAGCTCAACCATACGCTCAAGAGATTTTTCTACACCCAAACCTTCTTTTGAAGGATGAAATGCAATTGCACTGCGCAGCTCTTTAATACTGCCGCCCGTGTACATTTTGTCGTTTTGCAACCATGCCGCAACCGCTTTGGTCGCTTGGTCCATGCCAGCCTGATAGTCAGCAATGGATGCAGCATCATTGCAGAGTAACGCTTTACGATGTTCTGCGAAATCTACCATGAATTATGCGCCTCGAACTGCAACTAGTGCTTCAGCAACCGATTTTTTGAAACGAGCAATCACTTCAACACATTCGTCTTGAGTAATGATCAACGGGCAAAGTAAACGAATCACTGTACCGTTACGACCACCTTTTTCCAGCAACAGTTTGTTGTTGAAACAAGCGGTTTGGATCGCTGCAGCCAACTGACCATCAGCAGGCAAAGAACCCATATGATCCGCATCTTTGCGCTCATCTACGATTTCAACACCGATCATCAGACCACGGCCACGCACGTTACCGATACATGGGAATTCAGCAGCCAGTTTTTTCAGTTCAGCTTGCAGGAAATCACCACGCTCTTGTGCATTTTGCGCCAGGTTCTGTTCTTTAATGGTATTGATCGTTGCAAGGCCTGTACCCATCGCCAATTGGTTACCACGGAAAGTACCGGTATGACCTGCTGGCTGCCAAGCATCAAACTTACGTTTAATACCAAGTACGGCAAGCGGTAAGCTACCACCTACAGCTTTAGACATCACTACGACATCAGGTTCAATCCCTGCATGTTCGAATGCAAACATTTTGCCTGAACGCGCAAAGCCTGCCTGAACTTCATCAAGAATCAACACGATGTTGTGTTTTTCAGTCACTTCACGGATTTTTTGCAACCATTTTACTGGCGCAGTTACCACACCGCCTTCACCTTGAATTGCTTCAAGAATTACAGCTGCAGGTTTGGTCACACCGCTTTCTACATCTTCAATGAAATTTTCAAAGTAATAAGTCAGGGCATCAACGCCCGCTTCACCGCCAAGACCCAATGGGCAACGGTATTCATGCGGATACGGCATGAACTGTACACCCGGCATCAAACCGTTCACTGCATTTTTCGCAGACAGGTTACCTGTCATTGCCAATGCACCATGAGTCATACCGTGGTAGCCGCCAGAAAAGCTGATCACTGAGCTACGACCGGTAAAGGTTTTTGCTAGTTTAATCGCGGCTTCAGTTGCATCTGCACCTGATGGACCACAGAACTGCAAGCAGTACTCTTCCTGGCCACCCGGAAGATAAGAAAGAAGTGCTTCAGTAAAAGCATCTTTTAAAGGAGTAGTAAGATCCAGGGTATGCAATGGTAAACCGCTTGCAATCGTATCCTGGATACTTTGAATGACTGCAGGATGATTATGGCCTAATGCCAACGTCCCTGCCCCAGCTAAACAATCAAGGTACTCAGTACCTTCAACATCGGTAACCCAGCAACCTTGTGCTTTCGCTATCGCTAACGGTAATTTACGTGGATAACTACGCACATTCGATTCCATCTGACTTTGGCGAGTCAAGTAGTATTCGTTTGTGGAATTGGTGGCAGGGTTTACAGAAGTAACGCTCATATCGAATTACCATCTCTGATATGGGTGAAAGAAATAAGTCTGGTGACGTTTGGTCCTTTGACTCGGCGCTTTATAAAGGTTCTAGCTAGCAGTTTTGTATTCGAATAACTAGGAGGCGGATGATACCGAATTTTTCAGGAAAATAAACAACTTTCAGTCACATTTTGTCCTAATCTTTATCGAAAAAAAACATCACGCTAATCCATCCCCTAAATCATCATCTTACAGTGTGACAGCAGAAAGAAAAGCGTGTTCTTTTATGCTTTTTTGTAGCGCAGGCGACATTCCGATAATTAATCTTAAAATTATTCATTAAGTATTTAATTATTAAAAATAAATATAAATTAAATAATGAGATAAAATTAAAGAAAATTTAACACTCTTACGACAAATATTTCGTAAAAAGATCACAATTGAGATTTAATATTTTAACAACGGCTTAGATGGCCAATTTTAAGAAAAACAGGACAATTTCATGCGTCTCTTAGCACTTACCAGTTTGATCCTTGCCAGCACCCTCGCCACAGGCGCATTTGCAGCTCCTGCTGAATCTCTGAATTATAATGTTGTTAATCTTTCAGCAGAAGCTAGCCGTGAAATCTCAAATGATGAAATGCATGCTGTGCTTTATATTGAAAGATCCAACAAACAGCCGGCTGAACTGGCCACTCAAATTAACCAGCTGATGAATCAGGCGATCGCCACAGCACGCAAATATCCTACTGTGAAAATCGAGACAGGTGCACAAAGCACTTACCCTATTTATGACAATGACAACCGCAAATTAAAAGAATGGCGTGGTCGTGCCCAGATTCGTCTGGAATCAAAAGATTTTAAAGCGACATCTCAACTGATTGCCGAATTACAACAGCACTTCCAGACCCAGTCGATTAATTTCAAGGTATCTGACGAAAAGCGTAAAAAAGTTGAAAGCGAGCTGATGATTGAAGCCACCAAAAACTTCCAGCAACGCGCACAGGCACTCACCCAGACCTGGAATAAACCGAGTTATCAACTGGTGAACTTAAACCTGAATACTAACAATTATTCACCACAGCCAGTACCTCGTATGGCCATGATGAAATCTGCATCGGCTGATATGGCGGTTCCTGAGCAGGAAGTTGCGGCGGGTGAATCGCAAATGACCGTCAGCGCGAATGGGGCGATTCAGTTTAAATAAGACTTCATTATATTATTCGGACTTTTAAGAACCACTCTTTTGAGTGGTTTTTTATCATGTGAATATTCTAGGACTTACGCACTGTTATTTATAGACTCTCTGTGGTAGCAGATGATTTTTATCGAGAATAAAGTCATCAATGAAGTTTTTGATAATTGGTCTAAATAATTTCTTCTGCCAACGATATACATTTTCAAAGATCCGCTCAAACTGGTTCTTTTGTATCTCAACGTAGGCCATCAAGGCTGAAAAAATATGATTCAAAATCAGTTTAGACCGTCTTACCTGAAACTTTTCAATATGACAAACCTGTTTAATCACCCGGTGATATTGTTCTATTTTCCAATGACTTGAATGTAATTCATGAAAACCCTCAAAGGATAATAAATCATCTTCATCTTGATACACAATATAAAACCTCTGCTGTTCTTTTAACTGAGTCTTAAATAATTGTACAAAGCCAAAATCTTTGAGCCAGACCACTTGACCCTGATGGAAATTTGGCAATAAACGCAGTTGAAACCATTGTCCTTTTTCAGGGGAAACCTTACGGTTACAGTCGATACCAAACATAAATCGAATACCATGTTTTCTTATGGTTTTTAGATTTCCAGTCGATGAATACCAACTATCACCTGAAATAAATTGAATCTTTGCACCCCAACTAAGTACTTCACTTAACATATCCATAAAGTAATCATTCTTGGTTTTACTTTCAGATTTGTCATAAATTCGGAAATTAATTGGAATATTTTGACCATTTTGATCTGTCGCATACAAGGTAATGAGATTAATACCCTTGACGGATCGGTGGTGTTTGCCTGACCAAAAATAGCTAACCAAGTCCATATGTTGACTATATGGTTTATCTAAAACAGTATCATCAATACTGACTATAAGCTTATTATTATCAATATGTTGAATTGCTTCTTGATATAGGTCGTGAGGTGTGTAGTCTTCACGCTCTAGAAAGCGATTTACACTATCATGCGAGATATTATAAGTCTCGGCAAGTTGTGTGCAGCTAATAGAGTTCGGTTCTGTCATGAGAAAGCCCATATAAATGGGTAATGTACAAGTTGCTGTAGAAGCATGTTTAGTTCGTCTGATCACAGATACGTTATAAACTATTGTAATACTTTTTTGAATCCGTCAATGCGTAAGTCCTATATTCTTTAAAAAGCAAGACTACAAATTCATACAAACTCAGGTAGGAATTGAGGCTTGACCGGTTTAGAGTAACGGACATTTGTTCCAGTCCTCTCTGCTCATGTCCCTTGACCAACTGAATCTTTACCTGTTTCATATCTTAAATGTACCCGACCAAGCCTCAATCTGGATGATCAACTATGCCTCCCTGATTGCGCATGACCTGGTTTATCTCTTTTTGCTGATTTTTGCTATTGCTTGGTTCCGTGGTAGTTACGAAGTAAAAACAGGGATTATTAAAGCCTTCATCTTTACAGCTATTACATTATTGATGAGTGAAGTATTGTCTGCGGTACTCAATACCCCACGCCCGTTTGTGATGGATGTTGGTCGCACCCTGATTGAACATGCATCGACTGGTTCTTTTCCCAGCAACCATATGAGTATTTTTAGTGGGATTGCCTTCGCCTATTATTTTTCACCGCAGCGAGACTTGGGACGAATTCTAATCTGGACAGCTTGGCTGGTGGCATGGTCGCGTGTTTATGTCGGTGTGCATTTTCCAATTGATATGCTGGGTGCATTCCTGATGGCAATAATAGTAAATTTAGCTGGCTTGCCGCTGTGGTGGAAATATGAGAATCAAATCATAAACTTTATTTTGGGTATTCATTATTGGGTATTTTCGCCTTTAATTCGAATGGGCTGGATCAAATAAATCTAATTAAAATGTCATAAAAAACCCGCTCGAAAGCGGGATTTTTTGAATCTCTAAACTTGAATCTGAATAATTTAGTAAATCGCCATATGATTGCGATGAATCATTTCCAGCGAACGCGCTTCACCTAACACCTGATGCACTTTATCTGATGCCAGACCACGAACGATATCTGCTGAACGCGAACTGAAGTTGACACGACCGACCGCAATCCGGTGACCTTGTGTATCGACACATTCCACCACATCACCGCGTTCGAAATGACCCTCAACCGCTTTCACCCCTACAGGCAATAAGCTGCGATGATTGTCTTTAATGGCTTTCACTGCGCCATCATCAATCACTAAACGACCTGCGGTTTGCAAGTGAGCAGCCAACCATTGCTGATGCGCTGTCATCCGGTCTTTATCAGTCACAAATAAAGTACCTAACAATTCGCCAGACATTAGACGTGATAGAACACCATCACTATCACCACTTGCAATTAAGGTCGGACAGCCCGACTTTGCAGCCAGACGTGCAGCACGAACTTTGGTCAGCATGCCACCACGACCAAATTTACCGCCTCCACCGGCCATATCAAACAGACTTTCATCCATCGCACGTACGGTATGGAACAGTTTGGCATCTGGATTAGACCGTGGGTCTGAGTCAAACATCCCTTCCTGATCCGTTAAGATAATCAGAAGGTCTGCATGAACCTGACCTGCGACCATGGCCGCAAGCGTGTCGTTGTCACCAAAGCGAATTTCGTCAGTCGAAACAGTATCATTTTCATTGATCACCGGAATCACGCGCCAATCAATCAGGTTCTGCAAGGCATCACATGAGTTGAGGTAGCGACGACGATCTGCCAGATCATCATGGGTTAACAATACTTGCGCAGTTCGAATCTGATGCTTCTCAAGTACGCTTGACCAAGTATGAATCAGGCCCATCTGACCGATGGCAGCACAAGCCTGAAGACTGGGTAGATCAGTGGGTCGATTCTCAAGTTTCATTCGCACCATACCTTCAGCCACAGCACCGGAAGACACCAGAATAATCTCGTGTCCTGCATTGTGTAGATCTGCAATTTGTCCCGCCCAATGCGAGATAGCATCTAAATCTAAACCTTGTCCGTTTGCTGTGAGTAAAGATGATCCGATTTTAACAACGATTCGTTTACAACCCTTGAGCTGACGTTGCCCATCTACCACTTCTATCATCTTGTCCTCAGACTCTTCTCTCAGAGATTAGCGTACGTAGTACACTTCCACATCACTATCATCATCGCCATCTTCATCATCTTCGTCATCACCCAGAATACCGGCAAGACGTTGCTGACGACGCATCTCACGATACGCTTCTTTTGCAGCGATGGTTTGTTCTCGTGTTTCAGCTTCAAGCTGATCACGGAATGCTTTCATTTCTGCTGCATATTCTGGATCTTCAGCTTCGCGTTCACGTTGCTCTTCGATCTGATCCATCAGGTAGTAAACTACGTCTTTGGTGCCTTCAGCCGTTAAGCCAGAAGTCTCAAAAACTGGGCCTTCCCACTGCAATTCTTCAAGAATATGGGTGCACCATTCTTCACGTGTTTCTTCAGCCAACTGATCGACTTTGTTCAGCACCAATACGATCGGCAGTTTTGAAAGCGTTGGGGAGAAATTTTCTAACTCTTTCATAATTGCTTTAGCATTATGTGCCGGATCTGAGCCATCAATCGGCTGTACGTCAACGATGTGTAACAAGATACGGGTACGCGCCAAGTGCTTCAGGAAGCGAATCCCAAGACCTGCACCTTCAGATGCGCCTTCGATCAGGCCCGGAATATCCGCCATCACGAATGAACGGTGACTATCGGCATCGACCACACCCAGGTTTGGCACCATGGTGGTAAATGGATAATCTGCAACTTTTGGTTTTGCCGCTGATACAGCACGAATGAAGGTGGATTTACCCGCATTTGGCATACCCAGCAAGCCGACATCTGCCAGAACTTTAAGCTCTAGACGGATTTCACGGAATTCGCCTTTTTGACCATGCGTACACTTACGTGGTGAACGGTTGGTCGATGATTTAAAGTGGGTATTACCTAAACCACCATCACCGCCTGCTGCAACTTTCACGCGTTGACCGTCTTCGATCAAGTCGCCAATAATGTCACCAGACTCTACATCTACAATTGTTGTTCCTACCGGAACTTTTAATACGGTATCTTCACCGCCACGACCAGCACAGTTCGCCCCACGGCCATTTTTTGCTCGTTCTGCACGATATTTACGTGTATAACGATAATCAACTAGCGTACTGGTGTCGTCGTCAGCCTGAATATAAATGCTGCCGCCACGACCACCATCACCACCATCTGGACCACCAAATGGCACGAATTTTTCACGGCGAAAACTGGCTACGCCATTGCCACCGTCGCCAGCCTCTACGGTAATGACTGCTTCATCAACAAAGCGCATATTGCCAATCCTCTAAAAACTTTAAAACCCCATATTCTGCCATATTTTAAAGAATTTCTCGAATAGAATTATGCAGCAATCCCATAAATCTTAGTTAGTCGTTTTCTCACCGAGTCTATTTGATCTTTTCAAGGCATAGATTTAGAAACAGAAGGCTTAAAAGATGGAAAAGAAGTGGCAGGAAATCAAGCGCTTTTGCCTTAGTACCATTCCCTATTCTGGAAATTCTTTTTGTGAACTTCTTGATGATTTTTAAAATAATTTATAGAGGAGTAAATTTTCAAATACCGTATTCACAAGAAAATATTCTGATGCGGATACCATTTAAAATCTATATTTTATATCAACTAAGCTAAGTCCAAATTTTTTATTTTCATAAACACTGCATTCCTGCCATTTAATAATAACTATTTAATAACACTTTGTTTATGCTCTAAAATATCTGGCAGGCTTTTTTCAATCCAGCCAATTAAATACATGATTTTTTCAGCCGCTTGTGAACCGGTAATCGTCAATTGATATTCCACTTTTGGCGGCACCACCGGATAAACCGTTCTCAAAATAAAACCATCCTGTTCAAGCATTTTTAAAGTCTGGGAGAGCATTTTTTCACTTACCCCCTCAATGCGTTGTTTCAGTTCACTGAAACGATGCACACCTTCACTTAAGCAACGCAAAACCAAGACCGACCATTTATTGGCAAGGTGTTCCAATATTTCACGTGATGGACATTCAGTTGATAAAACCTGCCCCAATAACGGGCTAATTGCATAATTTGTCATACTATTCTCACCATATTTTTATTACTTACTCATTTTAATATACTTACTCTTTGTAAGTTATCAGATTCATATTTCGCCAGCAAGCAGATTTGTTGATTCTTATTAGATTAAGAAAGTTCACTTTAAATAAAAAAATCATAAAAAAAGAGCCTCAAATGAGGCTCTTTTTTTAGCTAAATACTAATTATGCATTAGTTTCAGCAGGAACTTTTGGATAGCTTACGCCACCCATTTGTTCAGCAATACGCAATACCTGGCAGCTATAACCCACTTCGTTATCGTACCAAACATAAGCAGTTAAACGGTTGCCTGAAGTGATCGTTGCTTGCGCGTCAAATACACCTGCAGTGCGTGAACCAATAAAGTCAGAAGATACCACTTCAGTCGAGTTGGTATAACCGATTTGACCTTGCAGGCTAGAACCGATTGAAATCTGACGAATGTATTCGTTCACTTCATCACGATCAACGTCTTGACCTAAAGTCAGGTTAAGAATCGCAAGAGATACGTTTGGTGTAGGTACACGTACAGAGTTACCTGTCAATTTACCTTGAAGAGCTGGAAGCGCTTTCGCTACTGCTTTCGCTGCACCAGTTTCAGTAATAACCATGTTCAATGTTGCAGCACGACCACGACGGTCAGCTTTATGGTAGTTGTCGATCAGGTTCTGGTCGTTCGTGAACGAGTGAACTGTTTCAACATGACCATTCAACACCGTGTATTTGTCATGTAATACTTTCAGTGTAGGTGTAATAGCGTTAGTCGTACAGCTTGCAGCAGAGATGATGGTATCTTCATCAAGGATATCCGCTTGGTTTACACCGTAAACTACGTTCTTCATGTCACCTTTACCAGGTGCAGTCAGAATCACACGAGCAGCGCCCGGGCATTTAAGGTGTTGAGCAAGACCTTCAGCATCACGCCATTTACCTGTGTTGTCGATCACAAGTGCATTGTTGATACCGTATGCAGTGTAGTCTACTTCAGAAGGATTCGATGCATAAATCACTTTGATAAAGTTACCGTTGGCAATGATTGCCTCGTTTTCTTCATCTACAGAAATTGTGCCTGCAAATGGACCGTGAATAGAGTCACGACGAAGTAAAGAAGCACGTTTTTCCAAATCACCATCCGATGATTTACGAACCACGATTGCTTTCAGGCTAAGACCACGACCCAGACCTGATTGACCAATCATCAAACGTGCCAGGATACGACCGATACGACCGAAACCATAAAGAACCACATCTTTATGTTCTACAGCAGCAGCATTGCCTTCGATCGATTTAACAGCGTCTGCAACAAATGCATCGATGTCGCCGCCTTTTTCTTTAAATTCAACAGCAAGTTTACCCAGATCAACTTCAGCAGAACCGATGTTTTCAACTTTCACCAATGCTTCAAGAATTGGGAAAGTATCAACTACAGAAAGTTCAACGTCCAGTACGCGAGTACGGCGGTGTGCTTTCAAAATCTGAATTACAGAACGGTTAATTAAAGAGCGACCATAAACTGTAGCTACAATATTTTTTTCACGATATAACTGGCCAACAAGGGCAATCATACGTTCCGCAAGTTCTTCACGGTTTTTCCAGCGACCTTGGTGTTCTGCATGGAGGGCAACAATAGTGTCTTTGCTCACAGATACGTCCTCTAATTAATTGTAAATCTAAGCATAAATTTCTAAACCCGACAATTGTAATGGAATTGGCCGCAAGTTTGAATCAAAAGCTCGTTGAGACGGGTGGTTTTTAACGTATATTCACTATAAATTTCAAAAATAGTTGTAATTAGCTGAATGATTTTGCATCCGAAAATGCTAAAGACCACTATTTTTCAGTACCTGACACAAATTTGTTAAATGTTGTTTATTCAAACAAATCTAAATTTCAAAATTTAGCGTCCCGCCCTGTTCAGGCTGGATTCTACTCCCTGCTGAAAAATTCATGTCCAGACTCATGGAGGCATTGAAGTTTTCTACATCGAAATCATCATAGGTTTCGGGCAAGTGAATAAGCAAAGGTAAACGGGTCAGGCCATTATCCCCAGAGGGAAAAGCATAGTGGCGATCAACCTGCTGCAAATGCTGCAAACTTTCAAATTCCAGAAATACACTACAGTTTTCATGTGTTCTTGGCACCTGAATAATTTCCAGAAACATACTGCGCTTTAACTACTGTAATTGGTTGAGCGCGGTATCAATTGCCTCATCGAAATTATTTTTACGCCATAACTTTTTAAATACGGATTTTTTCTCTTCATCCGCTTTTTGCCGCTGCAGTGTATTAATATATTTTTTCAGATCCCGGTATTGCTGTACATTTTCAGAAATCGTATTTTGAATATCCAAAACAGCCTGCTGTGAACGCTGATGCATGACTTGCCATTCATTGCGATATGTAGGAATAAAGGTTTCCGCTTTACGCTTTTCCAGTAAACGGATAAAAGCCAGCAGCTTATATTCAAAATTCTGGATGTACTGATTAAACATCAAACCCGGCTGGGACTTGAAATCGCGGTAATAGGCCAGAATTTCTGTAAATATTTTATGGACATGCAGATACAGATAATCAAACTCTTCAATATGCGATAAATGATCACGAATGGCATCCCGCATCGGCAAAAGCAATTCACGCGTCATAATTTCTTCAAACTGTTTCAAGTGACGTTGTGCCACCACATCGGCATTTTTCTCTACGACTTGAATGGGCTCAACCAGTAAAGGCAATAACTTCTGTTCAGACACCTGTTCCAGCGTATGCACGATATCGATTACATCCAAATGAATCTGACTCTGTAAAGTTACCATCCGCTGCATCTGCGATTTCAGGGTTTCTACCACCGCTTCATCCATATCATCCTGGAGGTCCAAAATCAGGATATTCAGGTAGACCTGATCTTCAAGTGCACCTTTTTCTTCAATCAGGAAACGACGAATAGAATACGGGTTTTGCTGCACATCCATCACCGGCGCAACAATAAATAGAAATTGCGAGGTACGGACAATATCAAAATGACGAATCTGCTGCTCTTTAATCAGGAAATAATGGAAAAGTGGATGCGTCATTTCTGCAGTCTGTTTTTTTAATAGCGGCTTATACCAATAACCCAACAATTGCTGCTTGATAAAAACTTCAATAATAAAGCATTTGATTTGCTGTTCAGTGAGCTGACGCACCCCCTCAACCGGCTGTAAGCGGAGGCCGCGAAAATTTCAGCAGCATTTAATAAAAATGTACGACGCAGTTCCAGCTTTTCACGCTGCATCTGAAAATTTTCATTGACGTCAATTTTATCGATTTGTTCAAGTACGTTTTCTAAGTAGTCCGCGATTTGCAAGCTATCATTCAAACCCTGCAAACTTTTCAGTGACAGACCAAAGGTACTGGCATAATAACGCATCCGGTCATTGAGAAATTTTTGGCTAAGGCGTTCTACCGAATGTTGAGCCTGATAACGGTATTGATCCACTTCTTGATCCCAAAGAATTTTCTTGGGCTTTAAAATTTGAAAATCAATACTTTCTTTTAATTCTGGTGAAACTTCTGCCAGAATAGTACGAAGCTCTCGCTCCCAATTTAAATCCAGACTTGGTTCCAGTTGTGATAAACGTGCACGTAACTGATATGGAATCGCAATCTGTGACATGTTTATCCCCTTAAAATATAGAAAACATTCTTTTAAACAAAATGGTAGACGATTTTGAAAATAATCAGGTCAATATTGTCTGACGAATATAATGCTTATGCAAACCACATTATTCATTATTTTTTCTGATTTTTTCTAGCTGTGCGGCTTTATTTACCAGCTCATATTTCTTCAACTGCTGGTGTTTTAAATGCAATATTCCTTCCACAACCAGTAATAAAACAGCCAACCAGATTGGAATATAGGTCAACCACTCACCTGATTCCACGCGCTCGCCCAATGCCATCGAGGCAAAAGCGAGTAGTACCGGTTCCAGATAACTTAATAACCCAAAGATCACAAAGGGCAAATATCGGCTGGCCAAAATATAACTACCCAAACCGAGCGCACTTAAAAAGCCTAATCCAAGAACTGCCAGAATCAAGTGGGAATGATTCAATATAAGCGGCATGGAATCGCTATAGATAAAGCCCAAATAAAATGCCACCGGCAAAATCAGAAATAGATCCCACCAGAATCCACCAAGATGATCGGTCGCGAATTTACGCCGCATAAAAAAATAAAGTGGATAAGCTAAAGCGACATAAACAGTTTCCCATGCGATTGAACCGATCCGCCAGATTTCATGTCCTACTCCCAAAACTGCCAGAGCAACAGCAACCATCTGGAAGGATGATAATTTTTCTTTATAAAGCACACAGCCGACCAGCACCATCACCAGAGGCAGGAGAAAATAACCGAGTGAGACTTCGAGGCCACGCCCATTGATAGGGCCCCATAAAAACAACCACAATTGTGTAGTACATAACAGCGAACTAATCAGCAACCAGATCAAAAATGAAGGCTGTCGTAATACCCGCTTAAAAATACTGCTGATATGTTTCAGATCACCCGACCACCACATGAAGGCTGTGAGGAATGGCAAGGTCGCCAGCATGCGCCAGGCAAAGGTCTGCTCACTATCTAAAGGCTGTAAAAAAGGCGTAAATACATAGAGCACTCCAAAAACCACGGAGGCCAAGACAGATAACGCGATGCCTTTATACATATTTAAACTCTACTTTCGTTCGCCGGCATTATAACGATTAGTACAATAGAAAGCTTGATGCTTCATCTATTTAAAATGTAGTCATCTCTCGATGTTAGATTGTCTTTCGACACGTAAAATAAAAAACCATGCTGTAGCATGGTTTCCATTAAGACGATATTTTTATCTTTGAGTTTGTTTGGTATGAATCACATCACTCAGGTCATAACCGACCGACTGTGCATATTGTAAATATTCATTCACCACATTTTTATCCAGTTGTGGATTACGTGAGAGTATCCACATATATTTACGTTTAGGCTCTCCGACCAAAACAGTTTGATAATTTTCATCCAGTTTTAAGACCCAATAATCGCCACGAGCGACCGGAATCCAGCGAATAAAGTCCGGCAAGAAACTGACTTTTAATTTGGTATTTTGCGGTGGATTTTGCACAAATGCCTCGCCCAGCGACTGGGTTTGTTCACCATCTTTTTTAATGCAGCGGTTATCCACCACGATATTGCCATTTTCATTTAAAGTATAGGTCGCTGTAACATCACGATCACACTTATTTTGAAAATACAAAGGCTTGCGTGCTACTTCGTACCATGTTCCCAGATAACGGTCCAGTTCAACTTTCTCAATGGTCGGTAATGGCTCCTCTTTCGCATAGGCCATGGTAGCGGCGCCCAAACCGAGAAGAACCGCACTACCCACCGCAATTTTTGCCAGCTTTAATCCAGTACGTGAAGATTTTTGAGTTGTCATAAAGATACCTATTGCATGTTCACAAAATATTTATTTAAAAAAATTCTGTTCATACAATAGCTTTATCCAATTCCTAAATTTGTTACATTATGTTTGGTTTGTGATTGATTTTACGTCATTTAAATAAGATTTAATGCAACAAAAATCAATCAAACATCTGGGCTTTTAAACGCACAATTTCATCACGCATACGCGCAGCCTGCTCAAACTGAAGCTCTTTGGAAGCTTTCAGCATTTCCTTTTCAAGCTTGTTAATGTGTTTCGCAAACATTTTCGGATCTGCCATGATATGCCGCTCATCGGCACTGATCGCACGTGCCTGATCCGAGACTTTCAATTCAATTGAATCATCATCCAATACTTCACCAGTATCAATTTCCTTGATCACCTGACGCACTGCACTGCGCGGCGTAATGCCATGTTCTTCATTAAACTGAATCTGCTTGGCACGACGACGATCCGTCTCATCAATGGCTTTCTGCATCGAATCAGTAATGCGATCAGCATACAAAATCGCCTTACCTTTCAGGTTACGCGCAGCGCGACCAATGGTCTGAATGAGAGAGCGCTCAGAACGCAGAAATCCCTCTTTATCTGCATCCAGAATGGCAACCAGTGACACTTCCGGCATATCCAGCCCTTCACGCAGCAGGTTAATCCCGACCAGTACATCATGCACCCCGGTACGCAGTTCATGAATGATTTTGACCCGCTCGACGGTATCGATATCCGAATGTAAATAAGCAACCTTAATCCCGTATTCTTTCAAATAAGAAGTTAAATCTTCGGCCATACGCTTAGTCAAGGTCGTAACCAGCACCCGCTCATTAATGTCTTTACGTAGATTAATTTCTGAAAGCACATCATCGACCTGCGTCAGAACTGGACGAATTTCAATTTCTGGATCGATCAGACCAGTCGGACGCACCACCTGCTCGACAATCTGCTGGGACTTTTCCAGCTCGTAACGTGCGGGCGTTGCGCTGACATAAACAGTCGTCGGCACAATTCGTTCCCATTCCTCAAATTTCATCGGCCGGTTATCCAGCGCGCTTGGCAAACGGAATCCGTAATTGACCAGATTTTCCTTACGCGAACGGTCGCCCTTATACATGGCGCCAATCTGTGGCACCGTCACATGCGACTCATCAATAATCAGCAAGGCATCATCAGGAATATAATCGAACAAGGTCGGTGGCGCTTCACCCGCAGGACGGCCAGATAAATGACGCGAATAGTTTTCAATGCCGTTGGTATAACCCAGTTGTTGCATCATTTCCAGATCATAGCGTGTCCGCTGTTCAATACGCTGTGCTTCCAGCAATTTGTCATTTTCACGGAAGAACACCAGGCGCTCTTTGAGTTCGTCCCGGATGGTTTCAATCGCGCGGGATAAATTGTCTTTCGGCGTAACATAATGGCTTTTAGGATAAATAGTGACACGAGGCACTTTACGAACCATTTTCCCGGTCAGCGGATCAAACCAGCGAATGGAGTCAACTTCATCATCAAACAGTTCAATCCGGATCGCATCCTGATCCGATTCTGCCGGGAAAATATCAATAATTTCACCACGAATACGATAAGTACCGCGCAGGAATTCCAGTTCGTTACGTGAATACTGCATCTCGACCAGACGGCGAATAATGTCATCACGACCGATACGATCACCTTCTACCACATGCAGCAACATGCTCATATAGGCATTCGGATCACCCAAACCATAAATGGCAGACACCGACGCGACAATAATCGCATCACGACGCTCTAGGAGTGAACGGGTTGCGGAAAGGCGCATCTGATCAATATGGTCATTAATTGCAGCATCTTTCTCGATAAAAGTATCTGAAGATGGCACATAAGCTTCCGGCTGATAATAATCATAATAACTGACAAAATATTCCACAGCGTTATTCGGGAAGAACGCTTTAAATTCGCCGTAAAGCTGTGCAGCCAGGGTTTTGTTATGTGCCATGACAATGGTCGGACGCTGGGTCTGTGCAATGACATTGGCCATGGTATAAGTCTTACCAGACCCGGTAACCCCCAGTAAAAGCTGATCATGAAAACCCTGTTCAATGCCTTTGACCAGCTTTGCAATGGCCTGTGGCTGATCGCCTGCTGGTTGATAACTGGTCACCAATTCAAAGGGTTTTTTATCACTCATAGCTTTCGCTGACTTCGCTGCGGATATAGATTTGATTTATTATGAGGGTAAATTGGAATTACTCAATCCCTGCTTAGGTTTCTGTTTGGTAAAATAAAACAATATTAGCATTCATTATTTGTTAGCGCTTGACTCACTCTCTAGTTTGAAAAATCATCAATAAAATATACAGTTACAAAGGGAATAAATACAGAAAAAACCAAGCATTTTCAGCCAGCAGCTTTATTTGGGCGTACTCGGCATCCTGTTTTGGATCATGGGTGGAATATTGACCTATCTGTTTGGCTAGTCCGGCACAATTTTGCCTTGACCCCTATTCATTTCACGGGCAACATGAAGATCAGGATGGCCTAGAATAGACAATTATGACTTACCACTATCACGATGAAAGTATTGTTAAATCCCTTCCGGAAAATACGGTTTTTGTTTTTGGCAGTAACTTGGCTGGACAGCATGGTGGTGGAGCTGCCAGAACGGCACTTGAGCATTTTGGTGCAGTCATGGGCGTGGGTCGTGGCTGGGCGGGTCAGAGCTATGCTATTCCAACAATGAACGAGCATTTACAACAAATGCCGCTCTCACAAATTCAACACTATATTGATGACTTTAAGATTTACACCAAAAATCATCCTAAAAATAAATATTTTATTACTTCCTTGGGCTGTGGGATCGCAGGTTATAAAGTCGAGGAAATTGCACCGATGTTTAAAGGCATCTCATGCAATGTAATTTTCCCACAATCTTTCCGTCCTTTTGTCGAAAAGCCCCTGCCAAAATTAAGCGCAAATTTCTTACACACCATATTCCGCGATTCCGTGATTTTAACTCCGGCCAGCGATGAATTGATTGAAGAACTGCCTTTGACCGAAAATGAAAAAAGCCTGGCGAGAATTATTTTAAATACCCAGATCTATCCGACCGACAGCAATGGGCGGGAACGTGTCTTTGAAATTGAAGATATCCTGCACAATCTGAATACCAAGCTAGTCGATTTTCAGAGCCATTCAGAAGGTACCATGTTATTTGGAGGCGTGATTTTAGCGCTACTGGAACTTTATAATATTAACGAGAAAGATTTTATTGATGTCTGGCAAGGTGAGCGAAAAATTGCGCCACCGAAACCGGAAAATAAAGCGCGTAAAAGCATTCGTTAGTGCTATCAAAATATCTTTCAAAAAAAGCCAAGGTTTGAATTGGCTTTTTTTATGGGCGGCTAAAATATCGAATATGAAATCAATCAGGTCTGGATTTTATTTTGATGGGTATTTACAGAGCTTAAATATTTCGTTTGCTTTATTAAGAATAAAATTGAAAGAGATTTGGCTAAATCAGAGTTTTAATTTCTTTTTGTTCGAAAATTAAATCAAATATTGATCACTAACTCCCTAAAAAATTCCATAAAAAAAGCCATGATTTATCATAGCTTTTTGAGTCTGATCAATTAGCGTTTGCCCATTGAACGGCGAGTGCCACGTGGTGGCATCCAGGTACGGTCAGCATAACGCTGTGGTCTTGGTCTTAAATCTTCCAGAACTTCTTCTGCAGCATTTTGCTCTGCCTGTTTGATCGGGAAAGGTAAATTAACCAGGGGCTTTCTTTTGGGAGGAGTTTGGGTGCTCATGTGATTCACTCAATAATATATGCAGCTATTGTACAAAAAAACTCAGTCGACTGGGTAGCAGGATCTTGGATAAATTCATATGCTTTTGTTTTTGAAAAATAAAAAATGATCCCGTGATGGTAAATGCTTGAATCAATGCAGCCTAAAATTTACCTAAACTCTTCTCTATATCTTCCATGATAAAAATTCATAGGATTGAAATTTTAACGCTCTCAAGAGTAAATTTTCTTCACTTTTATACTTAAGCTAGTCAGGTAAAAATAATGATTTTTACACACTATGCATTTCTCAAAACTCAAGAGATATCAACAAAAAATATACAGAAGTTACCAATCTCAACCCTCGCTTAACTTTTGATCTATTGTTCTATAACTGATTTTTTTAAGGCAATTCACATAATTAGTTAACTAGAAAAACGAATAAACAAACTGGACATGGAGTTCCAAATCAATGAAAACATTGCTGGCATGTATGGCAGGCCTAGCCACTTTACCTATGGTCGCGCATGCAGATTCCCCTTATTTTAGCTTGCAAGATGGAGATGGCTTTAAGCGCTTTTCGGTATCGGTCGGTACATTGCATGTGATGCCGCAAGGCAAGGCCCAGCCCTTTAAAGTGAATACTGCTGTCAAAGAAGGTGAAACATCACAAGTAGGTGATATCTCAATTGACTCTGTGAAAAATAATCTTGATCCAGACATGGATCCAAACCTTTCCTCTGTTTTTGTTAATATTCTGGATCGACTTGGTACAGAAACACTGCCTGCAGCGCTCAGTGGGCGAGCTGAAATTTATGGACTGGAAAGCTGGAATAATCCTGGTACTGGCCTGGAAGCGGATGATGTCACCACTTTAGGCATTATGACCAATTACTATTTTACCGATAATATTTCTTTTGAAATGAAAGCCGGCATTCCACCTAAAGTAGACTTGCAAGGCAGTGGTAAAATTTATGCTCCTTTCTCTGCGCTTGCGACTCCAAGTCTTGATTTGATTCCACAAATTCCAGGTGGAATTGATTTACCCGGCATTGAATTAAAAAATGATATTCTCATTACTGATCTGGAAGCTTATGGGCCGGCCGCCTCTGCCCGCGCCTGGACACCTGCCTTTGAATTCCAGTATCACTTTGGTAAAACAGGGATCAATAAATTCCGGCCTTATGTCGGCTTAGGTGTGATGTATGCCTATTTCAATGAACTGGAAATTAACTCACGTACCGAGCAGGACCTGATTGCTGCCGGACATATGATTGCCAACATTAAACGAAACAAAGCAGGTGCTTCTCTAGATGGTACGCCAAATGAAGGGGCCGATCCAAAAGTCAAACTTGAAGCATCCGATGCTTTCGCGCCCGTGGCCACGGTCGGCTTTAGCTATGACTTTAATGACACCTGGTTTGCTGTAGGTTCAGTCTCTTATGCACATCTAAAAAATGACACGACAATTACAGTGACAGATGCAAATCTAGGTGAACTGATTCGCTCTAAAGCCGATATCGAAGTCAATCCGATTCTGGCCTATGCCGGGATTGGGATGCGTTTCTAAGCTCAATATCCGATTTTTAATTAAAACGGCTTCGGCCGTTTTTTTAGGCTTAATATATTAATAAAAAAAATTTATCTTTTGATCAATATTTATTTAATCGCCTCTATTGCTTGAATCGAATACTATACATATCAACTTTATAGGCATGAATGACGTATGGCTGACAGTCAATTTTCCAAAGCTCTTATTTTTATGCTGATTGGCTCTGCCATCATTCTGGCACTGTCATTGGGTGTACGTCACGCATTTGGCTTGTATCTGGTGCCGATGAGCGAAGAATTTGGCTGGGGTCATAATGTTTTTAGCCTGGCCATTGCCATGCAAAACCTGATCTGGGGTGCAGTTCAGCCGATTACCGGGGCATTTGCCGATAAATATGGCAGCAAGATTGTGGTGGCTGTAGGCGGCGCTTTATATGCCATCGGTCTACTCTTGATGGCAGTTAGCTCAACCGGATTATTGCTTAATCTGAGTGTCGGCCTGATTCTGGGTCTCGCCCTGTCAGCCACCTCATTTCCGGTATTATTGTCTGCGGTCGGGCGTGCGGCACCACCAGAAAAACGCAGTCTGGCCATGGGTATTGCCAGTGCAGCCGGGTCTTTTGGTCAGTTTATTATGCTGCCTTCGACCCTGCTGCTATTACAGAATGTCGGGTGGTCAGCGGCGCTGGTGGTCAGTGCCATTTTAATTGCACTGATTGTGCCATTGGCTTGGATGCTGAAAGCACCGATGTATGTTAATCCCAACGCAGCCTCTACCCCCAATAAAGTCTCACTGAGTTTTAAACAGATTCTGGTGATAGTGAAAAATCATAAACCCTTCTGGTTTCTGTCCATGGGTTTTTTTGTCTGTGGTTTTCAAGTAGTTTTTATTGGCATCCACCTGCCGGGCTATCTGATTGATCATGGCTTTAATGCCACAACCGGTACGATTTTCTTAGCCTTAGTGGGTCTGTTTAATGTGCTAGGCACCTATACCGCCGGCTGGCTCGGTGGAAAATATTCCAAACCGCATCTGCTAATGGGATTATATGCCTTGCGTGGAATTGCGATTATTGCCTTTCTCATGCTGCCTCTCAGCACATGGACAGTCTATAGCTTTGGTGTCATTATGGGACTACTCTGGTTATCGACCGTTCCGCTGACCAATGGTATTGTGGCGAATATGTTCGGGGTGAAATATCTGACCATGCTCAGTGGCATTGTGTTCTTTACCCATCAGGTTGGCTCGTTTTTCGGTGGCTGGCTCGGTGGAGTCAACCATGATTTGAGCGGCAATTATAATGCGGTGTGGATGCTATCAATTGTCCTCAGCATTTTGGGGGTACTGGTGCATTTCTGGGTCAATGAGGAGCAAATCGTCCATGACTGATTCTCTGCTGAAACTCAAACTTTCGATTGCTGTGGCAATCCTGCTTTTACTGGCTTTGTCGATTGGACTGTGGTTTCAGACCCCTGAGCTGTTTGAGTATTTTAATCAGGCTTTCTGCGCACACTAAACTGCTGAAATATCCTCAGCAGAAAATGCGCAATCCATCGCACAATAAGTTAAATGTTTTAAAATCAATTGAATAATAAAAATATAATATTATTCATAAACTTATCATTTCTTTTGATTTTATTTCAGTCCGGAATTTTCTTAGATTTTGATCAACAAGAAAATTCTGAGACTTGATAATGACCAGCTTAACCCAACTTTCACAAGCGATTCATGATGCTCCACGCTGGCATCAGCAAGATCAATTTCAACATCCGGCTGAAATCAAGATTGTACCGCAAACCGGTCAGGCCTTAGGCGCAGTGGTCTATGGCTTGGATGCCCGTAAAGCCCAATCATCCAAAACCATTTTAAAGTTAAAACAGGCGCTGGCCGAGCATCTGATTTTGATCTTTAAGCAGCAAAGTCTGGATGATTTACAGTATCTGGCGTTTTCAACTTATTTCGGTTCCATTTTCCGTCCCGGTGCAGATACACCGGTACTGGCTGCGCAGTCCGATAGCGGTGTTCCACCCGATGTCGTGCCGGTTTCCAATGCTGTTGGTCAGGGAGATTACACCGGGCATGGTGAACTGACTCCACATGCCGATCATCAATGGACGCCCTTACCTTCTTTTGGTTCCCTTCTGTATGCCATTGAACTGCCTCAGGACGGCGGACAGACCAGCTGGATCAATACCATTAAAGCTTATGATGCACTCGATGAAGCAACCAAGGTAGAGATCGATCAGCTGCAACTGATTACTTATAACCCTTTTGTGCGCCATCAAAAAACTAAAGATCAGGCTGTTGATCAAGGTTACGGTAATAGTCCGCTGTATCGCTTTAAAGATCAGCCCATATTAAGTCATGCCTATCCGCACCCACTGGTGCGGACCCATCCTGAATCTGGCCGTAAAGCGCTTTGGTTAAACACGCATACCGAGGTCGAGCTGGTCAATTATGATGATCAGGCTGGCAGTCAACTGATCGAAAAATTACGTGAGCATATTTCAAAACCTGAGTTCGCTTATGAACATCATTGGGAAGTGGGCGATATCGTGTTCTGGGACAATCAGGTGACTTTGCACTCACGCCGTCCATTCCCGGCGGATCAGCGCCGTTTATTGAAACGCATCAGTCTGGCCGGTAGCCGCCCATTTTAAAAAACCAGAAAATCCGAATAATAAGAAAGGACATTACAACCTTCGATAATAATGACTCATATTTAAATCCTGTACCATTGAGACTTTGACCGCCTCAATGGTTTTTTATTTTTTCAAACAATCAACATCCTTGGTTCTGAATATAAATATGGAAGTAAATCCTTTAACAAAACAAAGTGCCTGTTTACTTTTCCTCACCTAATCTGCCTAGTGTATTTTCCTTTTTCTGCTTAGCGTATTAGAAAATCAGCAATAAACCTATGGAAAGAGGAAACGACAATGAATCAGCTTCAATTTTCAGATTGTGTTCAAACCTGTATGAACTGTTCCCTGGCATGCGCTAACTGTGCCAGTGCCTGTCTTAAAGAAGAAGATTTAGACATGATGCGGGAATGTATCCAGCGCTGTCTGGATTGTGCAGATATCTGTCAGCTGTGTGCCCGTATGGAACAAAAGCAGTCTCCATTCATGCATGAGATATGTGAACTTTGCGCCAAAGCATGTGACTACTGTGCAGAAGAATGTGGCAAGCACCAACATGAACATTGTCAGCAATGTGCCGAAGCATGCCGCCGCTGTGCTGAAGAATGCCGAAAAATGGCTGCTTAAAAATTCAATTTGATCAACTTGACTGACTTAATCAATTCCAATAAAAAAACCGCAAGTGAAGACTTGCGGTTTTTCTGTCTAAGTCAAATATCTCACTTAGAATAAACGGTTCATACCATTCAGTGTCGCTACACGATACGCTTCCGCCATGGTCGGATAGTTAAACGTGGTTTCTACAAAGTACTTGATCGTATTATTCGGGCTGTTCATGACCGCCTGACCAATATGGATAATTTCAGAGGCATTGTTACCGAAGCAATGTACACCCAAAACTTCTAGCGTTTCGCGATGGAACAGAATCTTTAATTCGCCCATGGTATCACCGGTAATCTGTGCACGTGCCAAATGACGGAATGATGCCTGACCGACTTCATACGGAATCTTTTCTTCAGTCAGCTGCTGTTCAGTCTTACCAATCGAAGAAATCTCAGGAATGGTATAAATCCCGGTTGGAATATCAGTCACCGGTGCAACGTCTTTCTCGCCGCTCATGTTGGCACCCGCGCAACGACCTTGGTCATAGGCAGCAGAGGCTAGCGAAGGCCAGCCGATCACATCACCGGCAGCATAGATATTTTCAACTTCAGTCTGATATTGATCATTCACAGTCAATTGACCACGGCTGTTCGGTTTCAGGCCAACATTTTCAAGACCTAGACCATCGGTATTGCCTGAACGGCCATTACACCACAAAATCGCGTCGGCTTTAATTTTCTTGCCGCTTTGCGTGTGCATCACCACATGGTCGTCAAATGTTTCTAAAAAGTCGATCTGTTCATTATGACGAATCAGCACACCCTGTTCACGCAAGTGATAAGACAGCGCATCAGAGATTTCATCATCCAGATAGCTTAAAAGTTTGTGTTGGGTGTTGATCAGGTCAACTTTATGTCCCAAACCAATAAAGATCGAGGCATATTCACAACCGATTACACCTGCACCATAAATAATGATTTTCTGGATGGAATAGTCCAGATCCAGAATTTTGTCTGAATCAAATACACGTGGATGATTAAAATCAAGAATGTCTGGACGATATGGACGCGAGCCGCTGGCAATGACCAGTTGCTTAAACATCAGCGTTTCTTTAATGCCATCTGGGTTAAATACAAAAATGGTATTTTGATCCTGAATGTAGGCACGACCATGATAAATATCAATTTTATTGCGGTCGTAGAAACGTGAATGTGTATCTACTTGTTGTTGAATAACTTTATGTGCATGACGCAACACTTGCTTCATAGTGAACTGCTTCCAGTCCCCAACTTTTTGAAACAGTGGATCACGTTGATAACGGATAATACTGGATACTGTTTGACGCAATGCTTTACTTGGAATCGTACCGACATGGGTACAGTTACCACCCAGCTGTTCACGCATCTCAACGATTGCAACACGCTTACCAGATTTGGCAAGTTTCATTGCCGCGCCTTCGCCCGCAGGGCCCGAACCTAGAACTACCGCATCATATTTAACGAAAGTCCCACTAACGACCTCTTTTTTACGTGGCATTCAACGCTCCTCAAAATTAAAAAATTCACTTTAATCTACACTCTTATTATGACGTAAATCCTGTTGATTTGGTGTATTTAACTCACATATATTGCTTGATAAGAACATTTTTTAAATGAATACCCCTTTTTGCCCTATTTAGAACGAAGTCCGTTATAATAACTGCGCTATCTTTGAGTATCTCCCCCTTCAAAAACAGTGGAAAAGTTGAATATGTCTGAAAACCGTAAACCTGAACAGGGCGTCAAACTTCGCGGTGCGGAAAAAGTTGCCCGCATTCCTGTAAAAGTTGTTCCTACGGTTGAAACGCCACGCAAGCCGGACTGGATCCGGGTAAAAATGGCGGCACCTGAAGAAGTTCAACGCATTAAAACCACACTACGTCAGCAAAAATTACATACGGTGTGCGAAGAAGCCGCCTGTCCAAACCTGCCTGAATGTTTTGGTGGCGGTACTGCGACCTTTATGATTATGGGTGATATCTGTACCCGTCGCTGTCCATTCTGTGATGTGGCTCATGGCCGTCCAAATGCACTGGATGCAGATGAACCGCGTCATATGGCAGAAACTATTGCCAACCTGGGTTTGAAATATGCGGTAATCACTTCGGTAGACCGTGATGATTTACTGGATGGCGGTGCACAGCATTTTGTCGATTGTATTAAAGAAGCACGTGCTCTAAGCCCAAATACCTTACTCGAAATTCTGGTGCCGGACTTCCGTGGCCGTATGGATATCGCGCTGCGTATCATGACTGAATGTCCGCCAGATGTGTTTAACCACAATATCGAAACTGTACCGCGTTTATATAAAGCCATGCGTCCAGGTTCTGACTATCAGCACTCTTTAAACCTGCTAAAAATGTTTAAAGAATACTGCCCGGACGTACCAACCAAATGTGGTCTCATGGTCGGTATTGGTGAAACTGAAGAAGAAGTGCTTGCTCTGCTTGATGATTTACATGCGCATGGCGTGGATTATGTGACGATTGGTCAGTATTTGCAGCCTTCAAAAGAACATGCAGCGATTGACCGCTTCGTAACACCTGAAGAATTCGAGCGTTATACCGAACATGGCCAAAAACTGGGCTTCCGTAATATCTGGGCAGCACCAATGGTTCGTTCAAGCTACTTTGCCGACCGCCAATACTACGGCGAACCTGTACCAGCAGTGCGTCGTAAAGTGGATCCTGCCAAAAAAATTGCAGTTCAGGCCATTGAAGCTTAATCCTGTTTAAACTAATGAAATAAAAGCCCTCTCTTGTAGAGGGCTTTTTTATCTCTTCAATTTAAATCTTTACTGAGTGTTAAACCCCATTTTTTATTTTAGATAAGATTAAGTCATTACTTATCTTCACATTTCTTTGCGCGTTCTCACTTGAAGACTGAGCATTTTTCAAACAATCTCAAAAATAGATGAAAGATTTAAAAATATCGTTGCAAGACTTGAAAACGATCATTCTCACACGTGCAATGCTGAACCTGTCCGATCCTCAAGCGACAAAAAAAATGAATGAACTGTGACAAAAATTCTATGAGATCTCGGCACAGGCAGCGTTGTATAAATCTGGAGAACTATAACAATGCTATTTATATTTGCTGTACTACTGCTATTACTTAGTTTATGGGCGGTTTTCTATTTTCATCTCTCCCGTAGCGCGGGTGCAATTGCACTAATTGTCATGTCAGTAGTCTGTGCCTTTATTAGCCCATGGTCACTTATTCTCGGCATTCCGCTGATCCTGATTAGCCTTGTGGTGATGATCGACCCTTTACGTATGTCGTTCATTTCTAAACCGGCCTATAAAGCACTGGCCAATGCCATGCCGAGTATCAGCCCGACAGAACGTGAAGCACTGGACTCCGGAACCAGCTGGTGGGAAAAAGAACTGTTTATGGGTGCACCGAACTGGGAAACCTTTAACAGTTATCCCTATCCCAAATTATCGCTAGAAGAACAAGCTTTTCTGGACAATGAGGTTGAGACCTTGTGCAGCATGCTGGATGAATGGGAAATCCATGAGCAGAAAGCGCTGCCTGATCATGTCTGGCAATATATTAAGGAACATGGTTTCTTAGGCCTGATTATTCCCAAAGAATACGGCGGTCGTGCCTTTAGCTCCTTTGCCCAAAGTCGGGTGATGAGCAAGATTGCTTCGCGATCTCTGACCACAGCCGTGAGTTGTATGGTACCGAACTCACTCGGACCAGGCGAGCTGTTACTGCATTATGGTACCGAAGAACAGAAAGACCGTTATCTGCCGGGTCTGGCGCGAGGCGAAGAAATTCCCTGTTTCGGTTTGACCAGTCCGGAGGCCGGTTCCGATGCTGGTGCGATTCCTGATACCGGTGTAGTCTGCTATGGCCAGTTTGAAGGTCAGGAAGTACTCGGTCTGAGAATGAATTTTTCCAAACGCTGGATTACTTTGGCACCAATTGCGACAGTGGTGGGTCTGGCCTTTAAAATGTATGATCCGGATCATCTTTTGGGTGAACAGACTGAATATGGCATTACCTGTGCCCTGCTTCCTGCCAGTCATGAAGGCGTAATAGTGGGACCACGGCATAACCCGGGACCGCCATTCATGAATGGAACAGTGGAAGGTAAAGATGTCTTTATTCCACTGGACTGGATTATTGGTGGCGTAAAAAATGCCGGTAAAGGATGGCGCATGCTGATGGAATGTTTGGCAGTCGGTCGTGGCATTTCCCTACCAGCGCTGTCTACTTCTACTTCAGAAATGACTTATTTAAATGTGGGTGCTTTCTCTCGTATTCGTCAGCAATTCAAGATTTCAGTTGGTAAGTTTGAGGGTGTTCAGGAAGCCAATAGTGAAATCGCCAGTGACACCTATATGCTGGAAGCCTTCCGTTATCTGGTCACCTGTGGTCTGAATCAGGGTGGCAAGCCTGCCGTAATGACGGCGATTGCCAAATACTATGCAACTGAAGGCATGCGTAAAGTGGTCAATCACGGCATGGATGTGGTCGGTGGTCGTGCCATTCAGATGGGGCCGCGTAACTTTCTGGCACCTTACTATCAGGCAATTCCAGTCTCCATTACCGTCGAAGGCGCCAATATTCTCAGTCGTTCCTTGATGATTTTTGGACAGGGTTCAATACGCTGCCATCCTTATCTATATGAAGAATTACAGCTCTTACAGGCAGAAGACTCGGCAGCGGCTCTAAATCCTTTTGATAACTTGCTGTTTAAGCATTTGGGTTACACCTTTAACCGGACTGCTCGCTCCTTTGCCTATGCCTTTACAGGTGGCTCAAGTGCTGCGCCGCAAAGTGCGGTTGATTTCACCCAGCCTTATTATAAGATCATTAATCGGCTGAGTGCCAACTTTGCTTTAACTGCGGATATGTGCCTAGGTTTACTCGCAGGGGATATCAAACGTAAGGAAATGCTTTCGGGTCGTCTGGCCGATATTCATGCACATCTGTTTATTGCTTCCTCAATTCTGAAATATTTTGAGCATAGCAAAAAGACTGAAGATGAGCGTTTACATGCACAGCTTGCGGTAGAAAAGTCTCTGTATACAGCGCAAGAAGCATTTTTTGACCTGTTTGCCAACTTTCCATCAGGTGCAGCAGCAGGCATGGTCAAACTGCTATGTTTCCCATTTGGCCGTCCGGTACAGAAACCATCAGACCAGCTGAAACAACAGGTAGCAAACAGCATGATGGAAAACAATGCTTTCCGGCAGTCACTCAAAAAACATGTCTACTATAATATTAATGAAAATGATGTCACTGGCCGTATGGAATCTACTTTCAATCTGCTACTCGAGATTGAAAAACTCTGGGATTGCTTTAAAAAAGCTGAAAATAAAGGACAATTTAAAGGACTCAGTTTTGCTGAGCATGTAGCCGATGCACAGCTACAAGGCTTTATTAATGATCAGGAAGCAGAAAAACTGCTGCACTATAATGCGCGCCGTTATGACAGCATGTTGACCGATGTATTCGATCTACATTTGAATGAGGTATTAGAGCTTGAGAATCCGTATCTCATCAAGGAAGATGCTACAGGTACCGATACTTCAGTGCAAACTGATCCTTCACACTCAGTATCACCTTAAATCAAACTTTTGATCAAAGGTGTCATAAATTCCAGAGTGGAGCCATGTTTCAATACCTCACTTTGGAAGCTTCATAAGTGGCTTTTCAGCCACTTTTTTTTACGACTATTGCACGATAGTATTTTGGCTTAAAAGCGTTAAGCTAAAGCAATAATAAAATTGAGGATAAAGCATGTCACAACAAGATTATGAAAATGGCTTGAAAGTCCGTACTGAAGTAATGGGGGAAAGCTTTGTGCAGCGTGCTCAGGAAAATACCGTGCCTTTTACCCAGCCATTACAGGACTGGATTAATGAACATGCCTGGGGTTCGACCTGGCAACGTGAAGGTATTTTACCGCGTAAATATCGTTCTTTAATTACCATTGCATTTCTAACCGCGCAAAAAAGTCCCACTGAACTAAAAGGTCATGTGCGAGGTGCCCTAAATAACGGCGCAACGGTTGAGGAAATTCAGGAAGTGTTGTTGCATAGCCTGCCTTACTGCGGTGCACCGGCAACCCAGGAAGCGTTTCGTGCCGCGCTTGAAGTCATTCAGGAATATGAGACGAATCAACAAAATTAAGATATTTATTTAAATTGTTTGAGCTTGTCATATTAAAATTAGCTTAGGCTATTTAAAGCAATTGAAATAAAAATCCGGGAATTTTAAATCCCCGGATTTTTATATTTTAGGTAAAGAAATCTATTGCGATGAACTTAATTGAAAATTAATTATTTCTCTTAATAACAGGTTTTAATAAAAACTTTATCCCCTTAATTCAATTTGCGTACGTTGTTCCAATCCTTGTACCGCAGCGGAAAAATCCAGCTGGCTGGCCTGAGGTCTGGCAATCTGCTGAAACTGCTGCTGAACCAAAGACATCACTGATAAATCCAGTTGCTGCTGTTGCACCAGTTCTAAAGCAATACCAATATCTTTCTGCAATAAATCCAGCGCAAAGGTTTTATGAAACTCACGGCTCAGTACACGCTGCGCCATGATATTTTCCGACATGCTACTTTTACCACTGGAATGATTAATACAGTTCAACGCACTGCTTAAGTCAACTCCCTGCCCTTTCAGTACAGTTAAGCCTTCAGCCAGCGCCCATAAATGCGTAGCCATCAAAGTATTGTTAATGGCTTTCACTGCAAAACCGGAACCACTTTCTCCCACATATTCAATCAACCCAGCAAAAGCAGCAATGACCGGTTTGGCTTGCGTAAAGGCAGATTCACTTCCTCCCACCATCACGGTTAAAGTGCCTTTTTCTGCCCCAACAGTCTGACCAGATACCGGAGCATCCAGGTAATAGCTTCCCTGTTGCTCCAATCGATTTGCCAGTTTTTGGGCCGATTCTGGTACACCGCTGGTATAGTCAATCCAGATTGCACCCGGTTTAGGTGGATGTGCAGCAATTAGCTTCTCTACATCCTGACTGGTCGGCAAGCAAGAAAAAATAAAATCTGCCTGAACCGCCTGTTCAATACCCACTGCCTGAGTCCTGAAAGATTGAGCATGATCTAGCGCTTTCTGTTCAGTCCGGTTCCAGACCCAAACCGGATGTCCGAGTTTTGGCAAATGGGAGGCCATATGCCAGCCCATTGCCCCAAGTCCTAAAAATGCAACTGTATGACTCAAAAAATACTCCTTATATTAAGCGACTGGCTTAACCTCAACTTCTGTTGCGGTCGATGCAGGTTCAGGCAATTCTTTATCTTCACCACGATTTAGGAACAGGTTCAACAAAATCGCAGCCAAAGTCGCAGTACCGATACCACCCAAATCGAAACCACCAATCTGCAAGCTATAATTACCTGTCCCCATAATCAGACACACCGCACCAATAATCAGGGTACTGTTCTTGGTAAAATCAACATGGTTATCCACCCAGATTTTGGCACCCGCCACAGTAATCAACCCGAAGACCACAATCGATGCGCCACCCAATAAAGCTACTGGAATGGTACTGATCACCGCACCAAATTTAGGTGAAAGTCCCAGCAAAATAGCGAAGATCCCGGCAAAAATAAACACGGTGGTGGCGTACACTTTGGTCACTGCCATCACACCGATATTTTCAGCATAAGTGGTCATCCCGGTACCGCCGACAGAAGCGGATAATGAAGTACAAACCCCATCTGCAAAGAAACCGCGTCCCATATACGGCGACAGATTTTTACCAGTCATTGCGGATACTGCTTTAAAGTGCCCAAGATTTTCTGCAACCAGAATAATGGCCACTGGTGCAATCATCAGCATGGCATTCATTTCAAAGACCGGACTCTGGAAATTCGGCAAACCAAACCATGCTGCTTCACTGACTTTGGTAAAATCAATCGCAGATCCGAAGCCCATGACGTTTGTGAAAAGGAAGTAAATCAGATAGGAAGATAACAAGCCCAATAACAGCAACAGACGGCGTACCATTCCTCGGGTAAACACAGCAATCACACTGATACAGATAATGGTGATTAATGCCATCCACGAATCAAACTGGTTCGCTGAAACACTCTTAATTGCGACTGGCGCCAGGTTCAAACCAATGATCATCACAATCACGCCTGTCACTACTGGCGGCATCAGTTTTTCAATCCAGTTGGTACCGGTTTTCATGACCAGCAGACCAATCAAGGCATAGACAATACCGCAAGCAATGGTACCGCCAAGCGCCAGTCCGATATTAGGATTCGCACCAACTCCGGAATAACCTGTAACTGCGACGACCGCACCAATAAAGGCAAAGCTGGATCCCAGATAACTAGGCAATCGACCGCCCGTGATCAGGAAAAATAAAATGGTCCCAATCCCGGTAATGAAAATCGTGAGATTGGGATCAAACCCCATTAATAAGGGTGCCAGCACGGTTGCGCCAAACATGGCAAACACATGCTGCAACCCGAGAATAATACTTTTTCCAGCAGGCAGATATTCATCTGTTTGCACGGGTGTGGTATCGAGATTGCCTTGGTAAGGCTTAAATTTTGGAAACCACGTTTCTTTTTCTTGCATCGGCTTCCCCTCCTTGATTAGGATTGAATTGAATTAGCACATTTTGTGTGGCTCACAGTAAGAACGGTTGAAGTACATCAGCGCATTGCCTTGACTCTGGCACATGGCTTTCACCTCACAGAACAGCACGTCATGACTGCCTACGGATAAACATTGGACCACCTCGCAGTCAAAACTGACTAAGGCATCTTCAAGTACAGGCGACTGGGTCACCAAAGTTTTCCAGTTCCCCTGACTGAAACGCTCTGCCATTGGTGTTTTTCCACCAAACAGATTGGAAAGATTTTGTTGATGTGATGCCAGGGTATTCACACACAACACCTGATTCTTTTTAAAGGTTTCATAGACTGACGCAGAACGGTTCAGGCACACCAGTAACGTTGGTGGTGTATCCGTCACGCTACATACGGCCGAAGCGGTAAATCCAGCCATTCCTGCATCGCCTTGCGTGGTAATGACATTCACTGCAGCACCTAGATTAGACATGCCCTGACGGAAAATCTGCTGATCGACCTGGGTAAAGATGTCACCCGATGCGTTAGTCGCCAAAACCTTATTTAATGCTTTATTTTCTGCAACTGTCTCTGTGATGATTTTAGATAGTTTGGCATTCATGCTGTTCTCCCGCCCCCAAGTCAATATTCAGTTTCAGACCTGGGGCATCTAGTAATGAGATTGAATCAGGTGGATCGGCTTATACATGGGCAATCGAAGCAATTTCGACCAGCGCATCAGGTTTGACCAAACCTGTCTGTACGCAATAACGTGCCGGTTTATCTCCCGGGAAATATTCTGCATAAACTGCATTAATCGCAGCATAATCTGCCCAGTCTTTGACAAAGACATGGTTAAAGGTCACGTCATCCATACTGCCGCCTGCTTCTTCAATCACACGCTTGATGGTTTCCAGAATATGACGGGTCTGTGCTGCGGCATCACCGACATGCACCACATTATTATTTTCATCAAAGGCCAATGTACCGGATACATACACAATATTGTCTGCCTTGGTTGCCGGTACATACGGTGCTAATGGTTTCGATGTTCCTGCTGGAATAATGATTTCTTTAGGCATACTATTTTTTCCTTAATTCTGTTCTTTAATTCTTTACGCGCTTACAGCCAATTCAGTTTCTTTTAGTGACTCACTTTCTTTTTGAAAGGTATCGACAAAATTTGCAGTATCTGACACCCAGCCAAAGAAGGTCTTGATGTTATACAGACTGGCTTCATGGGCTTCGACTGGACCTGCCTGATGACAGGCATCGGCAAGTGCTACACCGAAATACTCCAGAAAGAAGCCGTCACGTAGTGTCGACTCTACACAAACGTTGGTGGCAATCCCGACAAAGACCAGATTACGAATACCACGCACACGTAACATGCTGTCCAGCGCGGTATTAAAGAAACCGCTATAACGTGGCTTTTCGATCACCAGGTCTTGTGGCAGTGGCTTTAACTCATCAATCAGCTCAAAATCCCAACTGCCTTTTGCTAACAATTGACCCTGTAATTCAGGACGTTTACGCATGGTCTTTAAGGCATTGGATTTATGGAAATTCGGAGAATCCGTACCACCTGCTTCCTTATATTCTGCATCCCAGCCATTTTTAAAATAGATGACCTGAATACCGGCCGCATGCGCTCCATCGACTGCCTTTTTAATGTTCTCTACGACTGGTTTGGTCTTTGAGACATCAAAGCCCGCCAGATCCAGATAGCCGCCCTGCGAGGTATAGGCATTTTGCATATCAATCACAATCAGGGCAGTCTGTTCAGGTGCAAGGCAGATTGGTTCAGGCTCAGCTTTAAGCGATTTTCCGGTACCGAGTTTTTCAGTAAAACCGGCCCTTACCACTAATTCACTCATGCGCTTTTCTCCAGTACAGGTGCTTCACCCTCAATCACAATATGGTCACGGCATTTCATCAATGGCTGGATTTTCTGACCGAAATCTTCTACACCCTGAACGAAATCATCAAAGGTCAGCAACACACCTTCAGTGCCCTTGATCTCGCCAATTTCATCCAACATTCGTGCCACATTTTCATAAGAACCTACCAAGGTTCCCATATTGATATTCACTGGAGATACGCTAGACGCCATTTGACGGATATTGGTATCTGCACCGGAAGTCGTGTCTTTCCCGCCCTGATTCATCAACCAGTTAATCGCTTCCATATCTGCGCCATCGTTATAGTGTTGCCATTTGGCTTGAGCTTCTTCATCAGTTTCTGCCGCGATGACCATAAACAGCACATAAGTCTGTACATCACGACCCGTCACATCTGTTTTTTCTTTTAGGCGATCATTAATTTCTGCATAAGCGGTCGGTGTATTCAGCCCTTTACCAAACACGAAGTTGTAGTCAGCATATTGCGCAGAAAACTCCAGACCGGCATCAGACTGACCAGCACAGATGATTTTCATGTCTGCTTGCGGGCGAGGGCTGACACGACAGTCTTCCATCTGGAAATGTTCGCCCTTAAAGTCTGACTTACCAGTCGCCCAAAGTTCACGCAGAATTTGTACATATTCAGACAGATATTCATAGCGTTTACCAAAATAGTCATTACCTGGCCACATACCCATTTGGGTATATTCAGGTGGTTGCCAGCCGGTCACCACATTTAGACCAAAACGACCATTTGAAATCGAATCAATAGTTGATACCATGCGCGCGACAATTGCAGGTGGCATCACCAGAGTTGCGGCAGTTGCGAAAATTTTAATTTTGCTGGTGACAGCAGCAAGACCTGCCATTAGGGTGAAAGTTTCCAGGTTATGTTCCCAAAATTCAGTCTTGCCACCAAAGCCACGCAGCTTGATCATAGAAAGTGCGAAATCGAAACCATAGTGCTCAGCGCGCTGTACGATTTGTTTGTTTAACTCAAAAGTCGGCATGTACTGCGGTGCATTTTCAGAGAGTAACCAGCCATTATTTCCGATTGGACAGAAGACACCTATTTTCATTTTCACACCTCATTATTTTTAACACTTATTCAAAATTCTGATTCCACTTCGGGAATTTTATTTACAAGATAAACATTGCAAAGCGTGTGCCAACTATATTTAATTTATAATTATCAATTACTTAATATTTTATTTTTTGAATTTTTAGTAAAATAACCATTTTTACCTATGAGTCAATTTTGAACATATTGTTTCATTCAAGTGCACTCGTAGCAATTTTTGCATTTGCAGTTCATGCATCAATTCGAAGTAAAAACCATGCTGATGCTACAAAAATGATTGATTAGAAAAAATAAAAAACCAGACACGAGGTCTGGCTTTAAAAAAATCTTCAAACTAAGGGGTAATCAGGAATGAAAGGATCAGTTGATTCACCTGATCTGTCTCGGTCACAGTAGATGCATGTGCACCTGTAGCAAGCAAACTTAGCTGACTATGCGGCAAGCATTGCTGTAATTGCTGTGACCGTTGATAAGGCACCAGGAAATCATTCTGATTGGCAAGCAGATGTATAGGAATATCTTTGAGTGCCTGTTGATGTTCTGTGTTTAGTTTAAAAGTCTGCACGGCTTGTAGGCGTGCCAGAACATTTTTGATCGGTGGAAAGTCAAGGAGCTGCTTATTTTCTGCTTCGGTTAACTGATCAATATGGGTTGAAATCCACTGCGGCGGATAAAGAAATAAAGCCTGTGCTCTCACATATGCCTCTGCCCCGCTATTGAGCAATAACGAAGTCCGGGCTTCGAAACACTTCTGAGTATGAGCATCCAGCTCTCCCCAAGCATTTAACATGGTCAAACTGAGCAGCTTAAACTTTCTTTCAGCCTGATAGGTCGCCAGTTGCATGCCGATATGTCCGCCCAACGCATGCCCGATAAAATGAAACTCTCGAATGCCATCATTGATCAATAAATCCAGAATCTGGCCGGCCATATGGTCGATCGAATAAGGCGTGGGCAAGAGTTCAGAATCTGAATGACAGCCTTCCTGGTCATAAGTAACCACATGAAAATGCTGCTGTAAAACTCTAATTTGAGGATTCCAGAAACTGGCATGTCCGCCCAGTCCGGACGAAAGCACCACATAAGGTGCATCTGCCTGTGCTGCATGATTAATAAATAAAGACATAAATTTCTCATAGTTTAAATATGAGATGAACGCAGCAAAATATATGCCTAAACAGGACCTTTTTTGAACAACTGTTAAAATTACAGCCAGTAGACATTAAAGCTGTAATAAAATTCTTGTACTTCAAAACGTACGTTATAACCCAGATCTGTTAACTCGGCAGACAAGGCACGGATATCTTCCAAAGGCAGATGTTTGGGAAAAACTGTCAGTACCGCTGTATTGCCTTGCCGGGCATTATCTTCAATCAGTTGCGCCAGACGTGGCTTATACATTTCAATATTCAGGTTAGCAACATTAGATAAAATTTTGGCCTGATCTGCCGTCATAAAATTCATTTTTATTTTCTCTTTTAATGTTATTTCACTAAGCTAAATGATTTATAAAACGCTTAATATTTCACTTTTGTATCAGAACATGCTGAAAGAAAGTATAAAAAAAATCCCTCATCATGAGGGATTTTTTTTAATCAAACTTATTGGCCTGGCAGAGGAATATATTGTGAAGCACTGTTTTGTGCCTTACGTTCAGTCACCACAACCTCTAGGATCATGGTTCTTCCTGCCCGCTCAATTTCAATCTGAATGGTACTGTTTGGCTTTTGCAAGGCCACAAAATTAATCAGATGTGAGGCAGAACTAATCTCTTCCTCATTTACTTTCATAATCTTATCGCCACGCTGGATTCCAGCCTTGGCAGCAGGTCCATCCGGTAGCACTTCTGCGACAGTTACGCCTTTTTCTTTAGGTTGCAGAACATCATCACGCTCTGCAGGTAATAAGCTGATCCCTAACCAGCCACGAACCACACGGCCATCTTTCAAAATGGCATTCATCACCTGCTGACAGATTTTGGCCGGAATGGCAAAACCAATCCCCAGCGAACCACCAGACTGCGAGAAGATTGCAGTATTCACACCAATTAAATTACCGGCGACATCAATCAGCGCACCACCCGAGTTACCCGGGTTAATTGCAGCATCAGTCTGCACAAAGTCTTCATAGGTATTAATACCCAAGTCTGAACGGCCCGTTGCCGAGATAATCCCCTGCGTCACGGTTTGCCCAACACCAAAAGGATTACCAATGGCCAGAACCACATCACCGACTTCATTGCCACTGAGTTTAAATGGCAAAACTGGCAATTGCGTCAGTTCAATCTTGATCACAGCCAGATCGGTATCCGGATCAGTTCCGACCACCTTGGCTTCAGCACGACGTCCATCCTGCAAAGCCACTACAATCTGATCGGCCTGTGCAATCACGTGGTTATTGGTCAGGATATAACCGTCTGGACGTACAATTACACCCGAACCTAAACTGTTTTCATTCGGGCTTTGTCCATACTGGTCAGGCAACTGATCGCCAAAGAATTCACGAAATACCGGATCGGTCAGTAAAGGATGCGCCTGTTGCTTGACTTTTTGAGTAGTAAAAATATTCACGACAGCGGGTGCTGCCACTTTTACAGCAGCACTATAGGAGACCACGCCTCCTGAGCGCGACGTATCAATCAACGGCTCTACTTTTTCAGCAGGCATTTTGACACCATCTGGCGCAACTGGTGCCTTTGGTTTTTGTAGTTGTTGCCACCCCAAAAAACCGATAATGACTAAAATCAGTAACACCCAGGGTAACCATGTAAAGGTGCGGCGCACGTTGCTATCCTCTAAAATATTTTAATTCGTTGATGACTAAGTAATTTGTGTCCTATTGTAATGCGAAATACATAACTAAACACAAAAAATTCCACAGAGATTTGTGCAGCTTTAGTTACAATTAGACCTATAGATAAATATGGGCAAGTTTTTAAACTTACAGGAATTTTATGGCGAATTTGAACGATATTATTCAATGGTGTGACCAGACTTTGGCAGCACGTGAATTTAAGGACTATGCACCGAATGGCCTGCAGATTGAAGGCAAATCCGAGGTGAATAAAATCCTCTGTGCCGTGACCGCCTCCCAGAGTGCAATTGAAGCCGCAATTGAGCAAGGTGCAGATTTATTGCTGGTGCATCATGGCTATTTCTGGAAAGGTGAAGCCTATCCAATTACCGGCATGCGTGGTAAGCGTATTAAAACCCTGATTCAACATGATATCTCACTGGTTGGCTATCATCTGCCTTTAGACAGCCATCCAACATTGGGGAATAATGCTGCCATTGCGGATTTATTGGAACTCGAAAATATCGAACAGCTTGATCCGAGTGAAAAACGTCCGATTGGCAATATTGGCTATTTAAAACAGCCGATGAGTCCAGAAGATTTTAAAAATTATGTTTCAGAAAAGCTGGGATTTGATGCGATTCATCTTCCTGCTGACCAAACTCAAATCCATAAAGTCGGTTTCTGTACCGGTGGTGCGCAGGATTATATTCAAAAAGCAGCACTACAGAACTGTGATGCCTATATTTCGGGCGAAGTGTCTGAACGGACCTTTTATGAAGCTCAGGAACTGAATGTGCATTATTATGCTTGTGGCCATCATGCGACTGAAAAATACGGTGTGCAACGCCTTGGCAAGGCTATTTCAGAACAGTTTAATATTGAGTATGATTATTTCGAATTAAACAATCCGATTTAATTCGACTGACGGTTATGATCAGTGGCTTTATTCATATATTTTCAGGCTTTATTCTGTATTGTTATTTATACACGATGCCCATTTCTGCCCGATTATCTATTACAATAAAGCCACTTATTGTTAAAACCCAGCAAAATGCAAGGAATTGAGAACATGACAACCATTACTTTACCAGCATTACCTTATGGCTACGAAGATCTTGCTCCACACATCAGCAAGGAAACTTTAGAATACCATCACGACAAACACCACAATACGTATGTGGTTAACCTGAATAACCTGATCGCTGGTACTGAGCTTGAAGGCAAAACTCTAGAAGAAATTATTACAGCAACTGCTGGTGATGCTTCTAAAGCAGGTGTTTTCAATAACGCGGCTCAAGTTTGGAACCACACCTTCTACTGGAACTGTATGGCTAAAAACGGTGGCGGTAAAGCAACTGGTACTTTGGCTGCGAAAATTGACGAAGCATTCGGTTCTTATGAAAAATTTGCTGAAGAATTTGCTGCTGCTGCAATTACTCAATTTGGTTCAGGTTGGGCTTGGTTAGTGGCTGACGAAGTAAACGGTCAGCTTTCAATCATGAAAACTTCAAATGCTGATACGCCAATGGCGCACGGTAAAATTGCAGTGTTGACGATTGACGTTTGGGAACACGCTTACTACATCGATTTCCGTAATGCTCGTCCTAAGTACATCTCTACTTTCCTAGAAAGCCTAGTAAACTGGGATTATGCAAATGCGAAATATGCAGGTCAGCCTGCAGGTGTTGAGAAATAATTTTTTATTTCTTTGCTAAAAAAATCACCCATTTCGGGTGATTTTTTTATTTTTAGGCTCTAAATGAATATTTATGAAGCAAACAATTCATTTCTTTACATTAATTGATTGACGACCTGGTCATTCATCCCTAAAATGCCGATCAGATTCTCCAATAGCTCAGTCGGTAGAGCGACGGACTGTTAATCCGCAGGTCCCTGGTTCGAGCCCAGGTTGGAGAGCCATCTATTCTTCCATAGCTCAGTCGGTAGAGCGACGGACTGTTAATCCGCAGGTCCCTGGTTCGAGCCCAGGTGGAAGAGCCAAAATTCTGAAGAAACCCACTCATTGCGAAGTGGGTTTTTTTATAGCTGTATTTTTTAAATTGAGATCATATTGATTTATATGCGCGATCAACCGCTCATTTCTTATGCTCCAGATCACTTATCAAAATTAAGGCTGATCACGATTTTGCTGTTAGGGCCGGTTTACATAAACATAACAGTTTGAACTACAAACCTTTTCGACTATTTTTAAAACACTTGATTCAATTTATGCTGCTTTTTTCCAAAAGTGCCTTGACCCCTTTTCAAATCTCTCTATAATCGCTGTCAGATTCTCCAATAGCTCAGTCGGTAGAGCGACGGACTGTTAATCCGCAGGTCCCTGGTTCGAGCCCAGGTTGGAGAGCCAATCTATTCTCCCATAGCTCAGTCGGTAGAGCGACGGACTGTTAATCCGCAGGTCCCTGGTTCGAGCCCAGGTGGGAGAGCCAAGATTCTAAAAACCCACTCATTGCGAAGTGGGTTTTTTATTCTCCCCTATTTGTGATCTGTGTTTGATTTGAGTCAGTTTATATTTTTTGTGATTGGCTGCCTGGCAACATTTGCATTAGTTTGCCTGCTCTTTCCGCATCTCTTCACCCGTCAAAAGAAATTCTATCCAAAGCGCGTCATTACTGCTTTTGAAAGCAGGATGTTTACACGTCTAAAAGATGCCTTTCCCCATCATCACATTCTGGCACAAGTCGCGTTTAGCGCTTTGATCACGCACGATCAGATGAAAATGCGCAATCAATTTAATCGCAAAGTCACAGACTTCGTCGTACTTGATCGTGAATATAATGTAGTGGCAATTGTCGAACTGGATGATCCGAGCCATATTGGCAAAGAGCAGGAAGATGCTGAACGCGATGCCATGCTGATTGCAGCAGGCTATACCGTGATTCGATACACCCAGATTCCAATTATAAGACAACTGCAAAGGGATTTAAGATAAGTTAAGCTGCAATTGCGGTACTTTCCGGTGCAGCTTGAATTGGATTGATCAAAGCCTCCTGCTCCGCTTTTAATTTCTCGGCAGCTTTTAGTGCTTCAAAATTAGCCAATCTTCGTCCAATTTAGCGTCTCATCACAAGCATTCTCAGTTAAACCTGCCTTTCTGTAGGATTAGGGTGATAAAGTTTAAGTTATCGCTCTATAATCCTTTCGAAAACAAAATATAAGTCAGATGACCTGATTGGCCTGTTTCATTTCCGGCCATCATCACCTTGCTTATTTTTGGCGTTGTTTTTTTATTCAGTGATCATTTATTTATGCAAAATTCTATTCGTATTGGTATCGCGGGTTACGGTAATCTTGGCCGCGGTGTTGAAACTGCCATCCAAAAAAATCCTGATATGCAGCTTGTCGGTATTTTTACTCGCCGCTCACCAAGCAGCGTCTCTCCTTGCTTTGCAGAAACTCAAGTGTATAGCATGGATGCACTATTAAATGATTTTAGCGATAAAATTGATGTGCTGATTCTTTGTGGCGGCTCTAAAGATGACTTGCCACAACAGGCTCCCATCTTTGCAAGTAAATTCAATACTGTAGATAGTTTTGATACGCATGCACGTATTCCGGAATACTATGCTGCAGTCGATGCACCTGCCCTTGCTAACAAAAAAACAGCCATGATTTCTATTGGCTGGGATCCCGGCATGTTCTCGATTAACCGTTTATTTGGTGAAGCATTATTACCAGATGGCGAAACTTATACTTTTTGGGGTAAAGGCTTAAGTCAAGGCCATTCAGATGCGATCCGCCGTGTACCGGGTGTAAAAGCCGGTGTGCAATATACTATTCCATCCACTGATGCTATTGAACAAGTCCGCAGTGGCGCACGACCTGAGTTAAGCACCAAAGATAAACATCATCGTGACTGTTATGTGGTCTTGGAACAAGGAGCTGATGCAGCAACAGTTGAACAAACCATCGTCAGCATGCCTGATTATTTTGCAGATTATAATACGACTGTGAATTTTATCAGTGAGGAAACTTTACTGAAAGATCACCAAGATATGCCACATGGCGGTTTTGTCATTCGTAGTGGTAATACCAGTGATGCACAAAAACAGGTGATTGAGTTTTCTTTAAAGCTGAATAGCAATCCAGAGTTTACTGCAAGTGTTCTAGTGGCTTATGCCCGTGCCTGCTACCGTCTGAATCAAACTCAGCAATATGGTGCCAAAACAGCCCTAGATGTAGCACCTGCCCTACTTTCAATTAAATCTTCAGAACAATTGCGCAAAGAATTGCTTTAAGATGATTTAAATATAGCCACCGATCGGATGATGGGTGGCTATATTTTTCCATTCTAGAATACGGCTTGCCTAATTACTAAGTATCGAATATCTACAGTCAAATCATCGTTTGCAGAAACCCATGCAACTATCTACTACACAGACATTTGCAGTATTAGACAAGTGCAAAGGGATTCTAGATAGATTAAGGTGCTGTTGCACTACTTTCAGACGCAGCTTGAGTTGAATCTGCCTTAACATCCTGCTCTGCTTTGAGCTTTTCCGCAGCTTCTCGTGCTTCAATACGCGCAATCATATCTGCCTGCTGCTGCTTGTATTTTTCCTGATTTTTAGCATCACTATTCACTGCAAGAAATGCCATACTAATTAAAAATACCGGAATACAAAGTGCAAGCGTACCGAAGATCAAAAGCTTTTTGACACTGCGGGGCTGTGGCTGCTCGGACATAACAAACCTGCTTTAATTTCGTCATTTAATTACACTGCTCAATATAACAAAATAAAGTCATAGCTCAAGCCTTATAGATTAGGCAATACAAAAAGCATCCTTATAGGACGCTTTTGTTATTAGCCGATAGACGGTTAGTACCAAAGAGCCAGAAAAATTCCAGCAAAGATTATGAATCCAATCCAGCGGTTATGACGGAACGCCCAGAAACAAAGCTGTGGATCTTTATTCCGTGTTTTTAACCCTTGGTAAATAAAATCAAGAGCGACAACAATTAATGCAGCCAGGCCAAATGGAAGCAATAAATTCTCTAGCCAAAGTGCCACAGCAATCAAAAGAATACTAATGGCCTGCAAAGCGCTAATGATCTGAATATCATATCGACCAAATAAGATCGCGGTTGATTTCACCCCAATCTTTAAATCGTATTCACGATCTGCAATTGCATATTGGGTATCATAGGCTACGGTCCAGGCCAGATTACCAAAATATAGAAGCCAGCAGGTTAAATCCGGCATTTGTCCAACTGCGGTATAAGCCATCGGAATCGACCAGGAAAATGCTGCACCCAAAAAGACTTGAGGTAAATGGGTATAGCGCTTCATAAAAGGATAAATAAACGCTAAAAATAAAGCCCCAAATGACCAGTAAAAAGTTTCGATTGGCAGAAAAAATAGTAGGCAGGCACTGGCAGACACCAAAACCAGAAATACCATCACAGCTTCTTTGGCACTGATAATCCCAGTCGCTAGCGGACGGTTTTTAGTACGCTCCACATGTGCATCGACTTTACGGTCAGCAAAATCATTAATGGCACAGCCTGCCGCCCGCATAAAAATCACACCCAAAATCATGGGAATTAAAATTTCAATACGTGGCATCCCCTGAGCGGCAATCCACAGCGCCCACATGGTAGGCCAAAAGACCAGTTCAGTGCCAATCGGTTTATCAAAACGACAAAGATAATAATAGGCGCTAAGACGCTCACGCCAGGTGATTGCTTGTGCGGTTGCCATAAAAATCAAGCCCGTGAATTTTGTATAAAGTGTTCAAATGCCGGTAAAAATGTCTCTTGTACGATAAATTTACAGCCGTGCCAAGTATAGCAGCTCTGACGGGTCCAGCCCTCATCTAAAAGTACCACCCGACGCTGGCAGAGTGGATTGGTGCGCTGAAACAGAAACCAGCCAATCGGTTTGGTGCCAATATGCTGAAAAATTCGGGCTTTTTTTTGCAGGCTTAAAATCGGAAAGATGCTTTTGGCTTTCACCCAAGGAGACTGTTCCGAGCCGTAGAGATAACTTTCACGCACCCAGGAAGTATGCTGATGTGACATCTGCATCCATTTGGCATTGGCAAAGCCTAAACGCTGAAAATGCTCTTGAATTGGCTCGACATGGAATTGTCCTTGCGCCAAATCGGTCAGTTGTTGCGTGAGTGAACCCGATGCATACAGCCACGGTTTTAACTCAACAGGCAGAGTTGACAGCAACACACGCTGATTTTGATTTCTAGAACGACTATTCATTGTTAACAGTTATCTGTTTTTGCAATGATTTCATATTTGCCTTGTGGGGTTTTAATTAAAATAAAACCTTCAGCACTCAAATAAAATGATTCTGGATAAGCATAATCCAGCGCTATTTCAGGATTTTTCAGCGCCACAAATTGAGCCTGCTTATAACCCTCGGGAGTCCGCCCCACTTCAAGATAAGTCACTTCAGAGAAGTTCAACTTAAAACCTTTGTTATGATCTTTTGGATCAATCCATGGATAAAAGCTGGTGTGCTTTTTACGTTGTGCCATTTAAGCCCATCAATCATTTAAAATTATAAATAGATGATACAAAAAAACCCGCGACATGCGCGGGTTTTCTTCGCTTTAATTCGTGATGAATTACAAGCTGTAGTACATATCAAATTCAACTGGGTGAGTAGTCGTGTTTAGACGACGAACTTCTTCAGTTTTAAGCTCGATATAAGCATCAAGCATTTCTTTCGTGAACACGCCACCTTTTAACAGGTAATCATGATCCGCTTGAAGTGCTTCAAGCGCCATATCCAGGCTATGCGCCACTGTAGGGATTTTTGCTTCTTCTTCCGGTGGAAGATCGTACAAGTTCTTGTCAGCAGCTTCACCTGGGTGGATCTTGTTTTGAATACCGTCAAGACCAGCCATCAACAATGCCGCGAAACCTAGGTACGGGTTCATCATTGGATCTGGAAAACGCGCTTCAATACGCTTGCCTTTCGGGCTAGACACGTAAGGAATACGGATAGATGCAGAACGGTTACGCGCTGAGTAAGCAAGCATAATCGGTGCTTCGAAATGTGGAACCAAACGCTTATACGAGTTTGTAGAAGGGTTAGTGATCGCATTCAAAGAACGGGCATGTTTAATTACACCACCGATGAAGTACAACGCCATTTCTGAAAGGCCTGCATATTCATCACCAGCAAACAGGTTTTTGCCGTCTTTAGAGATCGACATATGCACGTGCATACCAGAACCGTTATCGCCAACCATTGGTTTAGGCATAAAGGTTGCTGTTTTTGCATATTGATGCGCAACGTTCCAAACCGCATATTTGAACTGTTGAACTTCGTCTGCTTTACGCACCATAGTGTTGAAGCTCACACCAATTTCTAACTGGCAAGAAGCAACTTCGTGGTGATGTACTTCTACACGACCTGGACCCATGATGTCTTCGATACGCGCACACATGTCTGCACGCATGTCATGTGAAGAATCTACAGGAGGAACTGGGAAGTAACCGCCTTTTACGCGTGGACGGTGACCAGAGTTACCGCCTTCGTAGTCTTTGTTAGTTGACCAAGCAGCTTCTTCAGCGATCAATGTATGGCGCGCGCCAGACATGTCGATTTCCCATTTTACTTCGTCAAATACGAAGAATTCTGGTTCTGGACCAAAGAATGCAGTATCACCGATACCGGTAGATTTCAAATATTCTTCTGCACGGCGCGCAATCGAACGTGGGTCACGATCATAACCTTGACCAGTTGATGGCTCGATGACGTCACAAGTTACAACAACTGTTGGCTCTGCAAAGAACGGGTCGATAAAACCTGTTGCCGCATCCGGACGTAAAATCATGTCCGATGCTTCGATGCCTTTCCAACCTGCAATTGAAGAACCGTCAAACATTTTGCCGTCTTCAAATGTATCTTCATCAATACTGTCTGCTGGGTAAGTGACGTGTTGCTCTTTACCCTTGGTATCAGTAAAGCGAAAATCGACCCATTTTGCGCCACTTTCTTGTATGAGTTGAAGGACCTTGTTCGCCATGCTCATTTTGCTCCGATGTTTTTGTTGCACCCGTGAAGTGCGTGTTAGCAGTTGATAGTTATTAAGCAATTACCGTACCAACTTTTAAAAGTATAGATAAAATCTTGAAATCTTTATAAGAAATCATGAAGTGACAAAAATACTTTGCGGCTATTATACTAGCTGCAAAACTAAATGCACTATATTCAAGCATTCTTCATTTATTTTATTTCAGCTTTATTTTTTAGCGCACCTAAATAGTGCATGTATCTATAAAAATGTATAAGAAACATAGCTTTTTATAGCAAATATGCTGCTTTTTCTTACTTTTGTTATATTTTTACTTGCTTTTGGCTAAAAATTGAGCGTTTTTTAGAAGATGTCAGTAAAGAAAATTTTGCGATTCATTTGGGATTGTATGCCTATTATGAGGCATTTTCTTTAAATCTACTTTCAATAGAAAAGTTTATATAAAGCTTAATTATTCAAGTGATGTTTTTTTCATCAAGCATTTTACCTCTCTTTGATCTCATTTTTTCATTTTTAAGTTTTACTCTAAAAAATAGCCTTTTAAATCTTTCTATTAGTAAGCCTATTACTTTAAATCATTATAAAATTTTATTTAATTATCTACAGGTTTTTAAAGCCAATAAATTGAGCGAAATTGTTGCGCCGAATGGGGCTATTTTTTGCTATGATGAAGCGTGCTTTATTTTCACACAATGAAATCAATGATTTAGTTGTGTCAGGCAAGTGCTTGCAACACGTATAAATAAAGTACGATCTGGACAACATTAGCACAGTTAAGTGCATTAATTTCAATAGGTTAAGCTCATGCTTTTAATGATCGACAACTATGACTCCTTTACTTATAACATCGTCCAATATTTTGGCGAACTGAATCAAGAAGTAAAAGTAGTCCGTAATGATGCCGTGACATTGGAAGATATAGAGCGATGGCAACCCAAGTATTTGGTGATTGGTCCCGGCCCATGCTCGCCAAGTGAGGCAGGGATTTCTATTCCTGCGATTCAGCATTTTGCTGGCAAAATTCCCTTACTGGGCGTTTGTCTTGGTCATCAAAGTATTGGGCAGGCATTTGGCGGTGATATCGTGCGTGCCAAACGTGTCATGCATGGCCGTCTGTCTGATATGTACCACAGTGATACCGGGATTTTCAGCAATCTTCCTTCTCCATTTCCTGCAACGCGCTATCATTCACTGGTAATTGATCAAGCCACCTTGCCTGAATGCCTGGAAGTCACCTGCTGGACCAATGAAGCGGATGGCTCCATGGAAGAAATTATGGGTGTGAAACATAAGACATTGCCGGTCGAAGGCGTGCAGTTCCATCCTGAATCGATTCTGAGCCAGCATGGTCATCAAATCTTTAAAAACTTTCTCGAAATTTATGCCTAAGAACACCTTATGAATATTCAACAAGCTTTAAGCAATATTACTAAAAACATTCACCTGACCCAGGATCAAATGCAAGACGTGATGCGTGCCATCATGTCAGGTGAAGCGACCGATGCCCAGATTGGTGCTCTGCTGATGGGCTTACGCCTTAAAGGCGAAAGCATTGATGAGATTACTGCAGCTGCACGTGTTATGCGTGAACTGGCTACCAAAATTGATGTCAGTGATATTCCATATTTAGTGGACATCGTGGGTACAGGCGGTGATGGCCAGAACCTGTTTAATGTTTCTACTGCTTCTGCATTTGTAATTGCAGCAGCGGGCGCAACCATTGCCAAACATGGTAACCGCGGCGTTTCGACCAAATCAGGTTCGTCGGATTTACTGGAACAGGCCGGGATTAACCTGGACCTGAACATGCAGCAGACTGAACGCTGTATCCGTGACGTTGGTGTCGGTTTCCTGTTTGCGCCGAATCATCATCAAGCCATGAAATATGCAATCGGCCCACGTAAAGAATTAGGAATTCGTAGTATTTTCAATTTACTTGGCCCGCTTACGAATCCGGCCGGAGTAAATCGTTTAGTCATTGGCGTATTTTCCAATGAACTCTGCCGTCCGATTGCGGAAGTCATGAAACAGCTCGGTGCTGAACATGTGATGGTGGTACATTCACGTGATGGTCTGGATGAAATCAGTATTGCCTCTTCAACTCATGTTGCTGAACTGAAAAATGGTGAAGTCACTGAATGGGAAATTATTCCTGAATCGGTCGATATTGAGTCGCAAACCCTGACCGGACTGATTGTGGAAGATTCTGCGCAAAGTCTGGCTTTGATCAAAGATGCGCTGGGCAAGAAGAAATCAGACATCGGTGATAAAGCAGCGAACATGATCGCGCTGAATGCTGGTGCAGGTATTTATGTCTCCGGTTTGACCAGCAGCTATAAGCAAGGTGTTGCGCTGGCACATGACATTATTTATGGCGGTCAGGCACTTGAAAAAATGAGTGTGCTGTCTGAATTTACCAAAACCATTAAACATTACGAAGCTTAATTCGGTCAGGGATTTTGATCATGGTGAATATCGCAAACACAATTTTAGGCAAGATTGTTGACCGTAAAAAAGAAGAATTTGCCCTACGTTTAAAGCAGAAAAGCTATAAAGATCTGGAGGAGCTGGCTCAGGGTGCATCACCTGTACGTAGTTTTGCCCGGTCTTTAGTGTCGAAACGTCCTGGTGTGATTGCTGAAATAAAAAAAGCTTCGCCATCCAAGGGCATTATTCGCGAGAATTTTAACCCTGCGGAAATTGCGGCACAGTATCAGGATGCAGGTGCAGCCTGTTTATCGGTGCTGACCGATGTAGACTTTTTCCAGGGTCATGATGACAATATTCAGATTGCCCGTTCACATTGCGACCTGCCTGCGCTGCGTAAAGACTTTCTGATTGACCCTTATGGGGTCATTGAAGCACGTGCTCTGCATGCAGACTGTATCTTGCTGATTGTAGCTTGCCTGTCTGACCAGCAGTTAGAAGAAATGTCCAAAACTGCATTTGAACATCATCTGGATGTACTGGTTGAAGTTCATGATGAAGAAGAACTATCACGTGCTTTAAAGCTTTCTGATCGTTGTCTGCTTGGCGTGAATAACCGTAATTTAAAAACCTTTGATGTCGATTTAAACACATCATTACGTTTGAAAAAATTACTGGACCCTTCACGCCTGCTGGTGACTGAAAGTGGTATTGCCACACCTGCGGATGTTGCGATGATGCAGAAAAATGATATTCACGCCTTTCTGGTCGGCGAAAGCTTCATGAAACAACCACGTCCGGATCATGCTTTCCGCGATCTGTTTGGTGAGCCTGAAGCGGTTTAAAATGTAAATGCTCACCTAAGCATTAAAAAAGCCCAATCTCAGGATTGGGCTTTTTTATTTTCAATATTGAAAAGTAGATCATAGATTCTCGAGCGTATTTAAAATCCTCAGCAATGTCATGAACGCAATTCAGTTCTCCTTTGTCTATTTTCAGACTATAATTCTTGTAAATTCCGCATCTCCCTTGTTTTTACATTATGAGTAAACACGATTCTTCATTATCTAAAGATCAGTACAACCTGCTGAAATCTTTTAAGAAGCAAATTACACAGCCGCAAACGCCTGCGGTCGTTGCTGCACCTGTTGAAAAGACTGTCGAGCAAGAAGCGTTAGAAGAACTGGAATTATTCCGCAAGCAAATGCAGGGCGTACAAAAAATTGAATCGGGAAATACGGTTCAACTGGACAAACCACGCAAGAAAAAGCCGGATGCACAAATCTTGGCAAAGCGTGCAGCGGCTACTGGCCCGCTGGAAACAGAGGCAATGGCTTTATCAGATACTCAGGCCATGCTCAATCCTGTCGGCAGTCAGGCCAACTTGAGCTATCGCATCGCCACCTTGCAGCATAAAGTGTTTGAAGACTTGAAAGCCGGTAACTTGCGCTGGTTTGAAGCTGTGGATCTGCATGGCTGTACCGTGGAAGAAGCGCGTCAAGCCGTGCTGCAGATTATCCAGATCGCCAAAGATGAAAACCAGAACGTGATTAAAATCGTACATGGTAAAGGTCCAGAAGCGATTTTAAAAACCTATGTCAACGGCTGGCTGCGTCAGCATCGCGATGTTTTGGCTTTTGTCAGTGCACCTGAAAAGCAAGGTGGTACCGGTGCGGTATTGGTTCTGCTCAAACGTGCAGAAAAGAATCCAAAGTTCAAACAGTAAACGGTTTTAGCCTCAAAACAAGGCATTGTAAAAGTTTTCTGCTACAATGCCGTCCTTGTTCATTCTCAGTTTAAGTGAATACGTCATAT